>JANRFB010000057.1 GCA_030725785.1 Solirubrobacteraceae bacterium
GGTGAATGAAGGCACCGTTCTTGAGTGGCTCAAGACGGAGGGCGACCAGGTTGAGACTGGTGAAACGCTGGTAGAGGTCTCAACCGACAAGGTTGATGCCGAGATCCCCTCCCCGGTCAGTGGAACACTGCTGAAGATTCACGCTTCGGCAGGCGAGACGGTTGAAATTGGTGCCCTGCTGGCTGAGATTCAGGCCGGCGAAGCGGCGCCCGACAACGGCTCTGCACCAGTGGCCGACGCGCCGGCCGAGGCGGCGGCAGAGACGAGTCCAGCCGAAATCATCGACATCGTCGCTCCGTCGGCCGGTGAATCGGTCAGCGAAGGGACGCTGCTGGAATGGCTTGTGAAGCCCGGCGACAGCGTCGATGACGGTCAGACGATCGTCGAATTCTCGACCGACAAGGTTGACGTTGAACTTCCGGCACCGGCCAGCGGCAAGATCACCGAGCTGCTCGCCGAGTCGGGTGACACGATCGCCGTCGGTCAGCTGATCGCGCGCATGGAGGTCGGGGCCGGCTCCCCTGCCAAGCCCGCCAGCGGCGGCAGCGAGCCGGCGGGCAGCAACGGCGCTGCAAGCCCCGCAGCGGTCCCTGATGGCCTGCGCGTTTCACCGGTCGCGGCCCGCGTCGCAGCGGCCGAAGGGGTAGCGCTTGGGTCCGTCAGCGGCAGCGGCGCCGGTGGCCGCGTGACCAAAGCAGACGTTCTGGCCGCCAGCTCCGGCGGCAACGGCGCAACACCGGCCGCCAGCCTGACGGAGCTTCGCGGTGGCGCGGCGATGCTGGCTCGCTACATGGACGAGAGCCTCACAATCCCAACCGCAACCTCGATCCGCACGATCTCGGTCACGCAGATGGACGGTCGCCGCAAGGAACTCAAAGAGGCTGGCCACAAAGTCTCCTTCACACATCTGATTGCCTGGGCGATTGCGCGGACGGCGGCCGACCAGATGCCTGTGATGACGAACCACTTCCTCGAGCAGGACGGCAAGCCAATGCGCGCCGACGACGGCGCCGTCAACCTCGGCATCGCCGTCGACGTCGAGAAGAAGGACGGCTCGCGCACTCTGATGGTGCCGGTGATCACAAACGCAGGTGCGATGGACTTCGTCGCTTTCAAGGCGGCCTTCGATGAGCTAATCGACAAGGCCCGCACAAACACGCTCTCGGCCGATGATCTCGTTGGCGCCAACATGACGCTCACAAACCCGGGCGGGATTGGCACCGGCGCATCGGTGCCGCGCTTGATGCCCGGGCAGGGAACGATTGTCGCCACCGGCTCAATCGGCTATCCGGTTGGGCTTGAGAACGCCGGCGCGGCAATCGGCGCCGAGAAGGTGATGACGGTCACCTCGACCTACGACCACCGCGTGATTCAAGGAGCGGAATCGGGCCGCTTCCTTCAGGCCGTTGAGGCCCAGCTAAGCGGTGAGCACGAGTTCTATGACCAGCTCTTCGCATCGCTTGGCGTTCCGCTCAGCGCAGCGCCGCAAGCGCCGCGGGCCGCTGCCCCTGTCGCTGCCGCCGAGGGCGAGCGTTCCGGCGAGTGGCTGCTCGAGATCATGCAGGCGGTGCAGAAGGCGACGGCGCTGGTGAAGGCCTTCCGCACCCACGGCCATCTCGCGGCGACGCTCGACCCACTCGGCACCGACCCGGTAGGCGACCCCGCGCTCGACCCGGAGGGGCTCGGCCTGACCGACGCGATGATGCGCCGAATCCCATCAAAGCTGCTGCGAATCTACGTGCCAGGCGAAAACCTCGCCGAATCGCTGCCCTACCTGCGCGACGTTTACACCGGCACGATGGCTTACGAGAGCGAGCACATCTCAAGCCATCGCCAGCGCACCTGGCTGCGCGAGCGGATCGAAGGCAGCGTCTACCGCAAACCTCTATCGCCCGATCGCCAGCGGGCGCTGCTGCAGCGCTTGCTGGCCGTCGATGCACTCGAGCGGTTCATGCACAAGGCCTACCTCGGCCAGCAGCAGTTCTCGATCGAAGGGCTCGACATGACGGTGCCGATGATCGACGAGGCGGTGGAGCTGGCAGCTGGTGCCGGCGCCCGCGAGGTGGTGATCGGGATGGCCCATCGCGGCCGCCTAAACGTTCTCGCCCACAACCTCGGGCGCCCCTACGAAACGATCTTCGGCGAGTTCGAAGGCACCTCGACGGTTCAGGTAGTCAAAGCAGTGACCGAGATCCCACAGGGCGGAACCGGCGACGTCAAATACCACCACGGATACAAACGCGACTTCACTTTGCGCGAGGGCGCGAGCGTGCTAGTCAAACTGGAATCCAACCCGAGCCACTTGGAGTCGGTCGACCCGGTCGTGATCGGTGCCACTCGCGCCGCGCAGACCAACCGCAGCGGCCCCGTCGCTGAGCGCAACCCAAATTTGGCAATGCCGGTGATTCTCCACGGCGATGCTGCGTTGCCTGGTCAGGGCGTCGTCGCAGAGACTTTCAACCTTCAGGCTCTCGATGGCTACAAGGTCGGCGGCACGCTGCATCTGATTCAAAACAACCAGGTCGGCTTTACGACCGACATCGAAGACGCGCGCTCAACGCACTGGGCATCCGATCTGGCGAAGGGCTTCGACGTTCCGATCATCCACGTCAACGCCGACGACGTCGAGGCCTGCATCTCCGCCGTGGACCTGGCGATGGCATTCCGCGCCGAGTTCGGCCACGACGTTCTGATCGACCTGATCGGCTACCGCCGCTTCGGCCACAACGAGGCCGACGAGCCGGCCTACACGCAGCCCGAAATGTACGCCGCGATAAAGCGTCATGACCGCGCATGCACGCTCTACGCCGAGAAGCTGATCACGGCCGGCGTCGTAACGCGCGATGAAGTCGAGCGCTGGCAGCAACAGGTTTGGGACAAGCTCAGCGGCGAGCACCAAGAGCTCAAGGAGCGGATCAAGGAAGCGGCGGCGCTGGATAATCTCGAGCAGGTGACCGGCGAGTACCTGCTTGACCGCACGAAGAGCCCAAAGTTCGACACCAAGGTCTCCGACGAATCGCTGCGACTGCTCAGTGAGCAGCTGCTGACAGTCCCCGAAGGCTTCGATACCCACGGCAAGCTCCAGCGCCAGCTCGATCGTCGTCGCGTCGCGGTAGGCGAGGAGGGCGGCATCGACTGGGCCCAGGCCGAGTCACTCGCGTTTGCTTCGCTGCTGACCGAGGGCGTGCCGATCCGTCTGACGGGCCAAGACTCTGAACGCGGCACATTTAGCCAGCGGCACCTCGTATTCCACGACGCCACCACGGGCCTGACTTACTCGCCGATCCAGCACCTGCCGGAAGCTCAGGCGCCAATTGAAATCCACAACAGCCCGCTCTCGGAGGCGGCCTGCCTTGGCTTTGAATACGGCTACGCGCAGGAGTCCCCCGACACACTCGTGCTCTGGGAGGCCCAGTACGGCGACTTTGCAAACGGCGCCCAGGTGATCATCGACCAGTTCATCGCGAGCGGTCTTGCCAAGTGGGGCGAAAGCTCGCGGCTGACGCTGCTGCTGCCTCACGGCTACGAGGGCGCCGGACCAGAGCACTCCTCAGCGCGGCTTGAGCGCTTTCTTCAGCTCTGCGCCGAAGGCAACATGCGCGTCGCCAACCTGACTACACCGGCCCAGTACTTCCATCTGCTCCGCCGCCAAGCGACGATCGCCAAGCGCCGTCCGCTGGTGATCATGACGCCGAAATCGCTGCTGCGCTTGCCTCAAGCTACAAACCGTCTCAGCCACCTGACCGAGAAGCGCTTCTACCCCGTCCTCGCCGAGCCGCGCGTACCGGAGGAGAAGATCACAAGGCTGCTGCTCTGCACCGGCAAGATCTACTACGACCTGGTCGGCCACGAGCGACGCGAGGGCAACGAGCGCGTCGCAATCGGACGCGTGGAGCAGCTCTACCCGTTCCCTGAAGGCGACCTGCGCGAACTCTTCGCCCGCTACCCGAACCTTGAGGAGATCGTTTGGGTTCAAGAGGAGCCGCGCAACATGGGTGCGCGCGAGTACATGTTCCCGCGCCTGATGCAGATCCTCCCCGAGGGCTTCGAACTTGGCTACATCGGCCGCCCCGAACGGGCCTCACCGGGCGAGGGATACCCCGCCGCCCATAACGCCGAGCAGCAGAGAATCCTCGCCGACGCGCTCGATCCTCAGATCGAGGTCAGCCCGTTCCCGGACAAAACTCCGGGCGAACGCTGATCAGGCCGAAATAAACTCGAGATCGATCGTCATCTTGACGTCGTTGGAAAGCGCGAATCCACCCTTCGGCAGCGGTGCGTTCCAGTCGAGGCCGAAGGCGTTGCGGTCGATTGTCGTCTCAAGTCCGACGCCGAGCTTCGTGTTGCCCATCGCGTCTTCGACTGCGTCGGTGATGTGACCGCTCGCAACTACCGAGTGGGTGATCCCCTTGATCGTCAGATCGCCGACAACCTCTGCTTTGTCACCGTCGCGGGTGACCGAGGTGGAGACGAAGCTGATCTCAGGAGTGTTCTCGGTATCGAAGAACTCGGGGCTCTGGAGGTGGCCGTAGAGGTTTTGGTCCTTGACGACGATCGCGTCGGTGCGAACTTTGCCGCTGAGCGAGATCTGCCCGTCAACTTCGGTCAGCGTCGCCTCGATGTTGTCGAAGTTTGCGCGAAAGTTGGCAACCAGCATGTGGCGGACTGAGAACGCAGCAGTTGAGTGCGACTGGACAAGGTTCCAAGTGTGTGAGGCGATTGAGTCGGTCATAGGCTTGCCTTTCGAGTAAGAGTAGTTGCGTGTGCAACCATAGCAGAGGCTCGCCGCCGCAGTCGTTAGCTGCGACGATGGTGGCGTGTGGAGCCAAGCTCAGATTACGCTTCAGCCTCGGCCACGTGGCGTTCACCTTGTGACCGGCGAGGTGCTCGACGCGTTGGACGAACTCGAAGTCTTCTCGGTCGGCCTCTGCCAACTCTTCATCCGCCACACGTCAGCCTCGCTGACGCTGGGAGAAAACGCTTCACCCGACGTTCGCGACGACACACGCAACTGGCTCGATGCCGCCGTACCCGAAAGCTTTCCGTGGACGCACACGCTCGAAGGCGCCGACGACATGCCGGCTCACATCAAGAGCATGATCACCGGCCCGTCGCTGCTGCTGCCGATCACGAACGGCTCGCTCGCCCTAGGCACCTGGCAAGGGATCTACCTCTGCGAACACCGCGACCACGGCGGGCCACGATCGCTCGTCGCGACGCTAAGCGGCGAGAGCTCCTCCGGAACTTAAGCTCAGCGGCCCTTCCAGACCGGCTCGCGCTTCTCGGTGAAGGCAACTGCGCCCTCTTGCGCGTCCTCTGAACCAAATACAGGGCCGGCGATCTCCATCTGCTTGTCCCAGAACTCTTCGTCGGTCCAATCACGGCGGGCTTCAAGGATCTGCTTCGTCGCGCCAAGTGCGAGCGGTCCGTTGCGGGCGATCTGCTCGGCCAGCTCGACCGCCGCATCGAGCGCGCTGCCCGGCTCGGCGAGGCGGTTTACCAGCCCCAACTCGTAACCGCGCTCGGCTGAGATTGGGTCGCCGGTCAATGCCATTTCTGTCGCAACGTTCAGTGGGAGCTTGCGCGGCAGGCGCAGCAGGGCGCCACCTGCAGCTACGAGCGAGCGCTTCACCTCCGGCACGCCGAGCTTCGCGCCCTTGGCGGCGACAAGCATGTCGCAGGCCAAGGCGATCTCAAGCCCGCCAGCAACCGCGAAGCCTTCGACAGCGGCGATCAGCGGCTTCGCCGGCGGCTGTTGAACGATGCCGCCAAAGCCGCGCGTTGGGTGCCAAGGGGTCTCGCCCGAGGCGAAGCCCTTGAGGTCCATGCCGGCGCAGAATCCGCCGCCGGCGCCGGTCAAGATGCCGAGCGTCAGGGTGTCATCGGTGTCGAGCAGCTCGACTGCATCGCCGATTCCGTCGGCGACAGCCTTGTTGACTGCGTTGCGCTTATCCGGGCGATTGATCGTGATGATCAGGATGTTTTTGCGGCGCTCCGTGAGTACCGCGCTCTCAGTGGTTTCAGACATAGCCAACACTCTATGGCGCATCGCCTCTTTCGCGCTGGCCGCTATACGCTTGCTCAATGCAGATGGTTGCTCGCGACGTTTACCAACTCCCGCTAACCCCGCGTAGCGGAGTCAACGCCTACCTGGTCGGCGACGTGCTGGTCGACTCCGGCTACCCGCTCCACTTCAAGAAGCTGCTGCGTGCGACCGCCAGCCGAACGATCCACGCGCACGCGCTTACGCACGCCCACGCCGACCATGCCGGCGGTTCGAAAAAGCTGAAGTCAATGCTTGGAATTCCGATCTGGGTTGGCGCCGATGACGCCGCCGGGCTTCGCAGCGGGCGATCCGAACCGGGCGATGTGCCGTTTGGCCGCTCCGCGCTGAAGAGCTACATGAAATTCCCCGGCGTCGAGCCGGACCGCGAGCTGCGCGAAGGCGATGAGCTGGCTGCGGGCTTCGTTGCGCTCGAAACCCCGGGCCATAGCCCCGGCCACCTCGCCTACTGGCGCGAGGAGGACGGCACGCTGATCTGCGGCGACGTCTTCTTCAACATGAGCCTCGCGACGACCGCCGTGGGGCTACACACGCCGCCCGGTTTCTTCACGCCCGATCCGGCGCAGAACCGCGAGAGCGCTCGGCGCCTTGCGGCGCTACAACCGAAGCTGGTGCTATTCGGTCACGGGCCGCCGCTGCGCGACCCGATCGCGCTGAGCGCCTTCGCAGCCGCGCTCGTCGATTGAGTCCCGCTCAGGGCTCAAACAGCGTCAGCTCAGGCTCACGCTCACCGCGCACTACAGCGAGGTCAATCTCAACGCAGGCGATCCCGCGATCCTCAGCCAACGTCCGTGCCTGCGGCTTGATCTCCTGCGCCGCGAGCACGCCGCGGCAATCGGTCATCGCCGGGTCGCGGCGGATGAATTCGAGATAGCGCGTTAGCTGCTCGACGGCATCGATCGTCGCAACGCGCTTGATCTCAACCGCGACCCAGCCGTCACCCGGATCGCGACACATCAGGTCTACCGGGCCAATGTCGGTAGGCCATTCCCGCCGTACGAGACGGAAGCCCTCGCCGCAGAACTGCGGCGCGTCAGCGAGTGCCTCCTGGAGGTGAGCCTCAACACCATCCTTCTCCAGCTCTGCTGCCTCACCCATGTCGTGCTCGACGTCGGAGATCAACTCCGAGATGTGAATCTCCAAGCGGTCCTCAGTCTTGCCAGCGCGCTTGCGGACCGTGATCCGCTCGAGCGGATCACCATGGTGTTCGATCACAGTCGGCGGCGTCATCCAGTTCTGCGGCTTGTAGCCGCCGCTGTCGGCGTGGATCATCACCGAACCGTCTTCCTTGAGCATCACCAAGCGCAGCGCCTGCGGCAGGACTGTGTCGAGGCGGCCGGTGTAGATAACTTCGCAGCGGGCAACGAGCAAGCGCATTGGCGCCGAGGCTAACGAATTCGAATCGTCTTTACCGCCACCGACTTGGCGAACGGGCCGCTGGCGGCGTAGGTCGCGGTCGCGCGCCAGCGGCCCTTGCCTTTCAGCGTGCGCTTAAAAACGAAGGTCGAGACGGGGTTCTTTAGCGTCGCGAACCGCGACGACCAGTGGTAAGCGACCCTGCTCTTGACCCACTGCTTGCGCACGTAGCGCTCCCAGCGGATCAGCACCTTTCCGGTCGGCATCAGCTGAGTGCCCGGAACACTCAGGCGCCCAGTGATTGTTTTCGTCGCCGTCTTACCGGTCAGCTTGAACGAGAGCGCCGTCTTCTGCGGCGCCAGCGTGCTCATCCGTGTTCGGTTGAATACCACCTCGCTGTAA
The DNA here is from genome assembly GCA_030725785.1 of Solirubrobacteraceae bacterium. GTDB lineage: Bacteria > Actinomycetota > Thermoleophilia > Solirubrobacterales > Solirubrobacteraceae > F1-60-MAGs163. The sequence continues at coordinate 7,823 of JANRFB010000057.1, forward strand.
CTGACTGCACCGGCGCCGTCTATCGCACGCACCTTTAGCGTCACCGGTCCGTACGGCAACGACGAAGCATCAACGGTGCGCTCCAAAACCTCGTCGTTCTTGACCGCCGCCGCGCCTACGACCTTGCCCTCTAGATAGAAGCGAAGGCTCCGCATACTGCTGTCGGGGTCGTGGCCCGACGCGGCAATGTAGAGCTGGTCCTGGTACTGCGTGGAGGCAACTGGGGAGAGGATCTTGATCGTCGGGGGTTCGAGGTCGCCGCATGCAGTAGTTAACTTGTCGCCCTCCGTCGCCACCTGTCTCATCGCCGCCCACGAGCCGCGCTTCGTGCCGTTCCAGCGCAGCAGTCCGTAGCGATTCAGCTCGCTTTCAGCAGCACCCGCGTCACGGGTACTGAACCAGACTCCCATCTGCATGTAGGGGTAGCCGGAGAGGCAGTGGTAGGCCTGCGTCAGGAATGCGGCCTGGGACGCTTCGCTCACGCCGGCGTCCTTCTGCCCGGCCCACTTGCCGCGGTCGCAGGTCAGCGTCGTCGTCGACCAGCCCATCTCCGACATCGTGATCGGCTTGTTGCCGTCGCCGTGGGCAACCATCACCGAGTGAACCTCACGGAAGCCAAGGAATGTAAAGCGGCCGATGCGGCCGTTCTCGTTGTAGAAAATGTCGGGCGCGTTGATCCCACAAGCAGTGTCGGTGTGGACGCCAACGGCGTCGAACGAGCCACCGGCGCCTTCGCTGTAGAGCCCTTCGACGAACTCATAGTTGTTGCCGGTAAGCGGGCCGGCAACAACCTGCGTCGTCGGGTCGGCGGCCTTGATCGCCGTGTACGAAGCCTTCAGCAGCGGAGCGTAAGCGGCGGGGCTCGGCGTCGTTCCATGCCAGAACTCAGCCTCGTCGGGTTCGTTCCAGATCTCCCACGACTGGACGCGCCCCTTGTACCGCTCGGCGAGCCTGCCGATGAAGCTGGCGTACTGGTTGGGATCTTGAGGAGCGACGCGCGCATCGCTTGATCCGTTGGCCCAAGTTGGCGCGCCAAGGACTGTCAGAGCAACCTTCCTGCGAGATGCGTGTGCACGCGTTACAAAATCATCGAGCTCGGCGATCGCGCTGGCCGCGTATGAGGTCGCGCTGTCGGGCTGCATCGCGTTCCAGTCGACGAAGCGCCTCACCCAATCGACGCCAAGCGCGTTGGCGTCGGCGATCGCGGTGGCGGCGCTGCCGTCAACGCTGATTCCAGTTTCGGCTGCCGAGGCCGTCGAAACGCCGCCGAGTGAGAGCATTGCGACGGCGCAGCAAAACGCCAAAGTGAGCCTCAACTTGGTCGGCACAAGAGCCGCGAGTTTTGGCGATCGAATGTGTAAAGGTTCTGGCACGGCGGCCATACGACTAGAAACACAAGAAACACGGCTTTGTTGCGGTTTCACGGCTAAGCCGCCGGCAGCGCGCGCGGCTCGCGCTCAAGCAGTTGATCGAGCAGCTCCCTTAGCTCGATATCGCCGGGGTCAAGCGCCAGTGCGCGTTCGGCCGCAGCGATCGCGTCGCTAACGCGGTCGCTGCGTGCGAGCGCGTGCGCGAGGCGCGACCAAGCCGGTGAAAATTCGGGCTCGAGCACGGTTGCCTGCTCGCATGCCGTCAGCTCGCCGCCAAGCTCGCCAAGTAGCTGGTTCGCCAGCGCCAGATCAAGCAGCCCTTCGACTGTCGGCGCCAATTCGCGAGCCTGCTCGAGCGCCTCAGCAGCGCGCGAAGGGTTGCCGGTACGAAGTGCCAGCCGGCCCACGCGCTCCCACGCATCGGCATCCTGCGGCGCCAGTGCGGCGGCGCGCTCTGCAGCCTCGCTGGCCAAGTCGAAGGCTCTCATCTGTTCGTATATTCGCGAAGCAAACCGCTGCGGCGCTGGGCGCTCGGGCTCGACGCGCGCCCACGCACGAACCGATCGCGCGGCCGCGTCAATCTCGCCGTCTTGCCAGAAGGCGAAGGTCATAAGCCGCAGCACGGCCGGGTTCTGCGGGTCGGCGTCGCGGGCGTAGATCAGCCGTTGCGCCGCGAGGCCATACTCGCCCTCGGCAAGCGCGTGGCGTGCAGCGGTCATGAAGCGCTCGACGCGGTCGGCCCCCGGGTCGGGCTTGGAGAAGTCGACGAACTGGAGGCTGTCGGCCGGAACGGTGCGAACCCCGGGCTGGAAGCTGACGCGCGCCCACTGCTGGATGTCGTCGCCGCCACCGGTGAAGTAGATCCCGCTGACCGTCCCCACTCCCCACTCCGGGTAGGAGAGGCAGCGGGCGTAGCGGTGAACAACGGAATGGTCGGGCACTTGCGAGGAGAAGGGATCGTTGACCTTGCGATCCTCGTCCGACTCCTGCCGGCGCTGCTCGGCCTCCCAGGCGCGCTGCCCTTCCTCAGCGCGAGCCTTGCGCGCCGCGGCGGCGCTTACCTTGACGGCGTTGGCGCTGACGCGGCCGCCACGCATCGTCTCGGCCAACTGCTCAAGCTGGTCGGCAGCACGGTTAATCGCCTGAAGGTGGCGCTCATGCGCGGCCTGTTTGCCGGGCGGCGCTAGGTCCGGGTGCCAAACCTTCGCCTGCCGCCTACGAGCAAGCTGAACGTCGCGCTTGTCGAACGGCGGCGTCAGCTCCAAAAGGAGCGTCGACTGCTCGATGTCAAGCACATTGGACATACGTAATAGACGCTAGTCGATCAGCTTCCGTTCCATCGCCGCTATTGCTACGCGCCACATCAAAAGGCCGAAGGTAATCAGGAAGGCGAAGTTCCAAACGTCGGCCCAGCCCTCCCAGCCGAAGGCGGCATGGCGAACCAGCTGCACGCAGTGGAAGAGTGGATTTAGCTGCGCCAACGCCTGAACCCAGCCCGGCAGGCCGGTCAAGGGGAAGAAAGTTCCAGCGACGAGGAATAGAGGCGTAATCACAGCGCTGGTGACGTAGTTGAAGTTTTCGATTCCCTTGAGCCACCCGGCGATCGCCACTCCGGTGCAGGCCCATCCGTAGCCGGCGACGAAGTTGATCGCGGGAACGGCGAGCATCCCCCAGCTTGGATCAAGGCCAAAAACGAGGCCAACCAGCAGCGGCGCGCAGCCGTAGACCGATGCCCGCATTGCAAGCCAAAGCGCTTCGCCGGTGACCAGCTCTTCCGTGTCTACCGGCGCCGCCAGAATCGCATCGTAGGTGTGCTGGAACTTGTACTTGATGAAGGTGCCGAACATCGCCGGAAAGATGCTCGAGAAAAGAACTGCCGTGGCAACCGTGCCGGTGGCAACGAAATCGATGTAGTCGTAGCCGCCAACGACCGAGACGAGTGAGCCGAAGCCGAAGCCAAAGGCGAGCAGGTAGATCGTTGGTTCGACAGTCGAGGAGAAGGTCGTCGAGCGCCAATAGGACGAGAAGTTGATGATCTCGCGCACCAAGACGCCGCCGATCGCCGTCCGTTCAAGGCGGCCCGGCTCGCGCTCTTCCAGCGGCACCGTGCTCACGCGATCTCCTCGCCGGTCAAAAGCACGAAGACGTCCTCAAGGTTGGCCGGCCTGCGCTCGCCTGCCGGGGCGCGGCCGGCAGCGTCGTCGAGCCCGAGCACGGCGATCGAGGTACCGGTGCGGCGGGTTGGGAAGCCTTCTTTCGCCATCTCCGCCTCAACTTCGACAAGGCGCTCCGGCGAGCCGTAGATCTCGACAGCGTCGCGCCCCGCGTGCTCGGCGACCAGATCGGTCGGCGCGCCGACAGCAACGGCAGATCCGTGCGAGACGATCGTGACCGAATCGCAGAGCCGCTCAGCCTCCTCGATGTAATGGGTCGACATCAGGATCGAGACGCCTTCGCTGCGGAGCAGGTCGATCAGCGCCCAAAGCTCTTGGCGCACTTGGGGGTCAAGGCCGACAGTCGGCTCGTCGAGCAACACTAGCTGCGGCTGGTGAATCAGCGCCCTACCGATAAGCAGCCGACGGCGCATTCCGCCGGAGAGCTCATCGACCTTCGAATCACGCCGCTCACCGAGATTGGCGATCTTCAGCACGCGCTCGATCGCAGCCTTGCGCCTAGCCTTCGGCACGCGGTAGAGGTGTGAGAAGACGACGAGGTTCTGCTCCACGGTCAGCGTCGTGTCGAGGTTGTCTAGCTGCGGCACAACGCCCATCCGGGCCCGCGCCGCTTTTGAATCACCGGGCAGCTCGTGGCCGAGCACCGTTATCTGACCTTCGTCGGCAATCGTCTGCGCCGTCAGCATCCGCATCGTCGTCGATTTCCCGGCGCCGTTGGGGCCGAGCAGACCAACGCAGCCACCATTAGGGACAACGAGATCAAGCCCGTTTACGGCCGTAATTTCGCCGTATCGCTTGACGACGTGGCTCAGCTCGAGTGCGTGGGGTGTTGATGGCACGCCGAAAGGATCGCAGGCCGCTCTATCGTTCATCGCAATGGCTCACCAATACATCTTCACGATGCACAAGCTGACGAAGACTTATCCGCCGGATAAGACCGTGCTCAGCGACGTTTCGCTGTCGTTCTATCCGGGCGCCAAGATCGGCGTGCTCGGCTACAACGGCGCCGGCAAGTCGAGCGTGCTGAAGATCATGTCCGGGCAGGACGAGGATTACCGCGGCGACGCCGAGCTAGCCCCCGGCGCCAGCGTCGGTCTGCTTGAGCAGGAGCCGCAGCTCGACCCCGACAAGGACGTCAAAGGCAATGTTGAGGAGGCAGTTGGCGAAACGCGCGCGCTGCTCGACCGCTTTAACGAGCTGGCCGCCAACTACTCCGACGAGACGGCGGAAGAGTTCGCCGATTTGCAGGCCAAGATCGACGCCGCCGACGCCTGGAATCTTGACACCCAACTTGAGTACGCGATGGACGCGCTGCGGCTACCACCGAGCGACGCCGACGTGACGAAACTCTCAGGCGGCGAACGCCGCCGCGTGGCGCTCTGCCGGCTTCTCTTGACTGCCCCCGACCTGCTGCTGCTCGATGAGCCAACCAACCACCTCGACGCCGAATCGGTCGGTTGGCTCGAGCGCCACCTCGCCGAGTACAAGGGAGCAGTCGTAGCCGTAACGCACGATCGCTACTTCCTCGACAACGTCGCCGGCTGGATCCTCGAGCTCGACCGCGGCCGAGGCCTCCCCTATGAGGGCAACTACTCAAGTTGGCTGGAGCAGAAGCAGGCACGGTTAAGCCAAGAGGGCAAGCAGGAGAAGGCGCGCCAAAAGACGATCAACTCAGAGCTCGAGTGGGTCCGCGAGAACCCCAAGGGACGGCGCAAGAAGGCGAAGGCAAGAATTTCCAACTATGAGGAGCTGCTGGCGCAAGAGGCGGCGGTTCAGCTCGATCAAGTGCAGATCCACATCCCCGCCGGGCCTCGGCTCGGTGGCGTCGTCGTCGAAGCGAAGGATCTAAAGAAGGGCTTTGGCGAGAAGCTGCTGATCGAGGACCTCAGCTTCTCGCTGCCTCCGGGCGGGATCGTCGGCGTGATCGGCCCCAACGGTGCTGGCAAGTCAACACTCTTCAAGATGATCACAGGCGACGAGCAGCCCGACGCGGGCGAGCTTAAGATCGGCGAGACGGTCCAGATCGCGGCCGTTGATCAGAGCCGCGACGCACTCGACGACAATAAGACGGTCTGGGAAGAGATCAGCGGCGGCGACGAGCAGATAATGGTCGGCGAGCGCGAGATGAACTCGCGCGCCTACACCTCGTCATTCAACTTCAAGGGTTCCGACCAGCAGAAGAAGGTCGGCACGCTCTCGGGCGGCGAACGTAACCGCCTCCACCTGGCCAAGGTGCTTAAAAGCGGCGGCAACCTGCTGCTGCTCGACGAGCCGACCAACGATCTTGACGTCGACACGCTGCGCGCGCTCGAAGAGGCGCTGCTGAGCTTCGCTGGTTGCGCCGTCGTGATCTCGCACGATCGCTGGTTCCTTGATCGCGTGGCGACCCACGTTCTGGCGTTCGAGGGTGACTCGCAGGTGACTTGGTTTGAAGGAAACTTCGAGGCCTACGAGGAGCACCGCCACGAGCTGCTTGGCGACGAGGCCGACCGACCACACCGGATTAGCTACAAGCGCCTAACAAGGGACTAAGAGCCAATGACGATGATCGAAATCTCACTATTCACTGACCCGGGCTGCCCCTGGGCCTTCTCAGCCGAACCTTTTCGCCGCAAAATGGAGTGGCTCTACGGCGACCACGCCGCGTGGGAGCTTGTGATGGTTGGCCTCGCCGAAGACCCCGCCGAATTTGAGGCGAAGGGAATTACGACGGCAATGATGGCCGCCGGCGGCGAGATGATCGCGAAGGCGCACGGAATGCCAATCGACACCACCGAGCGCGAACGTCTTACCGCAACGCTGCCGGCCTGCCGCGCCGTCGTGGCCGCGCGGCTTAACTCCCCCGGCCACCAGCAGACGCTGATGCGCGCAATTCAGGTGCGTGGCTTTGCCGGCGAGCTGATAGACGAGCCAGCGACGATTGCAGCCGCAGCCGCCGATGCCGAGATCGACGCGCATGACTTGGAACAGTGGTCAGCGCAGGCGGAGACGCTCGTGGCGCTGGCATCCGACATGCACCGCGCGCGCCATCCCCTGCCAGCTGCGCTCGCACTTGATGAGCGCCTCGCCGATTGGGAACACGGCCGCCGCTACACATGCCCCTCGTATGAGATCAGCGTCGACGGTGGCGAGCCGGTCGCGATCCCCGGTTTTCAGCCGTGGGCGGCGTATGACGTAGCGCTAGCCAACCTCGCCCCCGATGCGCCACGCCGTGAAGCCCCGGAGAACGTAAGTGAAGTGCTGGAGTGGGCCGCCGAGCCGCTCGCAACGCGCGAGGTCGCCGTTGTGATGGGGATCGAGCATGATGAGGCAGCTACCGCTCTCGCCGAGGTCGCTACGCGGCGCGAAGTTGGCGGCGACGCCTACTGGACGCTTTAGCTGAGCGACTCAAGCGCTGCGTCAAGCTGGCGCAGGTCTTCAATCACTACGTCAGCATCGGCAAGATCGTCGGCGGCGAACGGGCCAGTAGCGACGGCCACCACGAGGGTCCCGTCGGCGCGAGCACAGGCGATGTCGCGCGGCGTGTCGCCGATGACAACCGTTTTCTCAGCGGGCCAGGCAGCGCCACCGTTCCAGAGCTGACCAGCGCGCATCCGCGCGATCGGAGGCAGCTCGTTTCGATCATCCGAGTCAGAGCCGAACCCGCCTTGCCCTTCAGTAAACGGGTAGAGGATTCCGGCTGCGCCGAGCTTCAGCCTCGCCACCTGCTGAATGTTGCCGGTCACTAGCGAGCAGTGATACCGCTCGTGCGCGTGCACCTCTGCAATCGTCTCGGCGGCGTTTGGCGCTAAGCGATCGCTTAGATCATCAGGCACAAGTCGCTCGTAGTGGCTCGCGGCGGCGACGATGAAATCATCACGGCGCTGATCGAACTGTTCGGGCGCAATGCCGGCGAGCTCGAGAATGTCGCGCGCTATTGCTTGATCGGTACGCCCCGCAGCTTCAACGCCGTGGGCGCGCTGCGGCGGCTCAACCTCCCAGACCTCGCAGAGCGCCGCTACGACGGCGGCCGCGTGGGCGTCGGCGCCGTTGAGCAGCAGCGTTCCGTCAATGTCGAAGAGCAGCAGCAACGGTGCGCTCAGCGCTCAAACGAAACGTCAGCCGGGAGCCGCAGAGCAAAGGCCGCAAGCAGCTTGGCCGTGTTCTCCACGTCGTCAAGCTGAACAACCTCAACCGGCGAGTGCATGTAGCGCAGCGGCACCGAGACGAGGCCGGTTGGAACGCCGCCACGCGAGCGATAGATCGCGTCGGCGTCGGTGCCGGTGTGACGGCCCGATGCGGCCAGCGTGTAAGGAATCTTCTCGGCCTCAGCCGCCTCAATCAGCAGCTCCGAGATCAACGGGTGAAGGCTCGTGCCACGTTCGATCACGGGGCCGCTGCCGAAGTGGTGTTTGCCGAGCTGGTTCTCGTCAATGCCCGGCGCGTCCGTCGCGTGCGTAACGTCAACGGCGATTGCGAGACCCGGCTCGAGCGAGTGGGCAATCGTTGTTGAGCCACCGAAGCCTGTCTCTTCTTGCACGGCGGCTACGGCGATCACTTCGCCGGCTGCGCCGCCAGCTTCAGCAACCAGGCGCGCTGCTTCATAGGCGACGAAGCAGCCGAGCCTGTTGTCCATCGAGCGCGATGCCACGCGGCCGCTCTGCAGCTCAACGGGGTCGCCAGCGATCACGGCCACATCACCGACGCGAACCAGCTCACGCGCAGCGTCGCCGTCAACGGCGCCGATGTCGATGTGCATCGCCTTCATCTCCGGCACCTTCTTGCGGTCGTCGGCGTCGAGCAGGTGGATCGGCTTCTTGCCAACCACCCCCGCCACAACGCCTTCGCGCGTAGCGACAGCTACGCGCTGGCCAACCAGCACCTGCGCGTCCCAGCCACCGACGCCGGTGAAGCGCAGGAAGCCCGTGTCCTCGATGTGCGTGACGATTAGGCCGATCTCATCGATGTGGCCAACGATTGCAAGCGACGGACCGTCGCCGGTGCCAGCAACGCGGGCGGTCGAGCTGCCCATAACGTCGGCCTCGACCGATGCGCCGAAGCCAGCGGCCGCATCGCGCCAGACCCCAGCCGGAGTCGCCTCATAGCCGGACGGGCCGTGAGCGGTTAGAAGATCGTTGAGAACCGGAGGGATAGCCATTGTCAGCGAGCCTAGCGACCGATCGTACGCAGTGGCCGCAAATCAGGCACAATGAAGCCAACAGGGCGCCGCTGGAGCAATAAGGTGCTAATCCGGTCGGATTTACGCTATTTTATCTCCCTCGCCCGCAACAAGGAGCTATTAACGAAATGTCAGAGTCAAGTCAGCGCCCCGAAACCATTGCCCTCCACGGAGGTCAGGAGCCCGATCCGACGACGAACGCACGCGCCGTCCCGATCTACCAAACGACCTCCTATGTCTTCGATGACACCCAGCACGCAGCCGACCTCTTCGCACTGGCCGTACCGGGCAACATCTACACGCGGATCATGAACCCAACCTCGGGCGTCCTTGAGCAGCGCCTGACCGATCTCGAAGGTGGCATCGGCGCCGTTGCCGTCGCCTCCGGCCAGGCCGCAGTCACCTATTCGATCCTCAACATCGCCCAAGCTGGCGACAACATCATCTCCGTCAGCCAGCTTTACGGCGGCACCTACAACCTTTTCGCCCACACGCTTCCCCAGTACGGGATCGAAGTGCGCTGGGCCGACGCCGATGATCCGGACGCGGTCGCCAAGCTGGCCGACGAGAACACGAAGGCCGTCTACGGCGAGACGATTGGCAACCCGCGCCTCAACGTGCTCGACATTCCGGCCTGGGCAGAGGCTGCTCACAGCATCGGCGTGCCACTGATCATTGACAACACGGTCGCAACGCCGGTTGGCGCGCGACTCTTCGACCAAGGCGTCGACATCATCGTCCACTCGCTGACGAAGTTCATCGGCGGCCACGGCACCTCGATCGGCGGCATTGTGATCGATTCCGGCAACTTCGATTGGAGCTCACAGCCGGAGAAGTTCAAGATCCTCGTCGGGCCTGACCCCAGCTACCACGGCGTTGTCTGGGCCGACGCGCTCGGTCCGGCGGCTTACATCGGCCGTGTTCGCACGGTGCTGCTGCGCAATACCGGCGCGGCGCTCTCACCGTTTAACTCGTTCCTCTTCCTCCAGGGCGTCGAAACGCTGCCTCTGCGGATGGAGCGTCACAACGCCAATGCCAAGGCAGTGGCCGAACATCTGGCCGCAAACGAGGACGTCGAATGGGTCTACTACCCAGGCCTCGACTCGAGCCCGTACAAAGAAGTTGCAGACAGAGTGCTCACCGGCGGTTACGGTGCGCTCGTGACATTCGGACTAAAGGGCGGCCTCGAAGCCGGCAAGAGTTTCATTGAGGGCCTCGAGCTCTTCAGCCACCTTGCCAATATTGGCGACGCCAAGTCGCTGGCGATCCACCCTGCCTCGACCACGCACTCACAGCTAAGCCCAGAAGAGCTTGAGTCTGCGGGCGTGACACAGGAGACGGTCCGTCTTTCGGTCGGGATCGAGAACATCGACGACATCCTCGGCGACATCGACCAGGCGCTCGCGAAGTCGCGCGTAGCCGCTACCGCTTAAGGAGCCATACCCCGTGGAAGTAGGCGGCCTCGGCGAGGTCAAGACCGAATCGGTCGTCTGCTTCACGGAAGAAGACCCCCTCGTTCTCGAATCCGGCGCCACGCTCGGGCCGGTCGAGGTTGCCTACGAGAGCTACGGCACGCTTAACCCGGACCGCAGTAATGCAGTCTTCGTCTGCCACGCGCTGACCGGCGACGCGCACGCCGCTGGCCACCACGGCGATTCGGAACGGCGCGGCTGGTGGGACAGGCTGATCGGGCCCGGCAAGCCGATTGACACCGAACGGTTCTTCGTGATCTCGCCGAACCTGCTCGGCGGCTGCCGCGGGACTACCGGCCCGTCGTCGGTCAACCCGGTGACCGGCGAGCGCTACGGCCTCGAGTTCCCGATGTTCAGCGTGCGCGACCTCAACACTGTTCACCGGCGGCTTTTGGAGAAGCTCGAGATTGGCCGGCTCCACGCTGCACTGGGAGGCTCGCTTGGCGGCATGCAGGCGCTGCAGTGGGCGATCGACTTCCCTCAGGCAATGGAGCGGTGCGTCGCGATCTGCGCCAGCGCTGAGCTGAGCGCGATGAACATCGCCTTCTCAACCGTCGCCCGCGAAGCGATTATGCGTGACCCCGATTTCCAAGGCGGCCGCTACCACGGGAGCGGCCGAGGGCCGAACATCGGGCTCGCCGTGGCGCGGATGATGGCCCACATCACCTACCTCTCGGAGGATTCGTTCGCGCACAAGTTTGGTCGTGCGCGCAGGATCGAGGGCACAGAGCCCGGATTGGGGCCGGACTTCGAAGTCGAGCACTACCTCCACCACCAGGGCGCAAGCTTCCTCAGCCGCTTCGACGCGCTGACCTACCTCTACCTAACGCGAACGATGGACTACTTCACGCCGTTTGAGGAGGAGGGGCTCGACGAAAAGCTGCGCGGCAACCCGACCGAATTCCTCGCAATATCGTTCAGCAGCGACTGGCGCTTTGCTGCCCCCCACTCGGAGCGGATTGTCAGCGAGCTAAAGGCGCGGCAGCTAAGCGCCCGCCACGCGGAGATCGAATCGCCTTGGGGCCACGATTCGTTCCTGCTCGACGTACCCGAGTACCACGAAGCGCTGGCGCAGTTCCTTCAGCGCGAAGCGAGCTGACGCAGCACGTAAGGCAGGATCCCGCCGTGGCGGAAGTAGTCGGCCTCTTTCGGCGTGTCGATCCTGACTACCGCTTCGAACTGGAGCTCGCCCGCGCTGACGGTTGCCAGAGCTGGTACTCGGCCGGAGTTGAGCGCCTCAGCGACGCCGCTTATCTTGAACAGCTCGTCGCCCTTAAGGCCAAGTGACTGGGCATTGTCGCCCTGGGGGAACTGCAACGCCAGCACGCCCATGCCGATCAGGTTGGAGCGGTGAATCCGCTCAAAGCTCTCAGCGATAACGGCGCGCACGCCCAGCAGCGAGGTGCCCTTCGCGGCCCAGTCGCGAGATGATCCCGAGCCGTACTCGCGGCCGGCGAGCACCACAAGCGGCGTGCCTTCGTCGGCGTACTGCATCGCGGCGTCGTAGATCGACATCTCGGCTCCGTCCGGCTGGTGCCGCGTCACGCCACCCTCGGTGCCGGGCGCCAGCAGGTTGCGCAGACGAATATTGGCGAAGGTTCCGCGGACCATCACCTCGTGGTTGCCGCGGCGCGCCCCGTAGGAGTTGAAGTCGACCGGTTTGACGCCGAGCGACTGCAGGTAGAGACCGGCAGGGCTGTCGGGCTTGATCGCACCTGCCGGCGAGATGTGGTCGGTCGTAACGCTGTCGCCAAGGATCGCCAAGGCGCGTGCACCGGCGATGTCGCTTAGCGGTAGCGGCTCTGCTGGCATCTCGTCGAAGTACGGCGGGCGACGGACGTACGTCGAATCGTCGCTCCAGGCGAAGCGATCACCAGACGGCGATTCGAGCGAGGCCCAGTTAACGTCGCCGTCGTAGACCTGCGCGTAGCTCTTGCGGAACATGTCGGACTGGACCGCCTGCTCGACCGTCTCCGCGATCTCTGCACCGCTTGGCCAAACGTCACGCAGGAAGACGTCGTTGCCTTCGCCGTCCTGACCGAGCGCGTCGCTCGTGAGATCAACGTCCATCGAGCCAGCCAGTGCGTAAGCGACGACCAACGGCGGTGAAGCGAGGTAGTTCATCTTCACATCAGGGTTGATACGGCCTTCGAAGTTGCGATTTCCCGATAGCACCGAGCAGACCGTCAGCCCATTGGTGCGAACCGTCGCAGCTACATCGTCGGGCAGCGGCCCGGAATTGCCAATGCAGGTCGTACAGCCATAGCCGACGAGGTTGAAGCCAAGTGCGTCGAGTTCGTCCTGCAGCTCGGCGCGAACGAGATAATCGGTTACAACCTTCGAGCCCGGCGCCAACGAGGTCTTGACCCATGGCTTGACCGTCAAACCACGCTCGCGCGCCTTCTTGGCCACCAGCCCGGCAGCGATCATCACCGACGGGTTTGAGGTGTTGGTGCAGCTCGTGATCGCCGCGATAACAACGTCGCCGTTCTTCAGATCGGCGTCCTCTGCAGCAACGATGTCGCTCTCAAAGCTCGGAAGCTCAGCGCGGTAGTCGCTCTGAGCGTTGGTTAGCGAAACGCGGTCCTGAGGCCGTCGCGGCCCCGCGATCGAGGGCACGACGCTCCCGAGATCGATCGCGACGGTATCTGAAAAGACGGGCTCGATCGCTTCCCCGTCATGCCAGAAGCCTTGTGCACGAGCGTAGGCCTCGACGATCTCAACCTGCTCTTCGGGACGCCCGGTGAAGCGCAGGTAACGAATCGTCTCAGCGTCGATCGGGAAGATCGCGCAGGTCGAACCAAATTCGGGGCTCATGTTGCCCAGCGTCGCGCGGTCGGCGAGCGATAGCTGCGAAATACCAGGGCCGTAGAACTCAACGAACGAACCGACGACGCCGCGTTCACGCAGCAGCTCAGTGACGGTCAGCACTAGATCGGTCGCCGTTGCGCCCTCTGGGAGTCCGCCATCAAGCCTCACGCCGAGCACGCGTGGAATCAGCATCGAGACCGGCTGGTCAAGCATTGCCGCTTGAGCTTCAATCCCGCCGACGCCCCAGCCGAGAACGCCAAGCCCATTGACCATAGTCGTGTGGCTGTCGGTTCCGACGAGCGTGTCGGGGAAGGCTTGTCCGTGCTCAACGCATACGACGCGGGCGAGGTATTCGAGGTTGACCTGATGGACGATGCCGGTGTCGGGCGGCACGACGCGGAAGCGCTCAAAGGCTTGCTGCCCCCAGCGCAGGAACTTGTAGCGCTCGCCGTTGCGCTCAAACTCGCGCTGAGCGTTAATCGCGAACGAATCGGCAGCGCCGAAGGAATCAACCTGCACCGAGTGGTCGATCACCAGTTCGGCCGGCACCAGCGGCTCGATTGCGGCGGGATCGCCGCCAAGTTCAACAACGGCGTCACGCATTGCAGCAAGGTCTACGACCGAGGGGACTCCAGTGAAGTCCTGCATCAGAACCCGCGCTGGGCTGAACGCGATCTCAACGCTCGGATCGGCGGCGGCGTCCCAGCCAGCGAGCGCCTCAACGTCGGCGGCGGTGACGTCGCCCTTGCCCTCGTTGCGAAGCAGATTCTCGAGCAGAATTTTCAGCGAGAAGGGTAGATGGGCTACATCGAAGCGTTCAGCGAGCGCGTCAACGCGGAAGATCTCCAGCTCGAGGCCAGCGACTTCAAGCG
>JANRFB010000058.1 GCA_030725785.1 Solirubrobacteraceae bacterium
TCACCCGCGGTCAACTTCTGAAGGGCGCAGCCGCCGCTGCTCCAGCCTTAATGCTCGGCGGCAACGCTGCCAAAGCCCTCGCCGCCGGCGGCGCTGACGCGGCCGCTGCGGCCGCTGGATTCGGCGGCAAGAACGTAATCCTCTTCATGACCGACCAGGAACGTGCGATCCAGCACTTCCCGAAGGGCTGGGCTGACAAGAACCTCCCTGGCCAGAAGCGCCTCGCCAAGAACGGCATGACCTTCACGAGCTCGTTCACGAATGCCTGCATGTGCTCGCCGGCGCGCACAACGATGATGACCGGCTTCATGCCGGCCCAGCATCAGGTCCGCCACACGCTCGAGAGCAACATGAACAACACCTTCGACAGCGCAGGCAACCCGATCTACGAGTACCCGAACGTTCCCCTCTCAACCGAAATGAAGAACATGGCGACGGTGATGGCCGCAGCCGGTTACAACGTCGTTTGGAAGGGCAAGTTCCACATGACCAAGCAGGCCGTGACGCCGCCGAGCCCGCTGCCAGCAGCCGGTACTACGGCGGCCGGCACGGTCCAGGATTGGACGCCGGCCGACGTTGGCCAGTACGGAGCGCAGCGCTGGAACCCGAAGGACGCTGGCGCCAACCAGTCGCTCCCCGAGGGCGGCGGCAACGCAGCCTCCAACCCAGCGGTTCCATACAGCGGCGGCGACAACGACGACCGCTTCATGAACGACAACGGCAGCATGAGCGACGGTGATGAAGGCGTGCTGGCCTACATCAACTCGGTTGCCGCAACGCAGGCGCCATTCTTCCTCGTGATCTCGCTCGTCAACCCGCACGACGTGCTCTTCTACCCGTCGTCGTTCGCCGACAGCGAATACCCAAGCGACGACCTTGATGGCGCCATTCAGCTACCCAGCACGGTTGATGAGAATCTGAAGACGAAGCCCAAGGTTCAGGCGGCCTTCCGCAAGATCTTCCTGGTCGGTAATCCGATTCTGACTCGCTACCAGCAGCGCCGCTACCTCAACTTCTACGGCAACCTGATGAAAGAAGCGGACGCCTACCTCGTGCAGACGCTCGACGCGCTCGAAGCGCAAAATCTGCTCGACGACACGGTCTTGATCCGCACAGCAGACCATGGCGAGATGGGAATGGCCCACGACGGCGTTGGCGAGAAGAACTTCAACTTCTATGAAGAGTCGATGAAGGTGCCGCTGATCTGGTCCAACCCGCAGATCTTCCCGAAGCCACGCACCAGCGACGCGCTCGTCTCGCATCTTGACCTCGTGCCGACTCTCGCGACGCTCTTTGGCGCGCCCTCTTCGGCACGCGCCAAGTGGAACGGCGTTGACTACTCGAAGCTGCTCGTGAACCCGAAGGCCAAGTCGGTTCAAGACTATGTGATGTTCACCTACGACGACTACCAGTCGGGGCAGGCGAGCAAGGCGCACCCGTATGGCGCCAACCACATCTCCAGCATCCGTGAGGCGCGCTGGAAGCTTGCCCGTTACTACGATCCGCTGGGAGTCGCGCCGGCCGAATACGAGATGTACGACCTGCAGCGCGACCCGAGCGAGAAGCGCAATCTTGCAGCGCCGGGCGTCAAGCGCACGTCGCGCCAGCGGCGCGAATACAAGCGGCTGAAGGCGAAGCTAGCGCGCGTTGAAGCGACGCGCCTTGGGCCGATCCCAGGCACCGCTCAACCGATCAGCATGACGGCGTCAACGGCCCAGACGAAGAACAGCAAGACGTTCAAGTTCACCGACAAGGGAACCTGCATCGGAATGCCAACCGGCAGCGGCAACACGCTGATCGACTGGGTCCTCGACCCGGTCAAGGGAACCGGAGCCGGCAAGGTGACGCTGAGTAGCGGCGCCGGGCTGATCAAGGGCGTTGCAAAGATCACCTTCGCAGCCGACCCCTCCGCCGACAAGATCACGCTGACTGGCACGATGAACATCACCAGCGGCACGGGCGACTTCCGTGGCATCAAGGCGACGGGGCTGACCTTCGTCGAGACCGACAACCTTCAGGGCACCGACGGTCAGATCACGATCACCGGTAACGCGACCTACCAGTAGTCGGGGAGCGCTTAGACGGCGCGCCAGAGCGCGTCGTCGCCGAGCAGGTCGCGGACGACCTTGCCGTCAGCGGTCAGCTCCTGCAGCTCGGCCAGCACCGCGCCGGTGTTTGGCGGCATCATTGGCTCGGCCATCACGGCGGCGATCTCGGCCGTAGGAAGCGGGCGGGCGAAGAAGTCGAGCACTTCGGTCGCGCTCTCAGGCCGCGAGCGGCGCTTTAGCGTTGGGTCAAGGTTGGCGAGAATTACGTCGTAAGCCTCGATTGTTTGGAAGCCGCCGGCCTCCAGTGAGCTCCCGCCCGGCGCAGTGAAGATAACTGATGGCGCCGTGTAGCGGACCGGGCCATCGCTGTCGGCGCTCTTGCCTTGCGCTTCGGTGGCGCCTCCGGCCGCTTGGCGGGCGCGGCTGCGCTGCACTTCGTAGCGCTCGAGAACGTCGCCGTCGTCGAGGCGCGCAACGATTGCGGCGCCATCTAGCCCGTCTAGCTGATCCAGCGCAGCGGCGATCGCAGCGTCGTCGGCGAGCATCTCGATCGTCGTGAAGTTGAGGAACTGTAGTGCGCTCAGCGCCGCCTCCCCCAGCTCATGGCTCTGCTCGTTTGCGAGCATCACGGCGCGGCAGGCGCGGCTCGTGGCCGAGACGCCAGCCTTGACCTGGTAGCCGAACGGCATTCCGAAGCGCTCGTGGTAAACCGGCCAACTGGAGACCACGCGCTCCGGCGTGTAGCCGCGCTCCTCGTACTGCTTCGCGTCCTCGGTCAGGCCGATAACGACGAGCTCCCATTCGAGCTGGTCACCAAAGCGCCACTCGAGCGTGCGCAGCGCCGGGCGGGCAGAGTAGGCCCATGGGCAGCCGGGATCGGTGAAGTGGGTTGCGGCGATCGCCATCAGCGCTAGTGGCGCGCGCGCTTGAGCTGCGCGCGGCTCTGCTGCTTGTCAATCACCTGCGTTATCAGCTTCATGTACTGCTCCACACCGCTTGCCTTAATGCTGCCTGTCTCAAAAGCCTTCCTCCAGGCCGGAATGCTGGACTCTTCGACGAGCCGGTTGAACTCTTCACGGCGCATTGCGAGATGGATCTTGGCGTCGGTAGCGACGTCCTTCGTGACCTCGGCCTGCGGCATCTCAAGGCGAAACACCTGCAGGTCGCCGCGGCCCTGGAGCTGCACGTCAATCACGATCTTCAGCGGCGCTAGCGCCGGCACCTGCGCGACGACGTCGTTGGCAGCCTTGGCGATCAATGTGCGCGCGTCACCGGACATCGACTCAGCCTACCTACTTAATGCAGCGCAGCCTTCAAGACGACTATGCCGGCGCCGATCAGAACCGCCACCGAGACAGCAATCAGACTCTGTGGCCTTGACGCACCGGCCCCGCGTGATGCGTACCAAGCGGTCGCAGCGAGCTCGCCAACGCAGGCGTAGAGCGCGAGGTTGATCGCGTTTTGATCGTCAACGGCATCGAAGACGCCGAGCAGCAGAATTACGATCGGCACTGAAATTACGGTCAGCATCGGCGACTGCTCGAGCACCATCGCCTTCACGTGTTGGCGGTCCGGAGCGCGCCTCTTCTTGCTCCAATCACCAAGTAGCAGCGCGTATACGTGAGCTGCAAAGAAGGCGAGAACGGTAAAGGCGACGAGCTCGGCGACGCTCGCCGCGTTCGCACCGGTCTCTGGATCGGAGGCCGCGATCACCGAAGCGGCGATTATCAGCCCGTAGGTGGCGCCCGCAACGTTGCGAGGGGACTGCCGCGCAAGAGGCTTGTGCCAGCGCGTCTGTGGGGGTTCTTCGTGGCTCAGATTTTATGGCGCTGCAGCAGTGTCTTACCGATCACCATGCGCTGGATCTCGGAGGTGCCTTCGCCGATCAGCAGCAACGGCGCGTCGCGGTAGAGACGCTCGATCTCGTACTCCTTCGAGTAGCCGTAACCGCCGTGAATGCGGAACGACTCCTCGACGCAGAAGCGACCGGCTTCGGAGGCAAAGAGCTTCGCCAT
>JANRFB010000059.1 GCA_030725785.1 Solirubrobacteraceae bacterium
GAACAATCACTCGGCCCGACGCTCGCGCTGGTCGACAAAATCTGCTTGGCGATCTATGTCGTAGAGCTCGTGATCCGCATAATCTCCTACGGGCGCGACCCGGCAGACTTTTTCAAGTCGGGCTGGAACATCTTCGACTTGGTCGTCGTTGGAAGCGTGTTCGTTCCCGGGCTGGCCAACCAGACGGCGATCCTGAGGGTGCTCAGGTTGCTGCGGATCGCCCGCATCCTGCGTTACCTTCCTGACCTCCAGATCCTTGCTCGCGGACTGATGAAGGCGCTGCGTCCGCTCAGCGGACTGCTGATGCTCACGACAGTTCTGCTCTTTCTATACGGGATGGCTGGATGGTCGTTCTTTCACGATGCCGCTCCGGAGTACTGGAACAACATCGGCCGCTCGATGCTGACGCTCTTTACCGTGCTGACGCTCGAGGGATGGCCGGACATCATGTACCCACTGCTGGACTTAAGTCCTTGGGTGGCGCTCTACTTCATCAGCTTCGTTTTAATCGCCACATTCATCGTCTTCAACATGGTGATTGGCGTCGTCCTCAATAGCCTCGACACCGCCCACAAAGCCGAGAATGCACGGCAGCGAGCGGCGGCGCTGGCCGACGACGGCATCCTGATTTCGGATCCGAAGGTGCTCGCTCACATAGAGGCTCTCCGCGAGGCGATCGACGACTTGGAGGTCGACATTGCGTCACGGGACCCCGGCGTAGCGGGAAACTCGCCCGCCGGGGAGCGCAATCGTGACGCAGAAAGCTGAAGGGCCGCCAGCTTTCCGGTGCATTAACGGCAAATCGAATCAGTTGACCGTGAAGTCCTGGTACATACCGGCGCCGTAGTGGCCTGGCAGGTTGCAGATCAACGCGTACTGTCCGGCGTCGAGCTTCAGAGTTAGATCCTTGCTCTGTCCGGCCGCAACTTCGTCCACCTTGCCAACTTTGCCTGCTTCGGATGCCGCTGCATCCTCACCAAGGTCGGCGGCCGTCGTATCTGTCTTGATGACGACTAGGTTGTGTCCCGCCGCGCCCTCGTTCTTGACGTCAAAGGTCACGTCGCCGGCGTTCGCTTCGCCCGGCATCGCCATTACGTTCATCTCGTTGAGGACGACATCGACGTTCGTTGAGGCAGACGAGGCCTCCGTTGTCGCCGCCGCGGTTGTCGTTGCCGCGGGAGCCGCCGTTGTGTCGGTGCTCGACGAGGAACCGCAGGCAGCAAGCGCCGTCGCAGCTATTAGCACTGCGGTCGCGGATCCAATTATTTGGAGCTGATTTCGTCTCATTTCCTTCTCCTTGTCAGTTTTTTCGATCAACGTCGGTCAGCGATCGATCGGTGCCCGTTCAAACGAGATCCGGGCGCGGATCGTGCCTTGGTGGTCGTCAACTGCATACGACGAACTCGGCAATTCGGATGAGCGGTCGCAGGTTGGAAGCTGATCGCCGGGCATGACTACCGCGCAAGAGCAACGATGGCGACCTCGCCGGAGCGCCCGAGCAAGGGATTGGCAGCATTGCCGGAATCGAGCCGTACAGAGAGGGTTTGTGGCAGCCGCCGCGAGCAAAGCAGTCGGCCCGCGTAAAACACCGCACTGTTTCTTGACATCGCGCCGCCAGATCTGTCACTTTCCAGAGCGACAAAACCAATCTAGGAGAAACAAGTTCATGCTTAAGAAATTTGCAGTCGTTATAGCCGCAGGAGTTGCAACTGTCGCGCTAGCGGCCTGCGGTGGATACGACCCGACCGACGCAGTCAACAACTTCAATAAAGAGGTCAACTCGCAGATCCAATCTTCGCTTAGCTCCGCCGGAATCACTGCCTCAGTGGCAACCGACGCGGGTGTTGACCTCAAGTGCCCGAGCGACGTGGAGAAGGAAACGCCCTTCACCTGCACCGTCACCGGCAAGCTGAGCGAGAAGACAGTCGACGTTCAAATGGAGGTCAACAGTTCCGACGAACTCGCTCCGGCAAACAACTCGGCATTCTCGGCAGCGCTGAACACGCTTTCGACCGCCGAAGGCACGGCGGTGGGCAAGGCGGCGACAAAGTAGGGGGACCTGAGGTCGCCGTCGGTTAGGCTTCGCGGCCTTCCATGACATTCATTACCGCAGCAGCTTCGTCCGGCGTCCAAGTCGACGAAATATCGTTTTTTGTGATCGTCGTTGCCGCTGCATTGGCGGCGCTCGCCGTCGCCTTTTTTGGGAGCCGCGTAGCAATCCCGGTAGTCGTGATCGAACTGCTGCTGGGAATAGTGATCGGGCCGCAGATTCTTGACTTCGCACAGCCCGACAACTTCGTTGGATTCTTCGCCAGCCTTGGCCTCGGCATGCTGTTCTTCTTCGCCGGCTACGAGATTGACTTCCAGAGGATCCGCGGCAAGGCGCTGAACCTGGCAATCGCCGGCTGGATCCTCTCCCTTATCATCGCCTATGGCCTCGGTGGGATTTTGGCTTGGGCAGGCGTTGTGTTGTCGCTGCTCTACACGGGCTCGGCAATGGCGACGACGGCGATCGGAACGCTCGTGCCGATCCTCAGCGACGCCGGCGAGATGCGCACTCGCTTCGGCACATATCTGCTCGGCGCCGGGGCGATCGGCGAGTTCGGGCCGATCTTGCTTCTGACGCTCGTTTTGACGACGACAACCGCCAAGAACCTCGTGATTCTCATCATCTTCGTCGTGCTTGCTGTCCTCGCTGCGATCGCAGCGCTGCAATTGGCCCCGCGCTCTTGGGGCGCGGTCGAGAGAACGCTGGAATCAAGCAGTCAGCTCGCCGTACGTTTGACAGTCGTGATTATTCTTGTGCTGATCGCCTTCGCCTCCGGTCTTGGGCTTGAGCTCTTGCTGGGCGGCTTCGCCGCTGGGATGATCGTTCGTCTCGTCGTCCAGGGGCGCGAAGTGGAGGTACTCGAATCGAAGCTCGTCGGCCTTGGCTACGGCTTCCTAATCCCTTTCTTCTTCATCTACAGCGGCATGAATTTTGATCTCGATTCGCTGATCGGCAGCACAGAAGGTCTGCTTAAGCTGCCGCTCTTCCTAGTGATGTTTCTGCTCGCGCGCGGCATCCCTGCGCTGCTCCTTTATCGCGGCGTGCTCGAGCTTCGCGACCGCTTTGCGCTCGCGTTCTATTCAGCAACGCAGCTGCCGCTGGTAGTTGCGATCACGACCATTGCCGTCGAGGCTGGCGATATGGAGGTCTCAACATCGGCCGCTCTGGTCGGTGCGGCGATCCTCTCAACGCTCTTCTTCCCGCTGATCGCGATGCGCCTGCGCTCCGGCCGCGTCGAAGGTGACGTCGATCCCGACGTCGAGCTCGAACGAGAGGCCGAAGGCTTCACGGACGAGCCGCTGCCAGCCTAAGTTTGCTGCCCCTGCGCCTTCTGTTTGGCGTCTAGCTCGCGGAAGAAGCCGGTTCCTTCAATGCTGCCCTTCGGAAGGATCTTCGTCAGCCACTTCGGCAGCCACCAGTTTCGCTTGCCGACGATCACCATCAGCGCCGGCACAAGCACGCAGCGCACAATCGTCGCGTCGATCGCGACCGCAAAGGCCAGGCCAAGGCCAAACTGTTTGGTCGTCGGGTCGGGGTCGGTGACGAAGCCAAGGAAGACGCAGACCATGATCAGCGCTGCCGAGGTGATCACGCGGGCGCTGCGCGAGAGGCCGCGCACCACGGCCGTCTCGTTGTCGGTCCCGCTTTCGTACTCCTCTTGAATGTGGGTGACGAGGAAGACCTCGTAATCCATTGAGAGGCCGAAGAGGATTGCGAACATCATCAGTGGCACAAACGAGACGATCGGCACCGAGCCGTCGAGCCCAATTAGCCCGGTTCCCCAGCCCCACTGGAAGACGGCCACCAGCATCCCGTAGGCGGCCGCTACGCCGAGCAGGTTCATGAAGGCCGCCTGAAGCGGAACCAGAACCGAGCGGAAGGCGACCATCAGCAGCAGGAAGCTGAGCGCTACAACGATCAGAATTGAGATCGGAAGCTTTTTCTTGATCTCTTCGGCGATGTCGATGAAGGCCGCGGTCTGGCCGCCGATGTAGGCGACCTGACCGGTCGCGGCGAGGTCTTGTGGAGCTAGGACGCGGAGCCTGTCAACGAGAGCTTGGGTAGCGTCCGATGGCGGCGCCGATTTTGGGATCACAGTGATAACTGCGGTCGAGCGGTCGGCGCTGTAGAGCGGCGGCGCTGGCGGAGCGAGCACGTCTGGGTCTGCCGCGATCGCCTTCTCTAGCTTCGCGAGCGCCGCGGCGTCGCTGCCGTCCTCTTTGAGCTTGACGACGATCAGGATCGGGCCGTTGCTGCCTTCGCCAAAGCCAGCCGAATTGAGGTTGTAAGCCTTCGTTGCCTGTGAATCCTTCGACCCGGCGGCGGTGTCGATCTGGCCGAAGATCATCTTCGTTGTCGGCACCGCAATCACCGCCAAGATTGCAATTGCGGCGAGCAGCGGCGGCCATGGGTGGCGCGCGATTCCTTTCGCCCAACGCGCCCAGCCGCTTTGGTCGTGGTCGATCGCAACCGAACTGCGCCGGTGTAGCCAGGGCAGTCTCAGCGCGTCGTAGCGCTTGCCGAGTAGTCCAAGCACGGCTGGGAGCAGGGTCAGCGCCGAGAGGATCGCGGTGATGACAAAGATCGCCGAGAGGTAGCCGAGCTGGGCAACGATTGGAATCCCTGCAATTGCCAGCGAGCAGAGCGCAATTACAACTGTCGTTCCGGCAAAGAGCACGGCGGCGCCGGAGGTCGCAACGGAGCGGCCGATCGATTCGGTGATGTCCATCCCGTCGGCGAGCTGTTCGCGGTGGCGTGAGAGGACGAAGAGCGAGTAGTCGATCCCGACGCCAAGCCCGATCATGCCGCCGAGCGCGCCGACCGATGAAGGGACGCTGCTGATGTGTGACAGAAGCGTGATCACGATCGTGCCGACCACGACGCCGAACATCGCCGTGATTATCGGCAGCAGCATCGTCACCGCTGAGCCGAAGGTCAGCAGCAGCACAATCAAGGCGGCAGCGATACCAATCGCAAATGAAAGATAAGCGGCGTTCGGGTCGACCGCCACTGCGCCGAGGTCGCCGTCAGCGGCGCTTTCGAGCCCCGCGGCGGTTAGCGGCTGCTCGATCCGGTTGACGATGTTGTTCGCCTCAACCGCGGTCGGAATCGCATATTTCGGTGTCAGCGTGACTTGGATTAGAGCCGTCTTCTGATCCGCGCTCACCAGTGCACCAGCGGCCTGCGACGCAGTAGAGGGTGGCAGCGGGCTGACCACCTCCTCTACCTCCGGCGACTTCTTTGCGGCCGCAACGGCTGCGGCGATCGCGGCGCTGTTGGCGGGGCTCGTGAGCGGGCCCTTATCGGCCGAGTGGACGACGATCGAGCTAGTCGGTTTGAGCAAGGCCGGCAGTTTTGCCGTCAAGAGCTTGGTCGCGCTGTTGCTTGGCGTGTTTGGGAGGTCGACCGAGTTGGAGGCGACCATCCCGCCGCTGCTCTTGACCCAGCCGGCGAGCGCGACGACGATCACGATCCAGGCCACGATTACGATCCAGTGGTGGCGGGCGCAGAATTTTCCGAGCCGGTACAGGAGCGAAGTCATAAGCCTTTATACACGCCCGCTCGCCTTGATCCTCCACGCTCGCTCGCGGGCGGCGGTCTGTTAGGTTGAGCGGCCTTATGCGAGCTATCCAGATAACTGAACTGACCGGCCCGGCTACAGCACTGAAGCTAGTTGACATGGCTGAGCCCGACGCCGCCGCTGGCCACCCGATGACGCCTGGAGAGGGCGTTGTCGTTGACGTCGCCGCCGCTGGCGTCGCATTCCCCGAGCTGCTGCAGACGCGTGGCGAATATCAGATCAAGCCGGACCTGCCGTTCGTTCCCGGCAGTGAGGTAGCGGGCGTTGTTCGCAGCGCCTCTGAGGGATCGGGTTTCGAGCCCGGCCAGCGCGTCGCCGCCTTTTGCATGCTCGGCGGCTTTGCCGAGGTCGCCGTCGCTCCGGTCCACTTCACCTTCGCGCTCCCCGACTCGCTCGATGACGCTCAGGGCGCGGCGCTGGTACTCAACTACCACACAGCCCACTTCTCGATGGTCCACCGCGGCCAGCTGCGCAGCGGAGAGACGGTCGTCGTTCACGGCGCCGCCGGCGGCGTCGGCACAGCCTCAATCCAGGTCGCGAAGGGGCTCGGCGCACGCACGATCGCCGTTGTCTCGAGCGATGAGAAGGAGACTGTTGCGCGCGAAGCAGGCGCCGACGAGGTAGTTCGCTCCGACGGCGACTGGAAGGACGAGGTGCTGGCGCTCGGCGGAGCCGACATGGTCCTTGATCCGGTCGGTGGCGATCGTTTCACGGACAGTCTTCGCTCGCTGAAAGAGAATGGGCGCGTCGTCGTCGTCGGTTTCACCGGAGGTTCGATTCCAGAGGTCAAAGTCAACCGGCTGCTGCTGAACAACACTTCCGTAATTGGCGCTGGCTGGGGCGCCTCGGTGCTTGGCAACCCGGCGCTGGTTAAAGCGACCGGCGACGCGATCGCCGAGCTGATCGAGCAAGGCTTCGTTCGCCCACCGGTCGGCGCGCACTTCGCGCTTGAAGACGCCGCCGCTGCGCTAGAGCTGATCGACAGCCGCGGCGCAACCGGCAAAGTCGTGCTCGACGTCGCTTAGCTCAGCGCCTACCAGCGCCACTGCTGAAGCGGCTGCGAGATGCCTTCGGAGATCGTCGCGTGGCCGCGGCCAGTCATCGAGGCGGCGACCGCTTCGCCTTGTGGTTCGGCGTTGTACGGAAGATTCACGCCAGCGCCGCCGCGCACCAGCGCGTCGGCAACGGTCTCGTCGCTGTCGATCGCGTAGCCGCGCACCGCGCCCGCAGTTTTGATCAGTACAAACGAACCATCGGGTGAGGCCGAGGCGCCAACCACCCACGTGAGTGGTAACCGGCCAACCGAGGCGAGCTGCGCGCGACCGCCAACGAACTGCGGATCGGCGAGCTGATACACGCCGACCTGCGCTTCGCGCTTGGAGATAATCGTGAGCGCCCCGTCGGAGCCGACGGCGAGCGACTCGGCGTCGCGCGGGCCGCCAGGGTAGGTCAGCCGCTGCGAACTGACGGCGCCAGCGTTGATAGTCACTGGCGCGCCACGCCAAGGTGGGAGCGTTGGTTCAGCCACGCGGTAGATCGTCACTGAGGCGCGCGCTGCACTGTTGTCGCCGATGTCGGCGATGTAGAAAGCATCGTCGCCATCGATGTCGGGTGCGATCGCTAGATCCTCCCAGTCGGCCGCGGTAACTCCAGGCAACTCCAAGGTCGCGCGCAAGCTGCCGCTGGCGGTGTCAATTGCAAACAGCCGGGCGCGGTCGCCGCTGTCGTTGTGAGTCCAGTAGACGCCGGGATTCACTGCGCTCTCAGCAAGGCCCGAGGCTTCCGTCAGAGCTGGCGCGTTTACGGGCGGCGCGCCGATCAGCTGCGGTGAGAGGTCCGCGAACGGTGAGCCCGGGTCAACCGGTGAGTCCGGAGCGGATGGCGAGTCGTCGATCGGCAGCTCGGGAGTGTCGGGCTGCGCGCCAGAGTCTGACTCGCCCGATTCTTCCCCAGTGGTGCCCGGCTCCTGGTCGCTATCGCTCGATGGAGTCCCAGCCACCGGCGCCGGCTGGCTGGGCTTGCGTGCGATACGAAGCGTGCCGGAGATCACCGCGCGTCCACGTGCCCTGATCTCAAGCACAACGCGGCCCGCGGGCAGCTGCGGCAGCTCAAGGAAAGTCGGTCCGGTGTCGCGGAGGTTGACGCTGACCGCCTTGCTGACGGCCCGTGGACGAGTCGACCACCGCAGCGAGCGAAGCCGCCCTGCTCGGACGGCGGTAACGCTCACGCGAACATTGCTGTTCGACCTTAGAGCCAGTTCGATCGGCTTGCCGGCCCAAGTTTTTGGCACGCCGAAGGAGGCGTAGACGTTCGCTCTGCCAGTTCTCAGCGAAAGCCGCTGCGGTGCGATCGTCGGGCGGCGACCGTCGTTGCGAAGCAGCGCGATTTGCTTGGCGGCCACCTGCCCCGCGGCCGGCTTGGCCGTGACTGCTGCTTCCGCCGAAGGGGCGAACACCAGCAGCGCAGCGGCAACACCGAAAGTGAGCAGCACACGATCTTTGATCACGCTCGTCATCTGCTCCTCTGAAACCCGCTAACAAGCAGTTAGTTGCGGCAATTCAGGCGGCGGGCGGCTGCGGCTTTTTACGCTACGCCCGTTATGCCATAGAATCGTTTCAATGCGCAAGGTAGACAAGTACGCCAACCTCGTTGCCGTCTTCGGCCCTGTAGTCGTTCTAATCGCCTTGATTCCAGTAGCGATTAACTATGACCTGCTGGCTTGGAGCGACCTGATCGTATTCACCGTGATGTACCTCGTCTGCGGCCTTGGTATCACGGTGGGGTACCACCGTTTGCTGACCCATCGCTCGTTTGAGACCTACAAGCCGATCGAGTACATGTTCGCGATCTTCGGTTCGATGGCGATTCAAGGCGGGCCGATGGATTGGGTGGCCGACCACCGCAAGCATCATGCCCATTCCGACGAGGAAGGCGACCCGCACAGTCCTCACGTCGGCCACGGCTCAGGTGTACTTGGTGCGGTTCGAGGGCTATGGCACGCGCACGTCGGTTGGACCTGGCGAGTTCACGGAATGGCGACGCACAAGAAGTATGCGATCGACCTCAGCGAAGACCGCGGCATGCGCGTCATTCACTACTCGTTTCCGTTCTTCATTCTCGTCTCCGCGGCGCTTCCTTTCGGCCTTGGCGTCGCGATCACCGGCACGATCTACGGCGGCCTAACTGGACTGCTCTGGGGCGGGCTGATCCGCGTCCTGCTGCAAAGCCACGTGACATGGTCGGTCAACTCGGTCTGCCACTTCTTCGGCAACCGTCGCTTCGAGGTTGAGGACAAGTCGACCAACGTATGGTGGCTTGCGATCCCATCTTTCGGTGAGTCATGGCATCACAACCACCACGCCTTTCCGCGCTCAGCCAAGCACGGGTTGCGCCGCTCAGAGATTGACACCTCAGGGATGCTCGTAAGCCTGCTGAAAAGGCTCCACTTGGCCTGGAACGTGGTTGAGATACCGGCCGAGCGCCAGAGCGCGAAACTAGTCGAAACGCCCTAATCGCCGTCTTTTAGGCCAGCGCGGCAGTGCCGTCGCCGGCGAACTTCATCGGCTGTCCTGTGATCGGCTCGTCCGCGAGCTGGCTCAGGAGGCCGGCTTCAGTGCTCTGCGCCACGCCGCGTGAGCCATCCTCAAAAATCCCTGTCAGCGTCGCGACGGTGGGCTGACCTTCGCGATCGTAGACGACGGTCGCAGCCTCGGCCGTGGCCGAGCCGCTGCGCCCTTCCGCCATCTGGCGCGAGGGCAACTCGCCGGCCTCAGCGCGAGCGTCAACGCTCGTCAGCGGACGCTGCGGCTCGCCTGCAGCGAACACCGCTGCTGCGTGCTTCGTCATGTACCAACCGACGGCAGTACTCAGCCCGCTCGAGCCAGGATCCTCTCGAAGGCGCTCAACCAGCGAGCAGACGGCGTGTGTCGCGTAGTTGTTGCCCGGCCCACCGGCGAAGCTCAGCCCTCCAGTTACGGTCAGCGGCCGCGACTCGTTCCAAGGGTCGATGCCCAGCTCGTGGCAGGCCATCTGCACCGCGCTCGGGAAGCACGAATAGATGTCGAGGTGGGCCGCATCGTCGCCGTCCAGTCCCGCCGCGCCCAGCGCCCCCCGAGCTGCTAGGCCCATCGCCGGTGAGCGGTCAAGCCGGTCGCGCGAACTAACGAACCAGTGCTCCTCGGCCTGGCCGAAGGCGAGCGGGAAGACCCAGCGGTCGTTGGCCACGCCGAGCTCTATTGCTACTTCCTGCGAGCAGATGATCATTGCTGCCGCTTGGTCTGTCTGGATGTTCGAGTTGAGAAGCTTTGTGTAAGGCAGAGTGACAAGGCGGTTCCGCGGCGAGGCGGTCGCGATCTCGCTTGCGGTCGGCGGCTCCTGGGTCCACGCATAGGGGTTCGAGTCGGCGACGATCGCGAATCGCTCCCAGAGCGCCCCGAGCCGCTCGCGGTGCTGCTCAATTGTTCCGCCTTGATCTGCCCAGAGCGCGTACTCGAAGAGCGGGTAGACAATGATCGGGGCGATCATGTTGGCAGCGTTCTCGGCGTCCGTCGCCGGGGCTCTGTCGCTTCCCAGTAGGACGCTTGGGGCAGCGGTATCCGCTGCTGGCCAGTCAGGCTCGGTGCCGTCGGCCATCGCTTTGGCCAGCGTTGCCAACGCCTCGGCGCCGCAGACGATCGCGCAGTCCAGCTCGCCGCTGGCAATTCGCTCGCTCAGCTCGGCGATCAGCCGTAGTGGGCCGTCGCCGCCAAGCTCGGTCCGCAGCGTCAGCTGCGGTTCTATCCCAAGCTGTTTGGCAATCAATGAGGCCGGGTCCGCCCAGCGGCGTGAAGCGATGTCAACAACGCCGAGAGCCCCGGCGCGGCCAAGAAGAGCGCCGCCAGCGCCTGAATCGTGGCTAGCGCTGTTGATCACCTCCGCGCACATCGTGATCGGATCCGGCGCGTCCCCTCCACGCCAAGTCGCCTGTCCAACCCCGGCAATCAGGGGGCGCCGCGGGTCGCTAGCCACTACTGAGTTAGCTGCCGGAGGGCGCGTCGCCTGCGCCTAGGATCTTCGCCTTCTCGGCCGCGAACTCCTCGTCCGTGAGTGCGCCGCTGTCGCGCAGCGAAACGAGTCGCTCGAGGTCGGCCATGCGCTGGCTCTCTGTGCCGGCGCCAGAGGATGATGACTTGTCCTTGTGGCTTGCGGTTCGTTCCTTGACGTCGTGTGCAGCCTTCGAGGTGGTCTCCTTGACGGCGGCGCCGGCGCGGCTAAAGATCGCCCCGATCTTCGCTGTACCGGCTCGCATCGAATCGCCGCTCGCTCCGGCCGAAGCTGGGAACTCGCGCAGCGTTTCGCGCCGCAGCATGTAGAGCCCGAAGAAGACGAGGATGACGAAAATGATGATGAACGAGGCGCGGCTGGCGGCCGGAATCGGTGACCAGATAAGGAACAGCAACACAAGCAGCCCGACCCCCACATAGCTCGCTTCGGGGTAACCGTTCAGCACCGGCGCAAACCAGCCGCGGACGGCCTTCGAAGCCTTAGCTGGCCCACCGAGAAGACCGGCGATGATCAACATCACACCGATCACAATCACCTGCGTTGCGAGCTGTGCGAGCAGCGTGCTTTCGATGCTCCATGCAGCGTTGGCGGCTGGCTGCAGTGAGACATCGGTGACTAGGGCGTTGACGATCGCGTCGCCAGCGCCGCCGCGCAGCAGGACGACGGCCAAGCCAGCGACGATCATCCCCACGCCGACCTCAACGAGCGTGTTTGCTCGGCGCCCGGCGGCTAGTGCCACGGCGAAGACGAAGAAAAGGAAGGCCAGAATGCTGAAGACAACTGAGAAGGTTCGCAGCGCCTTTGCGGCTTGCTGAACCTGTTTTAGGTCGTTCGACTGAACGACTGTTAGCTGCGCGGCGCCCGGCGGAATCTTCGCAACGACGCTGCTCGGAAGTCCTACGTTTGCGGCAACCTTGTTGAGGATCAGACCGAGGTTCACAGTGATGTCACCGTTCGTCGTGCTGACGTAGCTGTTTCCACCGTCGATTACTTGCACGAACTCTTCGTGAGCAAGGCGGTTGACGTCGGTCCAGACCGACTGAACGGCTGGCTGCTCGAGCGCCGCGTTGGCGGCCTTCGTGATCAAGTCGCGTGCGCCGGCAGCGGCGACCGGCGCCAGCGGCTGGAGCTCCGTTGGCAGGACCGACTTGATCTCGGCTTGGACATCGACATTGGTGTAGAGCTGGTCTACGAGATAGATCGCCAGTTGGTCGCGGATTACTGGATTGGCGATTAGCTCTGAGCTGGCCTTCGTCCACTGGTTGGTGTCAAGCAGCTGCTGGCGCGTCCAGTTCGCGAAGACGGCGAGGATTGTGAAGATCGTCGCGAAGATAACGAGCAGGTGAACCGAGATCCGGCGGCCGCCGGATCGCTGCCACGGCGTCTCGCCGGCTGGCGTGACGGCGGTAGGAGCATCGTCGCTCGCTGGCTTGGCTCGCGGCGGCTGTTCGGTTGTCTTATCTTCGGAATCTGATGTCATAGCGCGGTAGCCTCGCATAGTTAACGTTTTCCTGCCACGAAGGCAGTTATTTCAATGACGACCGTCCCAATCAACCAGCCAGCTGCGCGCCGACGCCTCATCGGCTTCGTCATTCGCGTGCTGGCGCTCGGGCTAATTCAGGCGCTGACGCTTTGGGGTGCTGCGGCGATAATCCCGGCAATCGACGTCCCGTCGTTTAGGGCGGCGCTCGTTGTTGTAATCGTGCTGGCGATCTTCGGTTCGCTTGTCTGGCCGCTGATCACGCGACTGCTGCTGCCGCTAACCGTCTTGACCTTCGGCCTGCTCTCACTCGTCGCCACAACGGCGATGGTTTGGCTCTCGCTAGAGATCGTCGACCACAGCGAGCCAACGGTGCTCGGTTCCTTCTTTATCGCGATCCTGATGACAGTCGTCAGCACGATCGCCGGCACGCTGCTCGACGTGGACGGCGACGCCTATCACCTGCGCGTCGTGCGCCGCCGGATGCGTAAGTCGCGCGGCAGCAACGAAACCGACGTGCCAGGCGTGATCTTCTTCGAGATCGACGGTCTTGGGGAGCAGATTCTGCGCGAAGCCGTCGATGCGGGCTATGTGCCCACAATCGCACGCTGGCTCGCCGACGGCAGCCACCGAATTATCGGCTGGGAGTGCGACCTTTCCAGCCAGACCGGCGCCAGTCAGGCGGGCCTCCTGCTCGGCAGCAACGAGAACATGCCGGCCTTCCGTTGGTATGAGAAGGAGCGCGGCGTGCTGATGGTTTCAAGCAGCGTCGCCGATACAGCCGAGATGGAGCGCCGCGCCAGCACCGGCAGTGGCCTGCTGGCAGTCGACGGAACGAGTCGCGGCAACCTGCTCTCCGGTGACGCGCCGCGGGCCTCGGCAACTCTGAGCGTGGTGCGTGACAAGCAGCGCTCGCATTCGAGTGAGTTCTTCGCTTTCTTCTCCGACCCTTCGGGAATGACGCGGACGCTCGTGCTTTCGGTCCACGACATGGCTCTTGAGAAGCTTGCCTACTGGCGCCAGATTCGCTCTGGTGAGGAGCACGTTCACCGCGGCGGCGTGTATCCACTGCTGCGCGCTGCGATGACGGTCGTGATGCGCGAGCTGAATACGGCAACGCTGCTGGCCGACATCGTCGAGGGCGTGCCGGTCTCCTACTCGACTTACGTCGGTTACGACGAGGTTGCCCACCATTCCGGGATTCGCGCGCCTGACGCATTGACCGTCCTCAAACGGCTCGACCGTCAGTTGCTGCGCCTCGAGCGAGCTTTGCCGCAGGCGCCGCGGCCATACGAGATCGTCGTTCTCTCCGACCACGGCCAGTCGCAAGGGAGGCCTTTCCGCCAGCGCTGCGGCAAGACGCTTGAAGAGGTCGTCGAGCAGGCCTGCTCTGCGGGCGGGGCTGTAACTGCGCCGCCCGCAGTTGCCGAATCGTGGGGTGAAATCGGCGGCTGGTTGACCGAGCTAGGAAGCGACGACAGCGCCGGCGGCCGGATGATGGCGCGCGCCACGCGCAGCCTCATTGGCGACGATGGGGTCGCGCTGGGCCCGGGGCGCGAGGCTCAGGAACAGCACCAAGCAATAACCGACGCGGCCGACAGCGAGAGGCCCGAGGTGATCGTCTTGGCTTCGGGCTGCCTTGGCCTCGTCTCGTTCCCTCGAACCCCGGGTCGCTTGACGCTTGAGGCGATAGAACTCCAGCACCCAGGCCTTGTAGCCTCGCTCGCCGCCCATCCGGACATCGGTTGGGTGATGGTTCGCACCGAGGCCGAAGGGGCGGTCGTACTTGGCGCTCAAGGCAGCTATCGGCTCAGTGATGACAGTGTCAACGGGGTCAATCCAATCGCCCACTTTGGCGCCAACGCTGCCGACCACCTGCGCCGCCACGACAGTTTCAGCCACTGCCCCGACCTGCTGGTCAGCGGCGCCTATCTGCCGGCCGAAGATGAGATTGTGCCGTTCGAGGAGTTCATGGGCTCACACGGCGGGCTTGGTGGCGCACAGATGCATCCGTTCGCCGTCGTGCCGAGTAGTTGGAGCGAATCCGCCGGACCGATCGTCGGCGCAGCGACGATGCACCATGAGCTGAAGCGCTGGATGGCTGAGAGTGGCCTGCCTGTCGCTGAAACGCCGAAAGCTCTGAACTAGCTGGTGGCCGCCGCTGCGCCGACCGCCAGCGTGGCGCCGCGCGACGCCGCGCTCGACGGGCTGCGCGCCGTCGCTGCGCTCAGCGTTTTCGGCTTTCACGCCTGGCTCTACACGCTGAGCGATGTTTACGTTGCCGCCGCGCCGAACACGCTCGCCAACGATCTCTTCGCCGAGTTGCGCGTGGGGTTGGTGCTCTTCTTCGTCCTCTCGGGCTTTCTGCTCTACCGCGCATGGGTTCGCTCGGCGCTCAATGGCCGGCCGGCCCCGAAGACTGCTACTTACGCCGTGCGCCGGGTTGGCAGAATAGTTCCCGCCTATTGGGTGGCGATCGTCGCCAGCGCGCTGCTGCTCTATCCGCTTGCTGGCTCTCCCGGCGTTCGTCTGCCGCCGGCAGAGCTGTTGCCGCTGTTTTTCATCTTCGCTCAGAATTTCAGTTCCGAAACCTTGCTTACGCTCAACCCGCCAATGTGGACGCTGGCGGTCGAGGCGAGCTTCTACATCTTGCTGCCGCTGGTCGGCTGGCTGGCACTGCGGGCAGGGCGCAGCGGCGGCGCGCAGGCGGCGATTCCAATCGCGCTGCTGCTCTGTGGCTTGGTCTTCAACTTCGTCCTCGCCAAGCAGAACGGGCCGCCTCTGAGTTGGTCAAAGAGCCTGCCGGCAATGCTGCCCTACTTCGCTTTGGGAATGCTCGCGGCTGTCCTGATTGAGCGACGCAGTGCGAGCCTCGCCGCGACCCGGCTATGGACCGCGGCTGGCGTATTGCTGGTGGCCGCAGACGTTGTAATGCATCTTCAGGGAAACGCTGCGCTAAGGGTTGGCGATCTTGATCTCCTGCGCTTCATCCGCGACCTGCCGGCCGCCGCTGGCTTCGCGCTGATAGTCGCCGCCGCCGCAGCTCGGCCGCCGCGGTCGCTTGAGCTGCGGCCGCTGGTCTGGGTTGGTGCGGTCAGCTATGGCCTCTACCTCTGGCACGTTCCTGTTCTGCTGGTGCTTCGCGCCAACGGGCTGTTGCCGCTCACGCCGTGGGGCGCAACGCTGATCGCGCTGCCAATCTCGCTGCTGCTCGGCTGGCTCAGCCTGCGGCTGATCGAGAAACCAGCGATGGCATGGAGCCGGAGAACGGAGCTCCTTGGCGCAAACCTCAGCGGCAGCGCGTAGCGAAGCGACGGAAGAGCTCGCGGCCGTAATCGTTCCAGGCCGGCATGTGTGCTTCGCGGCCGGCTTCGAGCAGTTCGGCCTGCTCGCGCCGCTCTGGATCAGGATCGGTCAGTACTGGAGCCAGCCAACCATCCAGTACTGAACTCTCTATCTCCGGATGATGCTGGAAGCCCCATGCTTCGCCGTGGCGAAAGGCCTGCACGCAGACCGAGTTGCTCGCCAGCGTGGTCGATCCCGGCGGCGGCTCGAAGGCGTAGTCGTGCCAGGCAAGTCCGGTCAGCCTGTCGGCGCCAAAGCCGGCCACCGGGTCATCGTGAGCGGCCGGGAGAACGTCTATCTGCGCCCAGCCAAACTCGCGCTCGCTGGCCTTGAAGACCGAGCCGCCACTGACGTGCGCGATCATCTGGCCGCCAAGGCATACGCCAAATAACGGCCGTTCGCTTGCGACCCAGTCGTGCACGACTTCGAACTCGCGCTCGAGGTAGGGGTAGAGGTCCAGCTGGTTGATGTTCTCGTCGCCGCCCAGAACTACTAGCCCTGAATACTGATCGAGCGGGAGCTTCGGATCACCGCCCTCGGCTGGAATCCAGTGCTCGATTGCCAACGACTGTTCGGCCGCAGCGCCCGCAAAAACGCCGACTGTTCCGCCGTCAGGGTGCGCGATCGCGAGAATTTCAGCCATGCCTGATCTTACGGTTGCCGCCAGTTCCAAAGAAGCCAAGCATCGCCCCGCCAGCGCTGATCGCCGCGGCGGCGATGAACGCTGCCGCGTAGTTGTTGCCCGTTCCAAGCGAGGCGATAACTCCAGCAAACGGGGCTCCGACCCCAACCCCAATGTCAAAGAATGCGAGGAAGGCGCCGAGCGCTGTGGCGCGTCGCGAATCGTCGGTGTTTTCGATCACGATCACCGCCAGCGCCGGGAAGACCAATGACATGCCGGCGCCGGAGAGGACCGCTCCCACAAGTACAAGTGGCAATGAGCCCGCGAGCGCGACGATCAGCATCCCGATCGCCTGCACTAGGCCGGCAGCGAGCACCGTTGGCCGCGAACCGATCCGGTCGGGAACAGATGAGAACAGCAGTCGCGTAATTACAAATGCCGCCGTGAAGGCAGTAAAGACCAGCGCGCCATTGCCGATCCCTTCAAAGTCGAGCAGCAGCACGACGAACGACATAAAACTGCCGTAGGCCAGTGCGACCATCGCTAATGCCGTTCCCGGCCACAGCGCCGATGAAGGGACCCATCGCAACAGGCCACGCTGGTTGCGGCTGGCAATCACTGCTGCGCTGGGTGCTGGTCTGGCTTCGAGTTCTCCACCAACAAGCTCCGCTTCGGCGAGCTCCTCGGATGCTGACTGCGCGGTCGCTTGCGCTGCCGGTATCTGACTGGCGATGAGCAGGGCTATCAGCGGAGCAATAACCGCGAACGCCCAGACTGCCTCGTAGCCTGCAGCGCTGAGAATCACCGAGCCCAGAACCGCGCCGATCGTGATGCCGCCCCATACTGAGAGACCGAACAGGCCGACCACGCGCGCGCGCCCCTCGACCGGGGCTAGGTCAACGATCCATGTAATTCCCGCCGTATATACCCAGCCTTCGCCGGTTCCGACAAGCAGGCGCGAGATTATTAGTCCGGTGACGCCAGCTGGAACGAAGATCAGTGCTGCCCCGAGCGCCGCGATCGCGATGCCGGTGATGTGAACGAGCTTACGCCCGCGCTTATCGGCTATTCGGCCTGCGATCGGACGCATCAGGATGCCGGTCACCGAGAATGCGCCGATCACCAGCCCGACTGCCACGTCGCCACCGCCGATAGGACCTTTGACAAAGAGAGGCAGCACTGGAATCACTGCGCCGATGCCGAGAACATTGACAAGCGTTGCCACGAACAGCGCGTAGGAAGCTCCTGAGCCGCTACCTCTGGGCGTGGCGGCCAGAGGCTCTTGGCGTTCGCTCAATTCGTAGCCGGCCATAGCGGCCGAGCCTAGCGCCGATCAAAGGCCGCGTAGTCGCGCTACACTGAGTTTTCGACTCGCCTGGGGCGGGTCGTTTTTCTGCCCCAGAGAGTTTTTTGACGCAACCTCTAACACCGGAGTCAACGCATGGCCCGTGGAGATGTACGCGTCGCGATCACCCTCGAGTGCGAGGACTGCAAGCGACGTAATTATCAAACGAACAAAAGCAAGCGCAACACGCCTGATCGCGTGACGCTGCGCAAATACTGTCGCTGGTGCCGCAGCCACACCAGCCACAAAGAGACGCGTTAGTGAGCTTCGAGCAGTGGCACGAAACCGCAAACGGGCAAAGCAGCGCAAGGCCAAGCGTGACGCCTCTGGCGGCGGCGACGGGATCGTCCGTGATGACATTCCTGCCTCGCTCGACCACTCGTCGGCCGATGTCGATGAGTTCGAAGCAAAGCTCGTTGCCGGTGCTGAAGGCACCCCTGCCGACCCAAAGGTCGACCCAAGCGCCGGTGGCGTCGTCCACCCTGAAGGTCTCAGCGCTGAAGAGTTCGCGGAGCTTGAGGACCGCATCGACGACGTCGAAGCCCAGATTGAAACCGGTGACCAAGAGTCAATCAGCGCAGCCGAAGAGTCGCTCGAGGTTGACATTGAAGCTCGTCAGGCAGCCGAAGCACTCGCGCCGGCTAGCGCCGATCAGCCGGGGCATAGAAAGTCGATCTTCGGCCGCTTCTTTGACTTCCTGCGCGCCTCGTGGTCCGAGCTGCAGCGCGTCCAGTGGCCCGACCGCCGCCAGGTCGGCCAAGCAACTGCAGTCGTTCTTGGCTTCGTTGTGATCGCCGGCGCCTATCTTGGCCTTGCCGACGTAGTCGCTCAAAAAATCGTCGACCTAATCATCTGACCTTCAACCTGATCTGGATCCCATGTATCGCTGGTACGTAATCAACACTCGCTCAAATCTTGAAAAGAAGGTCAAGGGCGACCTCGAACGCCGTCTGGCAGCGCATGACCAGTCGAGCAAGGTTCGTCAGATTGTGATCCCGACCGAAACCAAGGTTGAGATAAAGGATGGCGAGAAGGTCTCCAGCGAAGTGCGCACGATGCCTGGCTACGTGCTGATCAACATGGATCTCAACATGGCACTAAACCCAGAGCTTTGGACCGTTGTTAAAGAGACGCCGAACCTGACCGGCTTCGTCGGCGCGTCGACCGATCCGGTACCGCTGACCCAGCCCGAGGTTGACCGTCTTCTCCATCAGGAGGTCGCGCAGAAGGTTGCCTCGAAGGCGCAGTTCACAATCGGTGAATCGGTCAAGGTCGTTGCCGGTCCGCTGTCAGACTTCTCAGGCGAAATCGCCGAAATCAATCAGGACGCCGCGAAGCTCAAGGTGCTTGTGTCAATCTTCGGTCGTGAGACCCCGGTCGAAGTTGGCTTCGATCAAGTCAAGAAGATCTGATCCAGGCAGCCACTAACGATTCGCAGACAGGGATAAACGATGGCCAAAAAAGTACTAACTCAACTTAAGCTCCAAGCCCCCGGCGGTCAGGCCAGCCCTGCGCCACCGGTTGGTCCTGCGCTGGGTCAGCACGGGATCAACATCATGGAGTTCTGCAAAGCCTTCAACGCTCAGACGCAGGAGAACGCCGGCGTGATCACGCCGGTAGTCATCACCGTCTACGAAGACCGCTCATTCACGTTCATCACGAAGACGCCTCCGGCCGCAGTGCTGATCAAGCAGGCGATCAAGCTGAAGAAGGGCTCGGGCGAACCGAACCGCGACAAGGTTGGCAAGATCACCCAGGCTCAGCTGCGCCAGATCGCTGAGACGAAGCTTGACGACCTGAGCGCAAACGACGTTGACGCCGCGATCAAGATCATCGCCGGCACGGCACGCTCGATGGGCGTAGAGGTGGTCGCATGAGCAAGCACAGCAAGGGCTATGACGAGGCGCTAGGCGAAGTTGACCGCGAGCGCGAGTATGAACCGGCCGAGGCCATCGCGCTGGTTAAGAAGCTTGCACGAGCCAAGTTTGACGAGTCGATCGAGCTGCACCTGCGCACCGGGCTAAACGTCCGCCACGCCGAGGAGCAGCTCCGTGGCACGATTGCTCTGCCTCACGGCTTGGGCAAGGACGTCACGATCATCGTCTTCGCTCAGGGTGACAAGGCCCGCGAGGCTGAAGCCGCCGGAGCCGACGTCGTCGGCGCCGAGGATCTAGCGACAAAAGTTGAAGAGGGCTTCAGCGATTTTGACGTAGCGATCTCAACGCCCGACCTGATGCCGGTCGTAGGCAAGCTCGGCCGCGTGCTCGGGCCGTCAGGCAAGATGCCCAACCCGAAGGTCGGAACCGTGACGATGGACATCACGAAGGCTGTAGAGGAGGCCAAAGCCGGCAAGGTCGAGTACCGCACCGACCGCAGCTCAATCGTTCATCTTGTAATCGGCAAGGCAAGCTTCACCGAAGAGGCGCTGCTCGCCAACTACGCAGCCGTCGTCGAAGAGATCATCCGCGCAAAGCCTTCGGCAGCCAAGGGTCGCTACCTCAAATCGATCACGCTGACTTCGACCATGGGCCCTGGCATCAAGGTCGATTCCGACCCATCTTTCACTCGCGATCTTCAGGAGGCAGCGCCGGCCGCGGCCTGACATCCTGAATATTCGCGCCACCCAAGACCTCCGGCAGGCCGTGACGACGGCCAAAAGTCCGGATTAGGAGGCTCATGAACAGAGAACAGAAAATTGAAGCGGTCGATGAGATCGCAGAGCAGATCGAGCAGTCGCAGGCTGTCTTCGC
>JANRFB010000060.1 GCA_030725785.1 Solirubrobacteraceae bacterium
CGCTAACCGCTGATTCCCTTGTAAACCAAGTAGACGCCGAAGACGATCAAGAATCCACCGGCAATCCCGCGCTGGTGTTTGGTCGTCTGCTCGTTAAGCCACTTCAGGGCCTCATCTGATTTCTTCGGAATAACGAATGTGATCAGCGGCGGGATCGTCGCCGAGAGCGTCACGATCAGAACGATTGCAAGCAGCCCGACCGCCTCCTCGGCGAAGCCGATCTTGCTGCCGACGAGCTCCTTGACCGAAGCCATAACGAGGACCAGTGTTTCGATGTTCACGGCCATCAGCCCGGCGCCGAAAGCGAACTCGGCTAAGAGCGAGCGCTGCTTCTTCGACTTCGCTTTCTTCGGTTTCGGCTTTGTCAGTAGCTTGCGAGCCGCGGCGAGGAGCAAAACCGCGCCAAGCACGATGTCGAGCGTTGATCCATGCTTGGACTGTGGCTGCGAAGTGCCGAGCGCCTTGCGCAGCACGACGGCGAAGATCACCGAAAGAATTGCCAACCCGAGCACCTGGCCGGCGGCAAAGGCAAGCGCCTTCGCGCGCCCTCGGTCGGGCTGGCTGAGTAGCAGGATTGAAACCGTCAAAGGAATCGGGCTGACGGCGGCGCCGAGCGCCAGCACCAGAGATTCGCTCAGATGGTTCACGGGCGCCAGACTAACCGCGCCAGCCCGCAGAAGCTGCTGGCGCACCGGCGTTACTCGTCGCGCTAGGCTGCTGGCTCGTCGTTTGATTCTTTGGAGGAGTCGATGTTGAAAGTTCGTTCAGTAGTGCTTGGTTCAGTTGCAGCGCTCGCGCTCGTCGCTGTTGCGGCCGGCCCGGCCAGCGCGGCAGGAATGACCGCCAGCGGCAGCATCGGTCAGGCTTACGTGCTCGGTGCTGGCAAGGGGCAGTCGCTAACGCTGATCAATGCGCGTGGGCGGACGGTCGGCAAGGGTAAGGCCGATCGCTTCGGCAGCTTCATCTTCCAGAACGTTGCTGCCGGTAGCGGCTACAAGGTGCGCGGCGCCAGCACAACGCGCCCGTTCAAGGTTCTAAGCACGAAATCGAACCCGCCGGCGGCTTTCTTCCGTGGCATCAAGCTCAAGCAAGGGCTCAACTACGTGAAGGTTCGCGATGGCGTTGAGATTGCGATGACAGTTCGCCTTCCGGCCGGCAAGAAGCTCAGCGACGGCCCGTTCCCGACGATCATTGAGTACTCCGGCTACCAAACAGCGGCGCCGAACGATCTGCTCAGCTCGCTAGGCAAGAATGATCCGCTCGCGCCAGCAAGCTCCACCGCGGTCGGCGCTCTAATCGCCCCACTGCTCGACTTCGCTGTCGTTAGCGTTCAGATGCGCGGCTCCGGCTGTTCAGGCGGAGCCTTCGACCTCTTCGGCCTGCCAACGACCTTCGACGGCTACGACGCTGTCGAGACGGTCGGGTCGCAGTCGTGGGTCAAGGGCGGCAAGGTTGGAATGGGGGGCATCTCGTTCTCTGGCATCACGCAGCTCTTCACGGCCGGCACTCGGCCGCCGCACCTCGCAGCGATCGCGCCGATGTCTGTAACCGACGACACCTACACCGCAACCGGTTACCCGGGCGGCATCAACAACTCGGGCTTCGCGCTCTCTTGGGTCAAGGAGCGGATGTCCGACGCTGCGCCGGCACCGGAAGGCGGTCAGCCGTGGGCCAAGGCGCTTGTCGCCGCCGGTGATAAGAACTGCATTGCCAATCAGAAGTTGCGCCTTCAGACGCGCGACGCAGTCAAGGTGATCGATGCGAACCCGTTCCGCACGCCGGGTGAGTTTGATCAACGCTCGCCGGCAGCCTGGATGGGCAAGATCAAGGTGCCGACCTTCCTGATCGGTCAGTTCCAGGACGAGCAGACAGGCGGCCACTTCGCCCAGAGCCTCGGCCTGCTGGCGAAGAACCCGAACGTCTGGATAACGCTGCAGAACGGCGTCCACGCCGATTCGCTCGGGCCGTCAACGTTTACACGCTGGGTTGAATTCCTCAACCTCTTCGTCGCTGACAGGATCCCGAAGATCTCGCCGACCGTTCTGGCTCTGAGCGATCAGCTCTACACGCTGCTTGCCGACGCACCTGCGGCGCCGGTACTGCAGTCGCGCTTCGCTTCGATGACGAACGTGGCGGCGGCAAAGGCGCGCTTCAAGAAGGATCCGCGCGTCCGCCTGCTGATGGACAACGGCGCTGGGCCTCAAGGGCTCGGTTCGATCGGCGCGACTTGGGAGCTTGGCTACAGCGCATGGCCGATCCGCGAAGTCAAGCCAGCTACCTACTACCTCGGCGCCGGCGGCGCGCTAACTCCGACGAAGCCGAGCGCATCGAGCAGCGCCAGCTACACCGCTGACCCTGCGGCTCGCCCCCAGCAGACGCTTTACGGCGCGGGCGCAGGCGACGACTGGAAGGCTCAGCCGCGCTACGACTGGGCGCCTCTCGCCGCCGACAAGGGCGTTGGCTTCACGACCGCTGCGCTGGGCAAGGACATGATCCTTGCTGGTTCTTCAAGCCTCGACCTATACCTCAAGAGCAGCGCCAAGGACACTGATCTCCAGGTCACGATCAGCGAAGTGCGCCCCGATGGCCAGGAGACGTACATCCAGAACGGCTGGCTGCGCGCATCGCACCGCAAGCTCGACGCCAAGCGTTCAACGGCGGTTGATCCGTTTCCCACGCACCTGAAGAAGGACGCCGCTTTGCTTCCGCGCGGCGCCTTCACATTGGTACGCGTGCCGATCTTCCCCGTCGCGCACGCCTTCCGCGCTGGCTCCAAAATCCGCGTCACCGTTCAGGCCGCCGGCGGCGACCGGCCGATCTGGAAGTTCAAGACGGTTGACGCCGGTTCGACGCTAAACACGATCGCACTCGGTGGAGCGAAGGCTTCGAAGCTCGTGCTCTCTGCCGTTGCCGGTTCGACTGCCAAGGGAACGCCGCTGCCAGCACCGACCGCGCTCCGCGGCGAGCCGACGCGCCGTTACCTAGCTGCCAGCAACGGCGGCTGAGCAACGAGCCGTCGCGCGCCGGCCCGCGGGCAAAATGCTGCGGGCCGCACGCGCGACGCCCGAAGGCTCCGTGCTTAGCCGTTGACTACTGAACTCGGCAGGTGATCGTGATCACCAGCGTTACCGGGCTGGCGAGGTCGGTCGTCTCTGTCGTGGCGTAGTACGAGCTGGTGTTCGAGCTCGGGCCGTCTGCATCGCCCTGGGCGGTTATCTGTGCTCCGCTATCGCCTTCGTCGCCTTTGAGGACCGCATTGCCTTCGCCGCCAGGGCACTGGCCTGCGCCCCAAGTGACGGTGTAGGTCTTGGTCTGGTCGGCGACCAGGTTCCATTGCTTGACGATCGAGCTTGGCCCCGGCGGAACCGGCTTCGGCTTCGGCGGCGTTGGCGTCGGCGTTGGCGTCGGCGTTGGCGTCGGCCTCTTGTACTTGCCGATGGTCAGAGCGACGTTGGTGCCCTGAGTCACTGTGCTGCCGGCGCCCGGTGACATTGCCAGCACAATTCCATCCTGCGAGCGGTTGGTGACAGTCCTCGTCGCGTAGACGGCGTCAAGGCCGACATTCTGCAGTGTCCTATCGGCTCGTGATTGCGTCTGACCGACCGCGTTGGGCACCCTTACCTTCTTCGGTGCTTGATTGATCGTGACCTGGACACTGGAGCCAACGCCGGCGCTTACGCCGCTACTGGGATCTTGCGCCCGCACTTTGCCTGGGTTCTTGCTTGACGCCTGATAGCTGTGGTCAACGCGGAAACCGGCGTTTGCTAGCGCCGTATCGGCGCTGCCTTCGGTTAGGCCAACCACGTTGGGAACCTTCACCTGCTGGGCACCCTTCGAGATCTTCAGCGTTACTTTTGTGTTCTTCTCGACGTC
>JANRFB010000061.1:0-9413 GCA_030725785.1 Solirubrobacteraceae bacterium
TCGCCATAACAGTCGGGCCGCTCGCCGCTTGGCGCCAGTTCGAGCGCCGCGATCGCCGCCGCGCCGTCAAGGTCAACGAGCGAGTTCCAACCGGAGTGAACTGTCTCGGTCCACTCCGTCGTGTCGCGCATCGTCACGCACTGAACGCCGGCCAAGTAGGCCTCCTTCTGCGCGCCTCCTGAATCGGTCAAGACGGCACGCGCGCTAAGCAGCAGCGCAGTGAAGTCAAGGTAGCCAAGCGGCGGCAAAATTCGCACGCCGCCATCTTTCAGCGCCGTCAAAAGTGACGCCGCCTCGAGCCGCGCCCGCGTGCGCGGATGTAGCGGCAGCACGACCGGGCCGGGAACAGCAAGCAATAGCTCTACCAGCAGCGCTAGCCGCGCCGGGTCATCAACATTGGCAGCCCGATGCGCCGTAGCCAAGAGGTACTCGCCAGCCTCCACGCCGGCAGCTTCGAGCGCCGCCGCGTTGGCCGCGGCGCGCGGCCGCATCAGCTCGGCTACGTCGACCATCACGTCACCGACAAGCATCGCGCGGGCGCCAAGCCCTTCGTTCTGAAGGTTTGCCAGCGCCACCTGCGACGGGCAGAGCAGCAGCTCCGAGCAGTGGTCGGTGAGAACTCGGTTCAGCTCCTCCGGCATCGTGCGATCGAAGGAGCGCATCCCGGCCTCAACGTGAACGACGGGAATGTTCGCCTGAGCGGCCGTAAGGGCGCCGGCCAGGGTCGAGTTGGTGTCGCCGTAGACGAGCACCGCGTCCGGCCGCTGCTCGGCCAAGAGCGGCGCCAGCGCAGCGATCATCCGTGCGGTCTGCTCGCTGTTGCTGCCGCCTGAGATCTCCAGCTCAACTTCCGGGCGAGGCATTCCCAGCTCTTCGATAAAGATCGTTGAGAGTTCGTCGTCGTAGTGCTGACCGGTGTGGACCAGCAGCTCATCGTGCTCGGCGCGGAGCGGGCCAGAGACTGCGGCGGCCTTGATGAACTGCGGGCGGTTGCCGATTACCGTTACGAGCTTCACGCCGGCTGACCGACCGCCTCGGCGATCGTCGCCCGCAGCACCTTGTCGACGGCAGCCGAGAGTGGTCCGGGCGCCTCAATCGGGTGATCATCGATTGCAGAGACGGGGTGAACCTCGCGCAGAGTTGAAGCTAGGAAGGCCTCCTTGATCTGCGGAATCTGATCGACCGCGATCGACTCTTCCTCAACTAGGCCGGTCTTCAGCAGCACGCCGCGCGTGATCGAATCGAGCACGCGGTCGCTGAGTGGTGGCGTAATTAGACGCTCGCCGTCGAGCGACGCGACAAAGCTCTGGCGCGGCCCTTCGAGCACCTTCCCGTCTTCGGTCACCAGCAGCGCCTCGCTTGCGCCACGGCTGGCAGCGATTCGCGTGGCGAGCATGTTGGCGGCGTAGGAGAGCGACTTGACGCCGTCGAGCAGGATCGTCGATGCATAGGGAAGTGTCGTCAGCGTGATCGACGGTGGGATCGGTGGCAGCGCCTCAATGAACCCGAGCCGCGTGCCGGCGCCGGTGGAGACGAGTCGCAGACAGCCGTCGTGGCCGGGAACCGCCGCCAGCAGCGCCGCAGTATCAGCTTCGATCGCCGCGCGGTCGAACTCGATCATCAGCTTCGTCGCGGAGCGCTCCATCCGCTCGAAGTGCTCCTCTAGCGCGAACGGTACGCCGTCATAGACGCGGATCACTTCGAAGACTCCGTCGCCGCGCAATAGCCCAACGTCGTTGGCGGGCACCAGCGCTTCTTCGGTTTCGACGATCCGACCGTTCAGTGAGGCGAGCATCGCGCTGATTCTGCCATACCGCCGGGCCAACACCAATGCCCCCGCCAGGAATCGAACCTGGAACCTTCGGATTAAGAGTCCGCTGCTCTGCCAGTTGAGCTACAGGGGCGTACCGGCGGCGAAGTTTAGCCGTTGGCGCTCAGCCACCGAGGCCTGGCGCGCCCTGCGACTGCTGCTGGGCGGCCTGAGCCTTTGCGCTGTCGATCTGAGTGCGCTGCGTTGCCAGCTGTGCGGCGACGAGTTTGCGCTGGTTAGCTGGCGTCAGCTCAAGCGCGCGCTGCTCGGCGATCTTGCTCTCGCGGTTGTCACCGGCAAGGTAGGCGAGCACGGCGAGCTGCGAGTAGAGCGCTGCACTAGCGCCACGCCCCTCGATCACGACCTTCAGCGCAGCGGCCGCTTTGACCGGCTCGTTGAGACCACCGGGGCCGTAGGCGTTGACCATCAGTGAGGCGACTCGATCGTCTGGCTTCTTCGGCTCAAGCGCCAGATACTTCTCCCAGCTGGCCGAGCCCTTGGCTAGCTCCGCCCTGCCTGCGGCGTTGTAGCTCTGCGTGTTCTGGTCGTAGCCGATGATCGAAGCTTGCTGAACCTGAGCCTTCGTCAGCGCTGCCCAGGAAGCCTGATCGGTTGGATCGGTTGTGACCTTCTTCGTCAAAGTCTTCACCTGATCGCTGTAAACACTGGTGTCGGAGCCGCCGTTCGAGCCGGTGAAGGC
Organism: Solirubrobacteraceae bacterium; assembly: GCA_030725785.1. Classification (GTDB taxonomy): domain Bacteria; phylum Actinomycetota; class Thermoleophilia; order Solirubrobacterales; family Solirubrobacteraceae; genus F1-60-MAGs163. The sequence continues at coordinate 2,511 of JANRFB010000061.1, forward strand.
GTCAACGAGGCCGCCCGAGGTTGCCCCACCGATGCCGAAGGCGACGAGGCCTAGGCCAAGCAGCAGCGCAAGGCCGCCATAAACGATCTTGACTGTCCGGCGACGACCTTTACCTCGAAGATCAAAAAGCATCAGTTCAGGATACGGGGGTCTGGTCGTGCTCGGCGTCAGCACCCTCATCATCGGCCAGATCGTTGGCGAGCAGCTCCTGCTCATCGTCCTCATCCCACCACTCTCCCCAGCGGCTCGTAATCGAGCCGCCCCGCGGTCTGAAGATGTAGGCGAGGCCGATGCTCAGCTCGTAAAGCAGGATCAACGGCACCATCGTCACCAACATCGTCACCGGGTCCGGAGTCGGTGTTGCGATCGCAGCGACAATTGCGATGCCGAGGATCACATAGCCCTGCCGCTTCCAGAGCGTTCGCGCGTCAACGACGCCGGTTCGGGTTAAGACCAGCACTCCGACCGGAATCTGAAAGACAAGCCCCATTAAGGCTAAGAAAAGAACGACGAAGCGGTAGTAATCGCGCGCCTGTATCTGAATGTCGAATTCGCCACTGTTGTAGTTCTGGAGGAAGTTGACAGCTCTCGGCAGCGCGCCGTAATACCCAAACAGAACGCCGGCCGCGAACAGCACGGGAATCAGCGCCATCATAGGAATGACGAGCTTGCGCTCTTTTGGATCGAAGGCCGGCAAGATGAAGGCGTATATCTGCCAGAGAATGAAAGGCAAGGCCAGCAGCAGCGCGGCATAAGCGGCGACCGTGAAGGTCGCGACGAACGGTTCAGCAACTCCAAGCGTCAGCGGCCGGCGGCCGCGATCGGTCGGCACCGCCTTTGTCGCCAGCGCCGTAGCCGCCGAGGCCTCTGCGAGCTGCTGACTAGCGCGCGATGCCTCGAGCTTGGTGGCGGCGCTCACGCCTGGTTCGGCGGCCAGCGAGTCGAGCGATTTGCGCGTCGAGTTAAGTGCCGGCGCGAGCTGCTTGAGCACTTTGTCAAGTGCCTGATCGAAGCGCTGACTCTGCTGTAGCGAATCTTCCCCGCCGGTGCGCTGCGCGTCTGCAAGTGGCTGATTGACAATGTCAAGAATGGCGTGGTTCTGCCAGTAGCAGAAGGCAAAGCAACCAACCAAGACGGCGATGATGATGATCAGGCGCGAGCGCAGCTCGTCGAGATGATCAACGATGCTAATCCGCTCTTCGTGGCCGATCGGCCGGACGGCCGGCATTTCAGGCCCTAAGCGTCGCCGCGCGGCTGCTTCTCGGGCGCGGCGCTCGGCTCACTCGCAGGCGTCTCATCAGCTGCTGCAGCATCCAGCTTCGCCGGCTCATCATCCGAGCTATCGCTGCCGCGACCGGTGACCGAATCCTTGAACTCACGCATTCCGGTACCGAGGTTGCGACCCAATCCGGGCAGCTTCTTCGGGCCGACGATCAGAAGAACGATCAACAGCACAACGCCAATTTCCAAGGGGCCGATAGCAGGCATCGTTACATCGTACCCGTGCGCTACGGACTCTGTTGCACCTTTGCGCACCTTTTCGCTGAGTTCTGTGTTCTAGCTCTCAGAACAAGGCAAGAAAGAGCCACTGAAAGCCAATGCGAGACTCAGATACCCCCAACAGCGAAGTTCGATCGATCACACTCCCTTCCGGGCGGCAGGTTGAGATCAGCTATCTCGACGGCGAAGCAGTCGCGCTCGCCGATCAGGGTTTGGAGATCATCGAAGTTGAAGCCGACCTGCAAGAGAGCGTCGACCAGCTGCTCAATTGCGGCGAGTGCGGCTGCGACACCGTTCAGCCGGTCGAGTGGGACGGCTACGGGCCTCGCCACTGGAGGATCGAGCTGCGCTGCCCGAACTGCGAAGCGCGCTGCACGACGATTGTTGAAGACGACGTTGCCGAACTTTGCGACCGCGCCCACCAGCGGGGCGCCGACGAGCTTGAGCTGGCGCTTACGAAGCTCGCCGAAGAGAATGGCAAGCGCGACATAGAACGGCTACGGGCCGCGCTAGAGAAAAACCACCTGCTGCCCGAAGACTTCTAAGAGCAAATTCGATCAGCTGTAGCGCGCGACGACGCTGTCGGCGACTAGCTCCAGCGATCGGCGGCGGCGCTCATCAAGTTCTACCGGTAGCGCCTGCTTTGCCTCTTCGACAAGCGCCAAGGCGTAGTCGCGCGACTCTTCGAGCGCGCCGGTGGCAGCGATCTGATCGCAGAGCAACTCGGCCTCCTCAGCGCCACTGAGTGAACGCAGGTCGAGCGCGGCGATGGCAGGAGCTTTCTCGCGCGCGATGATCAGTGGCAGCGTGACGGTTCCATCAAGCAGGTCGGTGCCGCGATGCTTGCCTGTGCGCTCGGCCGGCCCGCTCACGTCAAGGACATCGTCGAGCAGCTGGAACGCAACCCCGATCCTGCGTCCGAAGCTGGCCAGCTGGAGCTGGCGCTCATCGGTGATCGCGGCAGCGATCGAGCAGGCCGCTTCGAAGAGGCGCGCCGTCTTCAGCTCGCAGCGCTCCAGATAGCGCTCCAGCGTAACGGCGCTGTTCCAGCTATCGGCTCGTTGCAGCAGCTCGCCGCGCGCCAGCGCCGAGCAGGCATCGCTGAGCAGCTGAACTGGGTCAGGGTCGCCGTTTTCGGTGATCAGGCTAAAAGCGCGCGCGAAGAGCAGGTCGCCGGTCGAGATCGCCGCGTCACGGCCGGCCAGTGAGACGACGGTCGGTTTGCCACGGCGCAGATCGGCCTGATCGAGCACGTCGTCATGGACCAGCGTGGCGCTGTGGATAAGTTCGATCGCCGCGCCGGCGCGAATCAGGGCATCACGCTGCGACTCGCCCTGCGGAGGCCCAGCGCAAAGCAGCAAGAGCAGCGGGCGCAGACGCTTACCCCCGGCCGCGATCGTCGCCTCGCCAAACTGCTGCAAAGGAGCGCCATAGCCGACAGCCTCACTCTGCAGTCGCTCTTCAATCTCCTTCAGCAGCGGCGGAATGTGATCGCCGCCAGCGATGACCAGCTCGCCGGTCTGCGGCGCTGCGTCTTCCATCAGAGCGCCGGTTTGGTCCCCGAGTGGATCGCGATAATCCCGCCCGCGGTCAGCAGATAGCCGACCTCATCAAGCCCCGCCTCTGATAGCCGCTGCGCCAACGTTCGCGCGTCAGGAAAGCGGCGAACCGAACTTGGCAGATAGCTATAAGCGTCAGGATCACCAGCGAAGCGGCCGATCAGCGGCACTAGTCGGTCGAACCAGAGGCGGAAGAAAGTTGAGAGTGGCGGCTTCGTCGGCGTTGTGATCTCGAGCACGACTACGCGGCCGCCAGGACGCGTGACCCGCACCATCTCGGCTAGACCGGCGTCGAGGTCAGAGAAGTTGCGGGCGCCGAAACCGACCGTGACAGCGTCAAAGCGATTCGCCTCGTACGGGAGCGCCAAGGCGTTGGCCTGCTCCCACTCCAGTTGCGGCGCCTTGACGCGCGCGCGGTCAAGCATTTGCTCAGAGAAATCGGAGCCAATCACACTGCCGCTGGCGCCGACTCGACTTGACAGTTCGATCGCAAGGTCGCCAGTACCGCTGGCAACGTCAAGAACGTCGTTACCTGCCCCAACCCGCGCGAGGTCGACTGCGCGGCGGCGCCAGCGATGGTGCAGGCCCGCCGTCATCAGCGAATTCATCAGGTCATAAACGCCAGCAATGCGATCGAACATCGCTTCGACCTGCGGCTCTTCTAGTGTGCCGCTGGCGCCAGCATTGGCCATCAAAAGCTCGCTACTTCAGCGCTGCTAGGAAGCCGACCATCTGGGCAAACTGCTCCGGTGACTCTTCGCTCAGCGCTGAGAAGGATGGCATCGGCGCAGAGGGGTTGATCAAGGTTCGTTGGATCGCTTGAGCTGGCAAGCGGGCGCCGATGTTGGTGAGCGCGGGCCCTGGGCCTGAGTTTCCATTCTCGCCAAACTGGTGGCAAGCGGCGCAGCCTGATTGGGCTACCACTGCGCTGCCGGCCTTGAAGTTGGTAACAGCTTCAGGCCCCTGCGAGCTGATATTGGCTGGGATCGGAATGTCAATCTCGGTCGGCGGGCCTGCTGCGGCACCCAAGTAGGTCAAGTAGCCGATCGCGCAGACAACGAAGATGCCGGCCGTCGTTGCGATTGGGCGGCGCTCCGGCCGACGCTCCGGACCGCGGTCGTAGAACGGAAGCAGGAAGAGCAAGATCAGGCAGATTGTCGGCACACCGATCGTTGCCAGCGGCACCAACGCCGGTGGCTTGATCACCTTCAGCAGCTCAAAGAGGAAGAAGAAGTACCACTCCGGGCGAGGCGTGTAGGTGGTCGATGTTGGGTCTGCCTTCGGGCCTAGCTCGGCACCGAGCACGATCGCCATCGCGATGATTACGGCCATCACGACGATCGCCATCGCGCCGTCCTTGGCCACGGCGTACGGGAAAAACGGCTTGCCTTGGCTCTTTAGCGTGCCGTAATCGCGCAGATACTGTTCTTTTTCCTGCTTGTTCATTGGTCGACCGTGACCTTGTCTTCGCGCAACTTCTCAGGAGCCTCCGCCTTAACCCACGGCGGCGCCGTCGTACCGAGCTTGGCGACTAGATAAAGGTGGAAGCCCATCAGTGCCGCGATCGCACCAGGCACCATCAGCATGTGGATCGCGTAGAAGCGCGAGAGCGTCGTCGCTCCGAAATACGGACCAGCGCGGAGGAACTCGGAGAGGTAAGGGCCAACCAAGGGGCCGGTGCCGTTGATGTTGACGCCGACGATCGTGGCCCAATAGGAGCGCTGATCGAATGGCAGCAGGTAACCACTGAACGACATCGTCATCGTCATCACCAGCAGCGCGACGCCGATCACCCAGTTGAGTTCGCGTGGGTACTTGTAAGCACCAAAGAAGAAGGTGCGCCCCATGTGGAGGAAGATCAAGATCACCATCACCGACGAGCCCCAACGGTGCATGCCGTGGACAAACTCGCCGAGGAAGACTTCGTTATTGATGTACTGGATTGACGCGTAGGCGCGGGTCGCCGAAGGGTCGTAGTACATCGCGAGGAAGACACCGGTCACGGCCTGCGAGAGGAAGGCGAACATCGTCGACGAGCCGAGTGTGTAGAACCAGTTGGTGCCCTTGGGCACCTTGCGGAACATCCCCCAGCGCAGCCCGCCGGAGAGCGAGGTGCGCTCATCGATCCAATCGACTGCCGTTACACCAGCCTCCTCAGCGTGACCCAGAGGGCCGCTGGGGCCATACTCCTTACCGGGCCGCTTCGGCGAAGTGAGAGGGTTGCTGGGAGGGGCAGGAAGTTTGAGCTTTGGCATCGCTTAGGTCCCTTCGATCTTGCGCATCGATGGGCGGGACGGATAGAGATACTGACCAACACCGTCGAGCGGCTCACCGGGATCGCGCGGTGAGAAGCGCTGCAGCTCGCTGTTGACAGAGAAGCGCGGGCCAATCACGACAGCGTCACCCTCAAGCTGCGTGTAGAAGCGGTCGAGCGGGCGCACCGGCGGACCGCCGGAAACCTTGCCGACGATGTCGTAAACGCCGCCGTGGCAGGGGCAGATGAAACGCTGCGCGGCAGCCGTAAACCGAACAGGGCAGCCGAGGTGCATGCAGAGCGTCGAAATCGCGATGTACTTGTTGTACTCATCGCGCGGTTCGGTATCGAGCTGCGGGTTGTACTTGCGAATGTAGACCGTCGACTTGCCAGCGTCACCGATTCCTTCGACCAGCGTGATCGTGCGAGGCACGTAGCTCTCGTCGTTGAACTCGTCGACCTTGCCAACCGACTGCCAAGGCTGATCCTGCTTCTCAAAGATCGGGCCCATCGCGAAGCCGAGGGAGGGAAGCACGAAGGCCGCGGCAGCAACGCCGCCGGCGGCCTGCCCGGCAACAACCATCACGCGGCGACGCGTGACCGTCTCCCCCTCGAAGGCGCCGGGGGTCTTGCGATCTACGGTGTATTTGCTTTTGGGTTCTTTTCGATCGGCCATGATTTCACCCGCGCCGCTTCTGTTTGCGCGCGAGCCTGAAGATTACTGAGGATCAATAGTACGGCGACGGCCGCCTGAATGGCACTCCGGTCAGTCCGATTGCGCCACGTCACCGCGGAGCTGGCGCGCAGCAGCTTGAAGCGCCTCCGTGGCGGCGCGGGGATCATCGGCAACGGCGCGCTTCGCTTGCTCAGACTGCGGCGATGAACCCCAGCCGATCGAGCTGGCGCCAAGCTGCCAGGCGGCCTGCGCCAAAGCGCCGTCAGAGAGCGCCCGGGCTTGCGCACAGATCGCAATCACGTCGGCCAGTTCGCGAACCGAATCGAGGTCGCCAAGCTCGGCAAGTTGCGCGAGCCCAAAGGCGTAGAGGCGATCTCCAGCCAGAATGTTGAGGTCGGCGTCGTCGGCGTCGAGGATTCGCGAACCGCCACCGTGGAGCAGAAAACCCTCGTAGACGGCCTCGACCACAACTGCTATCTGCTGTTCGCGGCCGACTGAAAGCGGGCCGGCGGCGGCAAGCGCGCCCAGCGCGGGGTCGTCGGCAGCGAGCTTGACCGAATCGCTCGAGAGGAGCGCCCCGGCGAGCAGGCCACCATCGTCGCTTAGCTGCGCGGAAACGCTGGAAAGCGCGACCTGCGTCTGCTCAGCGCTCACGCAATCTCCGCGAAGGCGGCGGCGGCAATCTCGATCGTTTGGTCGATCTGCGCCGGCGTATGAGCCAACGACGGGAACCAAGTTTCAAACTGCGACGGTGGCGGATAGACGCCGCGGGCCAACAGCTCGCGGCACCAGCTCCCGTAAAGCTCGAGGTCGCAGCGCTGCGCCGAGGCGTAGTCAACCACCGGATGTTCGCTGAAGAAGACGGTGCAGAGGCCGGTCGTGTGAACGACGTCGACCGGCACGTCGGCCTCGCG
>JANRFB010000061.1:9513-19997 GCA_030725785.1 Solirubrobacteraceae bacterium
GTGATCGCTGCGATCACCTCGGGGTCGGCGTGGCCGAGAATCAGTGGGCCCCACGAGCAGACGTAGTCGATGTAGGTGTTGCCGTCGACGTCGGTCAGTTCCGCGCCTTCGCCGCGCTCAATGAAGATCGGGTCTCGGCCGATCGAACGCATCGCACGGACTGGCGAATTAACGCCGCCTGGGAGGTACTGCAGTGCGCGCGCGTAAAGCTCGGCGGAGCGCGTGTCGCGCAGCGAAACGCCCACTAGAGGTCGCCGTACTCCCGCTCCCAGTTGCGGAAATCGTCGGTGAAGTAGAGCAGGCGGATCTTCTTGAACTCGGTGCTCGAGTAGAGCGTTGCACGATCCTCGATCGGAAACTCATCGGCTATCGCGTCGAGAATCGCGTCACATTCTTCCTTCGAGCGACCGTGGGCCATCGTGAAGATCTGGTAGGGCCAGTCGGCGTATGTCGGCCGCTCGTAACAGTGAGAGATCCCACGGTAGGCCGCCATCTGCGGGCCGATCTCGGCGATCTTGTCGGCCGGCACCTGCCATACGCCCATTCCGTTGGCTGAAAATCCTGCGCGGCGGTGGTAGAGAATTCCCGCGACGCGGCGCAGCAGACCGCGCTCTTTCATCGCCTCTAGGTGGGCGAGCAGTTCATCAACGCTGATCCCAAGCTGCTCAGCGGCGTCTGCCCAAGGCTCGCTGACAACCGGCAGGTTGCCTTGCGTGGCGCGGATCACGGCGCGATCAAAGTCATCGTAATCCTGTGCTTCAAGGTCGACAGGCTCTTCGGCGACGCCCCTCTTGGCTAGCGTGTCGGTGTCGCCGCTCATCTCTAGATCCATGCGGATCTTGAAGAGTTTCAGCGTCGGTAGCTGGCGGATCGACTCGGCTCCAGTCAAATCCTGAAGAACGTCGAGCGTTCCCTGCAGGCCGAGCTGCGAATCCTCTTCAACAGCAAGCGTGAACCACATATTGAACTCGTGGTTGCGCAGATAGTTATGTGAGACGCCGGGGTGCGAGTTGATGATCTTGGCGGCGCGCCAAGGATGCTCTGGATCAACCTTCGCGGCAACAAGCATCGAGCCATAGCCGAGGGCACGCGTGTCATAAATCGGCGTGACCTGGCGGATGATGCGGTCTTTCAGCAGTCGTTCGACGCTCGCGAGCACCTCGTCCTCGCTGATCCCGGCCTCAAGCGCCACCGCCTCGTAGGGGCGAGCAGCAATCGGGAAAGAGCCCTGCATCAGATCGAGCAGCTTGCGGTCAAGGTCGCTCAGCTTCACAGCCGCACCGTCCTTGCGGCTGCGAATCTTTGGTGTTGCGGTTACTTCTTTTGAAGCCATCGGGCTGCGTCCTTCGCGTGGTAGGTAATAACGAAATCTGCTCCGGCGCGGCGGATCGAAGTTAGAAGCTCGAGAACAGCTGCCTGCTCATCGAGCGCGCCGACTGCGGCCGCCGCTTTCACCATCGCATATTCGCCACTTACGTTATACGCAGCTACCGGTGCTCCGGTTTGATCGGCAACGCGCCGAATCACATCGAGGTAGGGAAGCGCCGGTTTTACCATCAGCGCGTCGGCGCCCTCTTCAAGGTCGAGATGGGCTTCGCGGACCGCTTCGCGCAGGTTGGCCGGATCGATCTGGTAGCCGCGACGGTCGCCGAAGGCAGGCGCGCCATCGGCTGCCTCGCGGAACGGGCCGTAGAAAGCGGAGGCGAACTTGGCGCTGTAAGCGAGAATCGCGACGTCCTCAAAGCCAGCCGCATCGAGCGCGGCGCGGATGAAGCCAACGCGCCCGTCCATCATGTCACTGGGAGCGATTACGTCGGCGCCAGCGGCGGCCTGGCTGACGGCCGTCCGCGCGAGCAGTTCGAGCGCCGCGTCGTTATCAACTTCGCGCGCATCGTTCAGCGGCCCGCAGTGGCCGTGGTCGGTGTATTCGCAAAGGCAGCAGTCGGCAATCAGAACGAGATCCGGGTGAGCGGCCTTGATCGCGCTGATCGCCTGCTGCACGCCGCCCTGAGGGTTCCACGCTCCAGAGCCTTCGGCGTCCTTCTCCGCCGGGATACCGAAAAAGAGCATCGCTGGAATTGCAAGCGCCAAACATTCAGCCGCTTCCGACAGGGCGCCGCTGACCGTCTGACGGCTGACGCCCGGCATTGAATCGATCGGCTGCGGCGTGTCGAGCGCCGCTTCGACGAAGATCGGCAGCACTAGATCACCGGCGTCGAGGCGCGTCTCGCGCACCAGCTCGCGCAGCGCCGGGGTGCGGCGCAGGCGACGCATTCGAGTTAGCGGGAAGGCCATCGCTGCCAATGGTAGGGACGGCGCTCGCACGGGGCGGGAGCGAAGCTGCGAAAGTCTGCCCTGATGGCACAAGATCAAGCAACTATTTGCTTTGTTGGCGACCTCGTCGGCAGCTGCGGGCGGCGCACGCTGCTTACCCTGCTGCCCTCAATCCGCGAACGTTTTGAGCCGACCTTCGTCGTCATAAATGGCGAGAACGTCGCCGGCGGTCTTGGGATCACACCGAAGATCGCCGACGAACTGTTCGAAGCGGGCGTCGACGTGATCACGCTCGGAAACCACTCCTACCGGCGCTCGGAAATTATCCCCTACCTCGATCAGCACGAGCCGATCCTGCGACCGGCCAATTACCTGCGCTCGCAGCCAGGGCATGGCCACTGCATCGTTGAAAAGGAGGGCATAAAGCTCGGTGTCGTGAATCTTTCTGGCAACCTCTTCCTCGACGCGGCCCACCCTGCATTTCAGGCCGCCGACAGCGCCGTCGACGAGCTGCTCAGCGCCGGCGCCGACCAAATTCTGGTCGATATGCACGCCGAAGCGACGAGCGAAAAGGTCGCGATGGGCTGGCACCTCGACGGAAAGGTCAGTGCCGTCGTCGGAACGCACACGCACATTCCAACCGCTGACGCGCGCGTGCTGCCAGGCGGCACCGCCTTCATCACCGACGTTGGAATGACCGGCGCACGCGGCGGCGTGATCGGCGTCAAGCGCGAGCAGGCGGTCGGCTCGCTGGTTTCGGGGATGCGCGTTCAGTTTGAGCCGTCGGAAGATGACCCATGGCTCAATGGCGTTGTCATCCGCTGCCAGGGCCCGCGGCGGGCGGAGTCGATCGAGCAACTCCTACTGGCCGCTCCGGCCAGCCCTCGCGCAACCCAGTGAGCGCCGGGCGGCCGAGGAAGGCGATCAGCGCAAAGGGGATCACCCAAGCGAGGTAGAGGTAGAACCAGTAGGTCGCGGAGAGCTGAACGGCGGCCATGATCGCCCCAGCCATGGCCGCCAACGTGATCATGTTTCGCCGCCGCGGAACGAAGAAGGCGGCCAGCGCCAGAAGGATCGTTGCTACCTGTACGACCTTCTGGGCGGTCCGCCAGCCGCCGCCGTAGAAGCCCCAAACTGAGAACGGTGCGTCGCGGCCGAACTGGTACCCGAGCGTGTGATCCCAGAAGTCCTTCAGGCTGGTCGTCGGCGCAAAAATTGCGGCCGTGACAACGACCACCAAGACGACGCCCAGGCAGTAAGCGGCGAGCCGCTTAAGCCGCGCCGAGCGTGGCTCGGTCGAATCCCAAAGTCCATCGCCGGCGAACAGCGGCAGCAGCGCCAGCGGCGCGAACTTCGTAAGCCCGGCCGCAACGCTGAGCGCTCCCCTAGCGACAGGCTGGCGATGGAGCCAGATCGCCGCAAGCACTAGAGCAGCCGGAATCGCGTCGTTACTGCCGGAGTTGGTGACGTAGACGGTGAAGGGGAACGCCAGCCAGGCGTAGGCGAGAACGACGCCAAGCGCGGTGTCGCGCAGTCGCCTGCCGATTAGGAATAGGAGCGCTGTGCAAGCCACGTCAACGAAGCCAGCGACAGCGTGGGCTGAAGGCAGGTCGTCCCAGGTTCCCTGCCAAGGCCAGATCCATTCGAATGGCACGTAGAGCAGGTAAAGAAGCGGCCCGTAGGTGTCGCCACTGCCGTTATCGAACGGGAACGAACCGTAAATAGCTTGGCCGTGGCTGAACTTGTCGGCGCCAATCACGCCGGCGTAGCCGACGTCAATCACGTTGCCATCAACGATGTTCAGGCCAGCGCGAAAGCCGATCAGAAAGAGCCCAATTACGGCCAGCCAGCGCCAAGGTATGAGCAGCCGCAGCGGCGGTGGGCGCGCCCCAGGGCGCAGCCCAATGAAGAGCAGTCGCGCGACTAACCAAGCCAACAAGGCGCTGCTGACCGGCACTGAGATGCCGAGGTTTGCGTCGTTGAAGAAGGCCAGCGAAACGCTGAACCCGAGCAGCGCCAAGAGGTCGAAGTGAAGCCATCGGAACGGCTTGCGCCAGTCGAAGAAGGGCAGCAAGAACGCGATGCAGAGTGGGATCCAAATCCACGGCGAGTTGACCGAGCGACCAAATGCGCCAGGGTAGCCGCGAGCCATCGACCAGGCGACTTGGAAGCCGCTCCATGCCTCAGTCACTTTTCCGTCGGCGGCGATCTTTGCGAGCGCGATCTGCTTTGGCTCTTGGCCCTTGCTGAAGAGGCTTACCTCCCAGCTTCCGCCGGCTTTGCGCACGGCGCTGATCGAGGCGCGGGGGTTTTCACGGCGCTGCTCTATGAATACCGAGGTCTTGTCAGCGATTGCCTCCGCGCGATCGCCGGTCAACGGCCGCGCTGGGGCTCCTTGAGCAAGTGCGCTGGCCGGGCTCGCGCCCACGGCCAAAGCAAGTACGACGCCTGCGAGCAGCCGCGCGCTAACTGTCGCCGCCGCCAAAGTCCTCAGGCGAAACCTGATCAAGGAAGTCCTTGAAGCGGTCAACGACCTCCTCGGTGTCCTCAACCTCGTGCTCAAACTCGATTGCCGACTCGGCGATCACATCCTCGGCGGCGAAGATCGGCGATTCAGAGCGCACGGCTAGTGCCAAGGCGTCGCTGGGGCGCGAATCGATCTCGATCTCCTTGTCGCCGATCTTCAGCGTGATCGTCGCGAAGAAGGTGTTGTCTCGAAGCTCGGTGATCGCAACCTGCGCGCAGTTCGCGTCTATCTGATCGAGAATCTCGACTAGCAGATCATGAGTCATCGGCCGCGGGGTCGCTTGACCTTGCAGCTTCATGAGGATTGCGGCCGCCTCGGGATGGCCGATCCAGATCGGAAGGAACTTATTTCCGTCAACGGTCTTCAGCAAGACGATCGGCTGTTTGCCGACCATGTCGAACGAAACTCCGTAGATGACCATCTCCTGCACTTACAAACCCCCGTGATCGTGGCTCGTGGGCGCAGCATAGCCCGCGCGGGCATTTTGACGACCCCGCTCAGCCTGCAAGCGCCGCAACCGTGGCTTCGTGAACAGCCTCCTCGGTCGTCCGAGCGCCGAAGCAGTCACCGGCCCGTTCAACGTTGATTCCAGCTTCGACCAGGGGCTCATAAAGCGGGAAGTGGGGCTCGCGGCCACCGACTACGACCAACGTGCCGACGTCACCGATCGTCATCTCGCGCTCCGAAAAAACATTGCGCACCAGCAGCTGCCCGTCGCCAAGGCGAAGCGGTTCAACGTGGCTGACGAGCTCAACACCTAGCTCATCGAGACGGCCGAGGTAAAGGTTGCGCTGGTACTGATGCATGCCCTCACCGAAAGCAGCAGAGCTGCTCGCAAGCCGCACTTTGTGACCGGCGACGGCGAGCATTTCGGCGACGATAAAGCCGGTCCAATCGCCGCCCCACTCCCAGACGACGACCGGTCCTTCAACCTCAGCGCCGTTCAGCACGGCCCAGCCGTCGAGCATCCTTGAAGCGTCAGCATCAAGCTCGAGCGGGCGGCGGTATTCGACCGCGCCGCTAGCGAGCACTACTAGCTCAGGCTGCTCGGCGATGATCTGCTCGAGCGTCACGTCAACGCCGAGTCGCACCTCTGCGCCCTGCACCCAGCGCTCAAGATTCTCGATCGTCAGCCGCGCGATCGGCTCATGTGAAGGGCCAGAGAGCGCGTGGCGCCACTGGCCGCCGAGCCCATCCGGAGAACTTTCGAAGAGGACAATGTCGGCGCCCGGCGCAGCGCGGACGGCAGCGCAACCGGCCGGCCCGCCACCGACGATCACGATCTTGCGCTTCGATTCGGTTGGCCGCGGCAGCGTTGCTTCCCGCCCGGTCCAAGGGTTGATCGCGCAGTTGATTGGCGTGCCTGCGTGGTAGTGACCGATGCAGGCTTGGTTACAACCTGTGCAGCGTTCGATTTCACTGAGCCGGCCACTGGCAACCTTGTTCGCAAGCTGCGGGTCGGCGACCATCGCGCGCGTCATTCCGATCGCGTCGGCCTCTCCACGGGCGATCATCAGATCGGCGACTTCCGGATCGGTGATCCGCGTCGTCGCGATCACCGGCACGCCGACCACCTCGCGGACACTGCCCGCGAGCGCCGCGATCGTCTCGTGGCTGACCGGCGCTGGAGGCGCAATCCAAGTTGAGCCTTTATAACTGGACGAATCGCCAATTGAAGTCGAGACGTAATCGAGCAGGCCCAGCTTCCCGAGCGCTTCGAAGACCTCAAGAGCTTCCGGCGCTCGCAGGCCAGCGTCGGTGACGCTGTCGGCCGTCATTCGAACCCCCAGCGCACGGTCGCTGCCGATCCCTTCACGCATCGCGCGCAGAATCTCGACCAGCAAGCGCATCCGCCCTTCGAGCTCGCCGCCGTATTCGTCGTCGCGCAGATTCACGCGCGGCGAGAGGAACTGCCCTGGCAGATAGTTGTAACCGGCCAGTGCTTCGATCCCGTCGAGCCCTGCTTCGCGCGCGTTGATCGCGCTGATCCGGTGACCGTCGACGATTTCGTCGATCTCGCCTTTCGTGAGGGCGCGAGCTTCGGTGTGGAATCGCGGGCTAGGAACAGGCGACGGCGCTAGCGCGGGCGGGCGATAGCCGCCGGTGATCTGCTCGCGGCCACCGTGGCAGAGCTGAATAAAGAGCTTTGCCCCTTCGCTGTGTACAGCGTCGGCGATCTTCGCCAGCATCGGCACTACTTCAGGGCGGTAGGCAGCGATCTGATGATCACTGAGCTGGCCGCTCGGGTCCGGCGCGCTGGCCTCGACCGAGAGCAGGCCGGCGCCGCCGGCGGCGCGCGCCTGGTGGTAGGCGACAAGGTCATCGGTTGGGAGGCTGTCCGCTACGAGGCTCGTCTGGTGCGAGGTTGAGACGATCCGGTTGCGGATCTCGATCGGCCCGATCTGGAGCGGTGCGAGTAGATGTTCGAAGCTCATCGACCTGGCACCGGTTCGAATTCGGGTGCCGGAAGTCCCAGCGCCGCAGCGGCAGCGCCGCGGCCGGTGCGAACCGCACCCTCCATGTAGCCGCAGACCCACTGGTCGGAGCCGCAGACGTAGAACGGCGGCTCATGCGTGCCGTGCAGCGGCCCGACGCCGAGCACGTCACCGACGCGCCACTGCGTCACGTAGCCCTGCGTCCATGGGTCAACGCCCCATGGCCGGTAGAAGACCTCCTGCGGCTCGAGCATCCCGTCGCCATAGATCCGCGCGAGCGCGTGCGTCATGTCGGAGCAGATCTCGCCGTCGTTGGCTGCCGCCAGCAAAACTCCGATCCGCTCCGGGCCGATCAGCACCGAGACAACTGCGGGCGGTGCCTGCGTCCAACAAGAGCCAACCAAGCCCTCCCCGTAGGCGAGGCCGTTGGCGCCGACCTCTTCCCATATAGGCGACGAGTAGCCGGCAACAAACTTCGCCGTGACGGCGCTGCGCTGACGCGCGAGCGACTTGAGGCGCGGATCGGATACGCCGGTGATCTCGATGTCACGCAGCGGCCCGACAGGCATCGCGCTGATCACTGCCGAGGCTTCGAGCTGCTCGCCGCTGACGAGCGTCACGGTGCAGCCGCCCTTTGAGATCGAAACCTTCGCGACCGGCGCCTCGAGCCGCACGCGCTCGCCTAGCTCGTCGGCCATCCGTAGCGCGACGCTGGCCGATCCTTCAGCCACGCGCAGCCCTTCCCAGCAGACGTCGTCATAGAAGCCGGTTGCTCCGGCGGCCGCCTGCTTGCGCAGCTCGGCCAACAGCGAAAGCCGTTCTGGCGAACCGTCGGCGAGGCCGAGGTGGAAGAGAGCGCGCTCACGCACGACGGCTTCGTCGCCACCACCGGCACTGCGCAGCCAGTCCGCAAGGCTTGTGTTGTCGAGCAGCGCCGCATCGGGGTGCGACCAGGGATCAGCCGGGTCGACGGTCGCCGCCAGCTCACAAAACTTAGCCTCAACGCGATCGTGGTTGGCGCGCTGTTCGGCCGTCATCCAGTCGCCGCGCACAACGCCCTCGATCATGTCGTAGCTGTCCTCACCGCTGGCCTCGACGTAGCTCGATTCGATCTCAAGCCCTAGTTCGGTTGCCAACCCTAGATAGGCGTGCTGAAACTCGCCAGTCAGCTCACCGCCGAGCTGCACTACCCGTCCGTCGGCCAGCGTCGTCTGTTCAACTCGGCCGCCGACGCGATTGCGAGCTTCGAGCACGACCACGTCGCTGCCAGCCAGGGCGAGATCACGTGCGGCGCTAAGGCCAGCGAGCCCGGCACCCAAAACGATTACATCGTGGCTCATCAATAACACTCCTGAAGATCGGCGCAGTCGGCCACGACGGCCGACTGACGCAACCATCAGACCACAAATTCGCCGCGCCGTGCAAGCTAGGAGCAGGAGTAGGATCGGCAGATGCCGTCGATCGAGCTACCTGCAGCGGCGCGGTTCATCGTCATTGGTGGAGGAGTCCACGGGCTCTCGACGGCATGGCACCTCGCAAAGGAATTGACCGCCAGAGGCGACCAGCCAGACGTGATCGTGCTCGAGAAATCGATGATTGGCGCCGGCGCCTCAGGCATCTCCGGCGGAATCGTCCGCAACTACTACCGCTCCGAGGCGATGACCGAGGTGATCTCTGAATCGGTCGGAATCTTTGAGAGCGACGCCGAGGGCTTTGGCTTCCATCAGGTCGGCTACCTCGCCGTCGTCCCCGAGGCTCAGCGCGAGGACCTCGAGGCGATCGCTGAACGCCAGCGTGAAGTTGGCTTCGAATCGGAGCTAGCCAGTGGCGACTCGGCCTGCGCCGAATACCTCGAATGGCTATGGCCGGACGTCAACAGTGAGGGCGTCAAGGCGGTCTTGCACGAGAAGCGCAGCGGCTGGGCTGACGCGATCGGAACGGTCCGCAACCTCGCCCGCCACGCGCGCGAAGCCGGCGTTCAGATCTTTGAAGGCGTCGAGGTGACCGGCCTCGAGTACAGCGGAACTGAGGTCGACGCGGTTGTAACCAGTGGCGGGACGATTCGCTGCGAGGCGGTGCTCGCTGCGCCCGGGCTCTGGGCTCCTCAGTGGTGGGCGATGCAAGGGCTCGATCCGGTAGTAACGATCGGTGAAGGCAACGCGGCCGAGCAGGCGCCGCTAGCCGAGTACTGGCTGGCGCGCGAAGGCGACTACGTGCTCCCTGGGGTTGGCCTCTCAGGCAATGCCGGCCGCGCCGCGCCGGTCGTCCATTTCGACCACACAGAGCCGCTCTACTCCGATCGCGACGGCGAACTGATCACCGACCAGCCATGGGGGATCTACTTCCGGATGGGCATGACAGGCGGAGGCGTAGTCGGCGGTGGGCTACCCCTGGAGATGGGCCCTGACTTCGTTGTTGACCCCTACGGGCCCGACAACCCGGAGCAGGTAGCGGGCGATGACCTCAGCGAGTTCTTCACCTCGGGGCTTGCGTTCATGTTGAAGCGCTTCCGTGGAGCTGGCGACGAGTGGGATTCGAACCCCAACGGCGGCGTGCTGGCGCTGACACCCGACCGCTACCCGGTCACAGACTGGACAGCCCCAAACGTTTACTCGATCCTCGACGCCGGGCACGGCTTCAAAATGCTTGCCGTCGGGCGCGAGGTAGCGCGCGAGGTCCTCGGCCATCGGCCATCACCGCTGCTCGAGCCGTTCAGGCTGTCGCGATTTAGCGGCGGCACCACACACGTGGTTTCGAAGAGCCCTTACCCGTGGACCTAAAATCCGGTAGCTTCTCGAGCGTTGAGTACTGCCCTCAGCGCCGTTAGTTTCCTGATTGATCTTTAGCTAACCCGCCTCAAACAGTTGGAGCTTTTCGATGACCCCAGTTCTTTATGCCCTCGGCCACTTCTGCACCAAGCACCGCTGGATCGTTGTAATCGCTTGGGTAATCCTCGCCGTCGGCCTTCTGGCGGGCTCAAAGTCGCTCGGCTGGAACACCTCCAACAACCTGACGCTTAACGGGACCGGCAGCCAGGACGCAACCAATCTGCTCAACGACCGCTGGCCACAGGCCGCGAACGGCTCTATTCCAGTCGTCCTCGGAGCCCCTGGCGGCAGTCTGATTAGCGACTCCCAGTACGCCGACGCGATCAACGAAACGGTCTCCAACTACGAGAATGACCCAGGAGTTATCTCGGTTGTCAGTCCGCTAGGCACGACGACGCAGTCCGAGTCGCTGAACAGCAA
>JANRFB010000062.1:0-12393 GCA_030725785.1 Solirubrobacteraceae bacterium
GCTGATCGACCATCTCGGGATTGACGCGCTGCGCGAAGCTGCCGTCCTCGTCGAGTACGAAAGCAAGGCCGCCACTCATTCCGGCGGCGAAGTTGCGGCCGGTTGGACCGAGCACAACAACGCGGCCGCCGGTCATGTACTCGCAGCCGTGGTCACCGACGCCTTCGACAACGGCGCTGGCACCCGAATTGCGAACCGCGAAGCGCTCGCCTGCGAGGCCCCGGAAGAAAGCCCGCCCTTCGGTTGCCCCGTAGAGCACCGTGTTGCCGGCAATCACGTTGTCCTCGGCCGGGAAATCAACCGAATCGAGCGGCGCGACCGAGAAGATCCCGCCGGAGAGACCCTTGCCGGTGTAATCGTTGGCGTCGCCGCGCAGCGTCATCGTGACGCCCGGCGCCAGCCAACCAGCGAAGCTCTGCCCGGCAGAACCTTCCAGCGCGATCTCGATCGTCCCCTCGGGCAATCCGTCAGGGCCATGGACTTCGGCGATGCGGCTGGAGAGCAGCCCGCCGACGCAGCGGTTGACGTTGCGCACGGCGTGCTCGATCGTGACCTTCTCGCCACGCTCGATTGCAGGCTCAGCGAGCTTGATTAGCTCCCAGTCGATTGCGCTCTCGAGCACCTCCGGAGGTGGGCCGACGCGGTACAGCGGCGCGCCAGGCTCGAGCTCGACGCGGTGGAGCAGGTGCGTCATGTCGACGCCGGCTGTCTTCCAGTGTTCGATCGCTTCATCGGCTTCAAGCAGTTCGGTGTGGCCGATCATCTCGTTGAGCGTCCGCATGCCAAGCGAAGCCATCAGCTCGCGCAGCTCCTCGGCAACAAAGAAGAAGAAATTGACGACGTGCTCGGGGGTTCCCTTGAAGCGTTTGCGCAGCTCAGGGTCCTGCGTCGCGATGCCGACCGGGCAGGTGTTGAGGTGGCAAGCACGCATCATGATGCAGCCCGTTGCGATTAGTGGAGCGGTTGAGAAGCCGTATTCGTCAGCGCCAAGAATCGCGGCGATCGCAACGTCGCGGCCGGTCTTGAGCTGACCATCGGTCTGAACGGTGATCCGCGAGCGCAGGTCGTTGAGGCAGAGCGTCTGCTGCGTCTCTGCAAGGCCAATCTCCCACGGAACGCCAGCCGAGTGGACCGAGCTGAGCGGCGAAGCTCCGGTGCCGCCGTCGTGGCCGGCGATCAGCACGTGGTCGGCGTTGGCCTTGGCGACGCCTGAGGCAACCGTGCCGACACCCACTTCGGAGACCAGTTTGACCGAAACCTGCGCCTTCGGGTTGGCGCAGCGAAGGTCGTAGATCAGCTGCTTGAGGTCCTCGATCGAGTAGATGTCGTGGTGCGGCGGCGGCGAGATGAGTCCAACGCCCGGAGTTGTGTGGCGGACCCAGCCGATGTACTTGTCGACCTTGTCACCCGGAAGCTGACCACCCTCGCCGGGCTTGGCACCCTGCGCCATCTTGATCTGAATCTGATCGGCGTTGACGAGGTAGTGAATCGTCACTCCGAAGCGACCTGATGCGACCTGCTTGATTGAAGAGCGGCGTAGGTCGCCGTTGACGTCGGGCTGGAAGCGGCGCGGGTCCTCTCCCCCCTCGCCGGTGTTTGAACGGCCGCCGAGGCGGTTCATCGCGATCGCAAGCGTTTCATGCGATTCGGTTGAGATCGAACCGAGCGACATCGCGCCAGTCGCAAAGCGCTTCACGATCTCTTTGGCCGGTTCAACTTCGTCGAGCGGGATCGGCGTCAAGTCATCGCGGAACTTAAGTAGCCCACGGAGTGTCGCGCGCCTAGTCGCCTCCTCGTTGCAGAGGCGGGCGTACTCGTCGTAGCGGCTCTGCGCGTCGCCCTCCTCAGGCGTGATCCTTACGGCCTGCTGCAGCGCGGCGATTGTGTCGGGGTTCCACATGTGCTGCTCGCCGTCGCGGCGCCAAGCGTAGATTCCACCGACCGGCAGAAGCTCATCGTCGCGCTCGCCGGAAAGAGGCCAGGCGCGGGCGTGGCGAGTCAGAGCCTCGACGCCGAGGATGTCGAGTCCGATTCCACCGATTCGCGAAGCGGTACCGGTGAAGTGGCGGTCGATGAGCTGCTGCTCAAGCCCAACGGCCTCGAAGATCTGTGCACCGCAGTAAGACTGAATCGTTGAGATGCCCATCTTCGAGATCGTCTTGAGTAGCCCCTTGCCAAGCGCCTTAACGACGTTGCGCTCAGCTTCGCTTGGGTCGCTGACGCCTTCGATCTGACCGTCTGCTGCCATCTCGGCGGCGCTATCGAGCAATAGGTAAGGGTTGATCGCCCCGACTCCATAACCGATCAGCGTCGCGAAGTGATGAACCTCGCGTGGCTCGCCGCTCTCTAGCACGAGCCCGGCCTTCAGGCGGTTGCCGATCCTTACAAGGTGATGGTGGACGGCGGCCACGGCCAGCAGCGACGGGATTGCCGTCCTCCCTGGGCCAACGCGGCGGTCAGAGAGAATTAGTACCGATGCGCCTGCCGTGATCGCGTCGTGAGCCTCGTCGCAGAGGTTTGCCAGCCGCGTGCTCAGGCCGTCAGCGCCTTCGCTAACAGGCCAGGTGGTGTCGAGCGTGTGGGCGCGGAAGATGTCGCGCTCGACGTTGCGTAGCGTCTCAAGCTCTTGGTTGCGCAGAATCGGCTGATTCATTACCAGCTGGTGTGCGGCCTCCGGCGACTCACCGAGCAGGTTGGCTTCAGCGCCGACCGAAGTAGCGAGCGACATCACAATCGATTCGCGGATCGGATCGATCGGCGGGTTCGTGACCTGCGCAAAGAGCTGTTTGAAATAAGAGAAAAGCGGCGGCGCGCAGTCCGACATTACGGCCAGCGCTCCGTCGTTGCCCATCGAACCGATCGGCTCCTGCCCCGTCTGCGCCATCGGCCCGATCAGCACCTTGAGGTCCTCTTCGCTGTAGCCAAAGGCCTGGCGGCGGATGTGGCTTGGCAGCACCCCGGTCATCGTCACATGCGCGGTTTCGAGGTCATCAAAGTGGACGCAGTTGTCGTTGAACCATTGCTCGTAAGGACGAGCACTTGAAACCTCCTGCTTGACCTCCTCGTCCTCGATAATCCTGCCCTGCTCAAGGTCGACGAGGAAGATCTTGCCCGGTTGCAGCCGCCCGAGGCGCTTCACGTTCTGGGGATCAATTGCCAGCATCCCGGACTCAGAGCCAAGCACGACAAGACCGTCCTTCGTTTCAACCCAGCGGCCGGGGCGAAGGCCGTTGCGGTCCAGCGTCGCGCCAACAACACGGCCGTCGGTGAAGCAGACTGAGGCCGGCCCGTCCCACGGCTCCATCAGGCAGGAATGGAAGGCGTAGAAGCCCTTGAGTGCAGGCGAAAGGTCTGCTCGGTCGCGGTAGGCCTCGGGGATCATCATCATCGCCGAGTGCGGCAGCGAGCGGCCAGCCAGCATCAGCAGCTCGAGCACGTTGTCAAAGGTCGCCGAGTCTGAGCCACCCGGTCGAACGATCGGCATCACCTTCTGCAGGTCGGGGCCGAATAGCTCGCTTGCGAGCGAGCTTTCGCGGGCGCGCATCCAGTTGATGTTGCCCATCAAAGTGTTGATCTCGCCGTTGTGGGCGATGACGCGGAACGGGTGTGCAAGCTCCCAACTGGGGAATGTGTTGGTCGAGAAGCGCGAGTGGACGAGAGCCAATGCCGAGGCGAAGCTCTCGTCGCTGAGGTCGGGGTAAAACTCGGCGACCTGGCTCGACATCAGCATGCCCTTGTAGACGCACGTGCGCGAGGAGAAGCTAGGCGAGTAAAAGTCGGGGCCAGCGGCCAGCTCGACGATCCGGCGGATCACATAACACTTGCGCTCAAAGGCATCTTGGTCGCGGTCGAACCCAGGGCCGGCAGCGATGATCGCTTGACTGATGTGCGGCCGCGAGCGGTTCGCTGTCTCGCCGACGTGGTCTTGATTGACCGGAACGTCGCGCCAGCCGAGGAAGATCTGCCCCTCAACTCGAGTGTTCAGCTCAACCAACTGCTGGAGCTTGCGGCGGCGCTCTGGATCGCGCGGCAGAAAGCAGACGCCTACTGCGTACTGGCCGGGGTCGGGCAGCTCAAATTCGAGCACGCCGCGCAGAAATGCGTCAGGAATCTGCACGAGGATGCCTGCGCCGTCGCCGCTGTTTACGTCGGCGCCCTCGCCGCCACGATGCTCAAGATTGTCGAGCGCCTCCAGCGCCTGCTCGATCACGCGGTGCGACGGGATGTTGTCGAGCTTGGCGACCATCGCCACGCCACAGGCATCGTGCTCATTGGCGGGGTTGTAGAGGCCCTGAGGCCCTGGGCGTTTGATCATCGTCATTGCTCTCTGGCGCTACGGGCAGCGTGCTCTGCGCTCGCCCCGGAAGCGAACTGATGATTCTAGTGGCAGAAAGTGGTTTGACGGGCTCTGAGTGCGCCCAATCGGATAGTTCGTTTAGGCGGACGTCGGGCTGCTGCGGTCGGCGAGCTCCGGCGGCACGGGGCAGAGCCCACCGCGGCCGGGGCAATCGCCGCAAAGCCCTTTCCAAGGCTGGGCTGCCACCGGGTACCTTGCGGCGAGCAATCCATCGGCCGCGTCGCGGAGCTGTCGCTCGAGCTCCGGAATCTCTTCGCGGCCGAAGACCGCCTTCACGGGCGCATCGGGACGCTCGAGGAAGAGGTGCACAACCTCGACGCTCTCGACTTCGGAACCTCGCAGCACGGCAAGCGCATACAGAGCTCGCTGAACCCCATAATTATTCGCGACTTTCGCATCAAGGTCGTCTGATTCCCGGACGGCATCGGTCTTGTAGTCGACGACCAATGCCGGCAACCCCGGGGCGATATCGAGAGCGTCGATGATGCCCGTCAACATCGGCGATGCGGGAGCAGTCGCATCCAACGGCAGACTGAATGAGATTTCGCGCCGGGAGCGCTCGAGGCGCTCGCGCAGCGGGCCGGCGAGAATCGCACCCACGTAGCCGCGAAGCCGTTCGATCATCGCGCTGTCTGCATCGAGGTCATTGGCTGCGGCTGACGCGAGGATTTGCTCGTCTGTCGGTAGAGCAGCCGCCGAGCTCAGGTCGGCCCGTTCGAGCAGAGCGTGCGCAACTTGGCCGCGGGCGCGCGCGTCGCCCCCGCCGGCGCCGCTTGGCCGGTCGCGATCGGGTAGACGAAGGACGTTCTTCAGGTACCAGCGGTAGCCGCAGGCCTTGTAGGTAGCCAGCGACGAGTAGCTGAGCGTCAGCGCCAGCGACGCTTCCTCGTCGGCGGAAGCGGTGACGACTTCGGGCGAGCCGCTGGGCTCTCCCGAGCCGCCCGGACCTGGATCGGAATCGATCAGGGCAAGATCGAGCTGCGAGCCGGGCCCGGGCCTGTTAAGCCGAACACGCAGCGGCGCGCGCCACCCACCTGCGGCCACTTCAACGAGTGCGTCGGCCAACTCTGGAGGGCAGCCTTCGGTGCCGGAATAGCGCTCGCTGTCAAGCAGCAGAGCTCCGATCCACACCAACGGCGGCCGGCCGACCGACTGGTCCTTGAACCAGTCGCCT
Source organism: Solirubrobacteraceae bacterium (assembly GCA_030725785.1). Classification (GTDB taxonomy): domain Bacteria; phylum Actinomycetota; class Thermoleophilia; order Solirubrobacterales; family Solirubrobacteraceae; genus F1-60-MAGs163. Next base: position 5,532 of record JANRFB010000062.1, read on the forward strand.
TCGAGATTGACGGCGCCGGAGAGAATTAGACGTCGCTCCGCGCGCGTCATCGCGACATGCAGCAGCCGCTTCACCTCCGCCAGTTCGCGCTCCTTACGCTCATCGTCCAGTTCTGCGAAGTCGAAGAGCCGGTTCGAGACCGCAGCGTCGTCCCGCAATCGCACCCCGATGCGGTCATCCTCGACGAGCACCGACGGCCCTGCCGACTTTGTTTTCCGCCCCAGCGCCGCAAGGACGACAACCGGGAACTGAAGGCCCTTCGCGGCATGCATCGTCATCACCTGTACTGCGCCGCTCGCCGAGCCGGGGGGCGCATCGCTGACGCGGTCGTCGACTTCGACCCGTCGCGCCAACTGATCGACGAAGGCCCGCAGCCCGGACGATTCTCGCGCCTCGAAATGGTGGGCCATCCGAACCAGCCGCCTTACGCGGAGCAACGCAGCGGGCCCATCAAAGCCGCGCGCGACGAGGGCGTCGAACCCCGTCGCAGCGATTGCCCGCTCGAGCAGCCGCCCCGGGCCATCCCAAGCGGCAGCCTCGCGTTCTTCGCCCAGAAGCTCGCTGCAGCGGCGGAGAAGCTCGCGCTGCTGTTCGCTGATTTCTGCCGCAGGCCCGTTGCCTTCCGATGCGACGGCGCGGGAGAACGCCGCATTGAGCCCGTCGCCGTCACCGCGCCGCTCGTAGGCGAGCAGCGCGAGAGTGTCGGGCGACACGCCACAGAGCGGCGAGGCCAAGACGGCCAGCAGAGCGTCCTCGTCCTCCCCGTTGGCAAGCACCCTCAGATAGGCGATCAGATCGGCTACCTCGGGCCGCTCCCACCAGCCCTTGGTCGACGTTGCCACAGCAGCAATGCCGGCCCGCTGCAGCGCCGCCAGAAGTCCGCGGATTGGAGCACCTTGGCGAACGAGAATCGCGACGTCACCCGGCTCGCACTCGCCGCCATCGCAGAGTTCGCGGATCCGCTGAGCGATCATCAGTGCCTCAGCGGCATCGTCGTCGTCAATCCCGCCCGGAAGTCCGTCCTTGAACCCGTCGGGAAGCTCGTCGGCTTTGGCCCAGGCCTCATCGCAGAGCAGCAGCTCGACGGCGGCTTCGCCCGGCCCTGAAGGCATCTCAATCTCTACGACCCCTTCCCCGGTCGCCGGCATCAGCGGCTGGTAGCCGTCACCGTGCATCGGGCCGAAGCCGGCGTTGATGAAGGCAACGATCTCGCGGTCGGAACGGAAATTGATGCTCAGAAGCTCGAGCTCGCCAGATGCAGCGTGGCTCTTACTGCGCGTCCGGAAGACATCGATGTCGGCGTCGCGAAAGCCGTAGATCGACTGCAACTCGTCGCCGACCATGAAAATGTTCTCCACGCCGAGCGTCTCGAAGATCTGCAGCTGCAAGGCATTCGTGTCCTGAAATTCGTCGATCATCACGCGCTTGAACTTCTCGCGGTAAAAAGCTGCGACCGGTGGATTGTCTCGCAGCAAATCGCGCGCGCCGAGCTCAAGGTCGGCGTAGTCGAGCGCCCCTCGTAGCTTCTTCGCCTCGCGATAGGCGGCGCCGAAGGCTGCGAGCAGATCGTCAAGCAGCAGAACCCTCTCACGCATCGCTTCGTTGGCGATCTCCGTCAGCAGCGCCGTTATCGCGTCGTGAAAGTCGGTCGCCGGCGGCCCGCTTAGCGCAGCTCCTCGCTTAGCGAATTTCCATCCGCGAATCACGTCCGGCGCCGGCAGCGGCGCCCCAGCGGCTAGCTCCTCGATGCAGGCGGCGGCGCTCTGCCGCGCTGCAATGACCGATTTGCCGTCGCCCGCACCCTCCAGCGCCTCCCGGGTCAGCTCTGCGAGTCGAAGCAGTTCGGCGCGATAGCCGTCCACGTCCGCCTCGCGCGGCTCGGGCATCCGCGGCTCGGACTGGCCGGCGCTGCGAAGGCGCGAGTAAATCGAAAGCACGCTGTCGCGGAGGTCTTCCTCGTCGGTGGCCGCGAGAATCCCGATCAGCCGCTCCCGCCGCTCGGCGTCGGCGAAGAGGCCAGCAATCGTTTCGTCCCAGGCCTGGTGGCGCAGTGAAAGCCCGGCGACCTCATCCTCGAGCACCTCGAAAGAAGGGTCGACCCCTGCCAAGACGGCGTCGTTGCGAAGCACCCGCGCGCAAAAAGCGTCGATAGTCATCAACCACGCCGACTCAACCCCTGCCGTCAGGTCGGTCCGGCCGCACTCGCCGAGCCGCTTGCGAATCCGCCCGCGCATCTCCGCTGCGGCGGCTCGGGTAAAGGTGATTGCGAGAATCTCGTCGATCGCAATCGGCGTGGAATTTTCTGCGACAACGTCGCGGACGAAACGCTCGACAAGAACGCCGGTCTTCCCCGATCCCGCGCCGGCGGCCAGCAGCATTGCACCGTCGCGGCGGTCAACGGCGAGCTGCTGCTCGTCTGTTAGCTCGACTTCGCTCACCGCAGTGACCTGCAGACCGCCGGATGAGCGCATGTTCCGTCGCGCGTGCAGCTGACGGGACGTGGCTCGATCTCCCCGGCGCGGATCGCTCGTGCCGCTTCGAGCGCCTGGAGCCGGATCTGCTCAAGCAGCTCGTCGCGTTCGGATTCGGTAATAACGCTTGCCTTCGACGCCCCCGCGACCCCTGAATCTTCGAGCGCGAAACCCGACGCGTCGCCCACTCCGCCGATCGGCTGGTAGACCGCTCCAACGACGTCTACTCCGTCAAACAACTTCGCGTACGCGAGCGCGTAGAGCGCTGCCTGAATGTTGCGCTGCTCGACCCACTTCCCCCACGCGACCTGCGCGGAGCGCCCTTTGTAGTCGATCACGAGGGCCTTGCCCCCTTCATGATCCACTCGATCGATCCGTCCGCGCAGACGCAGCCCTTCTCCAAGGTCAGCCTCGGCGAGCTCCGCTTCACCGCCGAAACCAAGCTCGAGTTCCTTTGCTGCAAAGTTGTTTTCCTGCTGCGCCTCGGCCTCTAGATAGCGGGTGATGTCTGCGACAACCCTGGCGCAGCGGGCTATCCGCCGATCGGGGTCGTTCGCCAGCGGCTCGGTGCTCTCCTTCAGCTCTACGGCCGCCGCAGCGCGGGCAACCGCATCGTCAAGCGTCGCCCCTGAAAGCGGCTGATTTAGCCCGGTGTAGGCGGCTTCGAGAGCGAAGTGAACGATCCGGCCTCGGGCGCGTGGCTGGTCTTCGGCCTCGAGCCCTTCGGGCCGCAAGAGACTCTCGACCATCCAGCGAACAGGGCATGACATGTAACGCTCCAGGGTGGTCGGCGAAAATGATTCGATTGCGGCGAGACGCTCGAGAACCGCTGGGGAGCTGAAGACGCGAGCAGGCGCGTCGAGCGGCGGCAGCGCGAGCGCTTCCGCTACGGCCGCCTGACGAGCGCTGACAAGGTCGCCGTCTTCCCAGCCGAGAGACCCCCGCTCGCGCTCGCGCGGCTCCGGCCACGGGAAGATCGCAGCGCGTAGGTCGTCGACAAATGGCGAGACCAATCGTTCGGATCCATCCTCGCCGCTCGAGGCCCAAGAGAAGACAAGCAGCTCGGTCGGCCGCGAGACCGCCGCGTAAAGCAGGTAACGCTCCTGCTCGAGCGTTGTTTCGTGTTGGAGCAGAGGAAGGCCCGCAGTGAGTGCAAGCTCGCTGCGCACCGCGTCAGGAAGGAGCGAAGAGCGGCCGGTGGTCTGCGGGAAGACTCCCTCGATGAGGCGGCAGAGAAAAAGCGCCCGAATTCGGCGGGCGCGAATCTCAAGCGGGCTGGCAACTCTTACAGCCCCCGGCAACGCACCATCACCCGATCGCACCTCAACGGCCGCTAGCAGCGCTTCGAGGTCGGCAATCCGTGGAGCCAACTGCGCGTCGCGCTCGACGAGTACTGCGAGGGCGTCGAGCTGAGCGATCAAAGCGGCCGCGGCTCGTGCGTCAAGCTCGCGCTCGGGGCCGAATATTGGAGCTTCGTCAGCCTCGTCGCCTTGCCAAGGAGCGCGCACAAGACGCCTCGCCTTGGCAGCCAGATCAGCATAGAGCGCATCGCCGGACTCGGAGAGAGCCGCGCGTGTTTGATCGATCGCCTCGAGAGGGAACCCGGGAACCATCTCCTCCCAAACTGCACGCGCGCCGTCGGCGTTGTCGATCCCCTGCTGTCGCAGCTTGGACTCGAGCGCGTCCGTCAGGCCGCCGCGTCTCACGACTCCCGGCGCGCGCAGCCAAACCAGCAGGTCATCGGCGCTGCCGCTTCCGGCGGCGCAGCGGAGCAGCGCGACCAGAGCGCGTCCTGTGGAGGTTTCGCCGGCGCGGACCCACCGCTCGAGCGAGAACGGAATCCCCGCAGCTGTGAAGACTTCCGCAACGAGCGGGCCGCTGCCGCGCACGTCGCGCAGAGCGAGCGCAATCTCATCCCAGGCGAATCCTTCCTTGTGATGGAGGCGTTGGATCCTCTCGGCCACAAGCTCGATCTCGGCGCGCTCGTCGCCGCCGACCAGCAGCTCCACCGCGGCGTCTGCGGCGTCCAGCGCAGCCGGCTCGGCAGCCGCATCGAATAGCGCCCTCTCGAGCTGGAACAGCGTCCGCCGACGGACCGGAGCGTCGGCGTCGGGCTCGATCGCGGGCAGCGACTCGACCTCCGAGGCGACCGCTGAGAGCCGGGCAAATGCCCTCTCGCGACCGGCAAAGGCGAGCCTCCCCTCGTCATATGGGAGCGACACAGTCACAGGCGAATCGCCGCCGGCCGCGATCGCTTCGACTGCATCGAGCTGCGGATCGGTGAAGTCGTCGAAGCCGTAGAGCAAGACCGGGGTCGCTTCCCATAGTGAGGGATCGGCCCTAAGTGCGTCGCAGACCGCACGCGAATAGGTCGACGGGTCGAGCGCGCCAACGCGCTCAATTCTTTCGCTGTAGGCGCCGTAGAGCGCCGCCAGGTCGTCTGCGTATCCCTGGCGTGCGGGCCGCGCTGCGGCCCAGCGAGCAGTGACAGCTGCAAACTCTCGCGGCCCGACGCCCCGCTCTCCAAGTTCGGCGGCGAGCTCGCACAGCGCATCGGCGAATCCGCTCGTGACGGCCGAGCCAGCCAGCGGGCCCAGCCGCCCAGCCTCGGCGAGCGCAAGCGAAGCCGAACGAGCCGCGAGCGCTGTCAACAGCTCGCTTGCGGGTCTCTCGGTAATACCTGAGCGTTCAGCCATTCGGCGCTGCAGGCCTTGAAAGCGTTCGATCTGCAGCCCGAGACCGAACCCGTCAGCCAGCTGACGACGGTAGGCGTCGACGTCGGCGGCGGTTGGAACGACGAGAATCGGCGAATGCCCTCCCACTGAGGACTCGCGTAAGGCGTTGAGGACAACCTCGGCCTTCTCGGCGTTGGCCGGTCCTGTGACGAGTCTCAGCGGCATTGAAAGATGGTCGCCGCCGACCGGGAAAAACTGACGCGCCTAGGGCGCAGGCTCAAGCGGCCTCGTCGGCGGAGTCGTCTCCGCCGGCTTTGGCGGCCTTGGCGGCTTCGGCCTCGGCGATCGCGTCGGCGTCCGCAGTTGCGTCCTCGGCAGCCGGAGCCTTCGCGCCTTCCTTAGCCCAGGCCTCGTCGAATTCGACCCGCCACTTGCCTTCCTCGGATTGCTGAAGCGCGAGCTTTGCGCGGAACGAGCGGCCGCTGCGGCCCTTGAAGCCGGCGGTCTGCTTCTCGGTGCGGCCGGTTGCGATCAGTTCTCGGGCGATCGCGGCCGGTAGCTGCTTGCCGACCTTGCCCTTCCAGATCACAAAACCGCAACCTGGATCCTCGCGCGCCCAGCACGAATAGCCCTTGCGGTTTTCGATGATGTCGGCTCCGCATACCGGGCAGGGGCCAAGGTTGGCGCGCGGGATCTTGACGTCTTTGAGACTCGTATCGAGCTCGCTGATCGTGCCGACCGCGAACTCCTTGATGTCGGCCATGAACTTCTTGCGCGTTTCGGTTCCTTCTTGAATCTCTGTGAGCCGGTGCTCCCACTCGCCGGTCAAGGCGGGCTCGGTCAGCGGATGGCCGTCAAGCAGGCGAATCACGTTCATGCCCTTCTCGGTCGGCACCAGTGCGCGCCCTTCGCGCTCGATGTAGCCAACGTCAATCAGACGTTCGATAATCGCCGCGCGCGTTGCCGGTGTGCCGATCCCCGATTCCTTCATCGCCTCGCGTAGCTCGTCGTCATCGACGAGCTTGCCGGCTGTCTCCATAGCTCCGAGCAGCGAAGCGTCGGAGTAGCGCCGCGGCGGCTTCGTCTCCTTCTCGAGCGCCTCAACCTCGGTTGTGTCGACCTCTTCGTCGAGCTCGAGCTTCGGCAGCGTCTGGTCGCGCCCTTCGTCCTCTTCGGCCGCGCTCTTTGCTCCGTCGGCCAGCTCGCCGTAGACGCCGCGCCAGCCGGGAACGATTAGAACCTTGCCGCGAGTACGGAAGACGTGCTCGGAGACGGTCGTCTCGACGCGCGTGTTCTCAAACTCCGCGTCGGGGTGGAAGATCGCGAGGAAGCGGCGCACGACAAGGTCGTAGATACGGCGATCATCGGAGCCCATCTTGTCGAGCTTGTGCTCGGCGTTAGTAGGGATGATCGCGTGGTGGTCTCCGACCTTCTCGTCGTTGACAACACGCGCCAGCGGCAGCAGATCGAGGCCAGTCACGTATTCAGCCGCTGCCGTGTATTCGGAGTCGCGGCCAACCTGCTCGGCGGTTGGCTTGATCTCATCAACCATGTCGCTGGTGAGGTAGCGGGAGTTGGTCCTTGGGTAAGTGAGTGCCTTGTGCTCCTCGTAGCAGCGCTGAGCAGCGCCGAGCGTCCTCTTTGCCGAGAATCCGAAGCGCGTGTTGGCGTCGCGCTGGAGCGAAGTGAGGTCGTAAAGCATCGCCGGCTTTTCGG
>JANRFB010000062.1:12493-19593 GCA_030725785.1 Solirubrobacteraceae bacterium
GTGTTGGCGTCGCGCTGGAGCGAAGTGAGGTCGTAAAGCATCGCCGGCTTTTCGGTCTTCTTCGTCTTGTCGAGCTTTGTGATCTTGCCCCGCTGCCCCTTGACTGCGGCGACGATCTCGTCCGCTGAAGCCTGCTTCTCTATCCGCGGCTTGGCACCGGCGTGGTAGCGGCCCTCATACTTGCGGCCACCATCGGCCTCAAATTTGGCGTCGACCAGCCAGTACGCCTCGGGGATGAAGGCGCGGATCTCTTCCTCGCGGCGAGTGAGGATTGCCAGCGTCGGCGTCTGAACGCGGCCAAGCGAGACGGCACCGTCAAATGATGAGCGCAGACGAATCGTTGCAGCGCGTGTCGCGTTCATGCCGACGATCCAGTCGGCCTCGGAGCGTGAGCGGGCAGCCTCCTCGAGCAGCGCGAACTCACTTGCTGGGCGCAGATTCTCAAGCGCCTCGCGCATCGCCGATTCGGTCATCGAGGAGAGCCAGAGCCGCTCGACCGGCTTCTTCGAGCCGGCCTTCTCGTAGAGGTAGGCGAAGATCAGCTCGCCTTCGCGGCCGGCGTCGCAGGCGTTTACGACGAGATCCACTTCATCGCTGCGGAGATATTCGCGGACTACCTTCATCTGCTTCTGCGAACGCTCGTCGCGCACTTCAAGCTTGAACTTGGTCGGGACGATCGGCAGGTCTGCCATTCGCCACTTCTTGAACTTCTCGTCGTACTGATCTGGGTCGGCTAGTGAAACGAGGTGGCCGACAGCCCAGCTGATGATGTGATCGGGGCCTTCGAGAGCGCGGGATCGCTTCTCGCCAGTGCCAGCTTTTTTCTTGAATGGGCCTGGAAGAACGCGGGCGAGATCCTCCCCCACGGAAGGCTTCTCGGCGATGATCAGTGTCTTACCCATCGCGCCGCAGCGTAGCGACCTGCCCGACCGAACCGATTCTGACCACCCTGGTGGTTACCTTAAAACGCAAGCTGTGAGCTACCAATGAGTGAGAAGCCAAACCAGCCACGCCCAAAGCGAGCGGCGGCTTCTCCCCGATCGGAATCGAAGCCCACAGAAGCCCATAAGCGCAACGATCTGTTGCTTCGACGTGCGGTTCCGTTAGCACTCGTTGCCGGCCTGGCATTCCTTTTTGGCGCGATCGCCGGAACGTCGTCTGGATCTGCCGGCGAGGACGAAGTTCGCGCTTACGCTCAAGCTTGGTCGAAGGCCGATTGGGCGACGATGCACGCGCAGCTAACGACGCAAGCCCAGGAGAGCTCGCCGCTGCTGGATTTCGCACAGTCGAACCGCACGACGCTCGCGACCGCGACGGCCACAGAGCGATCGGTAAGAGCCGGCGAGCCGAAAAAGGCTGGCGACGGACGCTGGCAAGTGCCGCTGACGATCCGCACCAGAATCTTCGGCACCGTGCGCGGCGATGTCGTTCTGCAGACGGTCGAAGATGGCGACAACACCCGCATCGCGTGGATTCCCTCGAACGCCTTCCCTGACCTACGACCCGGCCAGCAACTGACGCGCAACACAACAATGCCCGAGCGTGGCTCGCTGTTGACCAAAGATGGTCAGGTACTCGCCGAAGGATCGGCGCGGACCTCGTCGATCCCAGCTGTCTCCAGCGAAGTGGTCGGGCAGATCGGCCCAATTCCCGCCGGACGGGCGTTGGAAATTGACGCACTTGGGATTCCGCCCGACGCCCAGGTGGGAATCTCCGGCCTCGAACTGATCTTTCAGCCGCAGCTGGCAGGGCGACCCTCTGGAACGCTCAGCGCAGGCAATCGCGTGATCGCCCGTTCCGCCGGAAGCTCTGGCGAGAAGGTACGAACGACGATTGTGCCGAGTGTCGAACTAGCAGCGATTAGCGCGATGACAGGCCGCCAAGGCGGAGTCGTCGCGATGAACCCACGCAACGGCGCGATCGAAGCATTCGCCGGCCAAGCTTTCTCGCTGCTTCAGCCCCCCGGATCGACCTTCAAAGTGGTTTCGACCGCCGGGGCTCTCGACGCTGGAGTCGCCAGCACCAAATCGACCTACCCGTTCATGTCAGGGGTTGAGCTCTCGGGTTTCCGCATCTCTAATGCCGGCGGCGAAGTTTGCGGCGGAACTCTCGGTGAGGCATTTGCCGAGTCCTGCAACTCGGTCTTCGCCCCTCTCGGCGCCAAACTCGGCGGGGCCAAACTCGTCGCTGCCGCGCAACGCTTCGGTTTCAACCGTATCTCCCCGATACCTGGAGCGGCGCAAAGCACAATTCCAGTCCAGCTTGGGGACGACCTCAACGTCGGGGCTTCGGCTATTGGCCAGGGGCAGGTTCAGGCCAGCACACTGCAGATGACGCTTGTCGCGGCGACGGTCGCCCGCAGGGGACGGCTCGTAACCCCAACTCTGAGCCAAGCGAAGGCAGATCAGACGAAACCTTCAAGCGGCGCGCAGGCGATCAAGGCGTCGACAGCGGAAATCCTCGAGCGCTTCATGATCGGCGTCGTGCGAGGCGGCACCGGGACCGCGGCCGCGGTTCCGGGCGTTACGGTCGCGGGCAAGACCGGCACCGCCGAGCTGCGCTCGCCAAGCGAAAACCCTGAGGACACCGACGCCTGGTTCATTGCCTTCGCGCCCGCCGGGAAGAAGAAAATTGCCAGCGGCGCCGTCGGCGTGTTGTTCGTTGGCGCCGGGGCCGGCGGCGAGACCGCGGCGCCGGCAGCGCAAGGAGTCCTAAGCGCGATGCTCGCGCAACGCTAAACGTCGAGCGTTACGGTGGCCTTCTTGCCGGGGAGATCGCTGCTTTCGATCTCTAGCTCAAGAGGGCGGTAGTTGAGCACCGGGTTAGGCAGCTTGAAGATCAGGATCGCACCGGTGGTCGGGAGGTTGGCCGCAGCACTATTCGGGTTGGGGTACTGGCCGCCGTCGGCTTCAACCGGCGCTTTGCGGAAAACCAGCTTGTTGCTCTCATCGACGATCACCGGCTCGAACTCCTCGCCGCGCGTGTCAGCGATCTTGAAAATGTCGGCGGTCGAGACATTCTTCGCGCTGCTGTTGAAAGCCCGAACCCACACACCGAACCAGAGGTCCTCTGCTCCCAGCTGCGCTTCGGCCGGGTCGATACCAGCCAGCAGATCGCTATCGCCGGAATCAGCGGGGTTGAGCTGGCGCGACATTTGGACTTGGTACTGAAGGTCACCAAGCGTTACGAAGATCGCCTCCGACTCGCCTACGGAAACGGTCGCCTCCTTGTCTCCGCAGCCAGCGAGACCAGCCAGCGCGGTGGCAAGAAGGGTGAGTGCGAAAAGGCGACGGAACATTGCGGCTCCAAACTGTATTCGATTGAGTTGCGGCAAGGCCTAGCCGCGTAGCCCTGTCGCTGGCTTGCGGGCGCCGCCAGCAATAGTGGCACGTGGCCCGCGCGCTTTGCCCTCTTCGAGGATTCGCGATAGGCGCCCGAGTGCCTTGCGCCAGCCGCGACGGCGAGCGCGATTCTGACCAATCGCGCCGACCACCTTGTCGCTTGGGAAGACGGGGCGCGTCTCGACCGTTAGCGTTATCTCGGTTCCGCCGTTGCCGTTATCACTGAGCTCGAAGGCCGTCAAAGTGCGGATCCGGTTGTACTTACCGCCGCAGCCAGCGAGCACGATCAATCGCGGAGCCTTGTACTCAACGATCGCCATGTCGCCCCAGCCGAAGCGGTCGAACGGCAGGTCCTCATGAAAGCGCCCTCCTGCTCCCAGCCCGTAAGTCTCCTCGCGCGTCATCCGCCAGTCGCTGAGGAAGTGCTCAGTGAATTCTGAGTAGTTCGCCAGATCGGAGAGGTAGTCGAAAACGACGTCCACCGGCCGGTCGATCTTCTGGGAAATCGTGCAGGGCTGCATTGCGAGCCGCAGTCTACCGACGGAGCGCAGCGGAAAGCATGCGGCCGACTACTAAGCAGCGCGCGGCAGCGTCGTTCTGCGAACGCTTATCCCGTGTTCGACGTGGAGCACCGGTGAGATGGCGCGCGGAGAACCGGAGTGCGCGTCACGACAGAGCGTGCAGACAGATCCTTGGTCGAACTCAAAGACCTGCTCACCGGTCAGTGGCACGCGGCCACAGTCGGCGCAATGAAGCTCGGCGGCTGCGCGCGTATCGTGCCCCTTGCGCAGCAGCCTTATCTCCAGCTCCGGCTCACCCAACAATTGATTCCAGCTCAGCATTTGTAGAGATTCAACGGCTAGCGGGCTTCTCCTGCGGCGAACTCTCACCAAATTGACAAGAGGCGTAGGATTGACTTTCAGTCGAAATTCAGGTTCGACGATTGGAGGGCTTGCAATGCGCGAAGAGGATTGGCATGACCGCACCACCGCATCGCACAAACCTGCGCCCTCGTCCCGCGACGCTATTGACGAAGCGCAGGCTGAATTGGTCGATGCCACTCGGGGCTCGCTGACCGAGGCGGGCGACTACTTGGTCTTTAACGAAGGCGATCTCGTTCGCGTCGTTGCCTTGATCGGTGATTGGACGCGCATAGGCCGCAGCATGGCCGCCGACGTCAGCTTCGACGATCCGACTGTCTCGCGCCGGCACGCGCTGATCATCCGCGAGGGGGACGAGATGAAGCTGGTCGACGACAGCAGCCTGAATGGGATCTTCGTCGCCGGCGAGCGGATCGACCGCTACACGCTGGTTGACGGCGACAGCTTCCTGATTGGCCGTTACCGAATGAATTTCATCAGCGTCACGACAACGGCCGAAGCCGAGGGCGCCGCCCCGCCCGATTCGCCGCCCGTCTAGACTCGCCGCAAATGGCGATTACGATCTCGGTTCTGAGCCAAAAGGGCGGGACAGGCAAGACAACGACGGTCCGTCATCTCGTTGGCGCCTTCCGAGAGACCGGCCTGCGCGTGCTAGCCGTTGACCTAGATCCGCAAGGCAACCTCTCCGACTACTTCGATGTCGACCCTGAAGCCGACCCGACAATCGGCGATGTTCTCTCCGGCCGAGCCACCGCCAGCGAAGCGATAGTCGACGATGTCATCCCCGCCAACCTGAGCCTGGCCGAAGCCGAGATCACGCTCGCCGGCAAGATGGGCCGCGAACTTACGCTGCGCGGCGCGCTCGCCGAGGTCGATGACCGTTACGACGTCATCTTCATCGACTGCCCGCCTGCACTGGGCCTGCTGACCGTTAACGCGCTCGTCGCCGCCGACCAAGCGCTACTCAGTAGCGAGGCGCAGTACTTCGCCTTGCAAGGAGTCGAGCAGGCGCTTGAGGTGATTGAGCTAGCGCGCGACAGTCTCAACCCGCAGCTGCAATGGCTCGGCGTGCTCTTCAACATCGCTGACATGCGCACCGTTCATTCGCGCGAGGCATTTGAAGCGCTGCGCGAGCATGTCGGCGACCGGCTGCTTGACCAGACCGTGCGCCAGTCAATTGCCTATGCCGAATCTGCCGAGCGGGCGACCCCAATCTTCGAGCATCGCCCCGATCTTGGTTCCGATTATCTGCTGGTCGCGGCAGAGCTGCTGAAGCGGCTGGGCCTACACGAGCAGAGCGCGCAGATCGCTGCGTTGGTTCGATCTGACGCTGCCGCCGCGCCTCGCGACGCCGCGCAGACAGACGTCTAAAGCTCGCTGACGTCGGCGCCGCCTGGCTCGAAGCGGACGCGCTTCACTTGCGCCCACTCGCTGGCTTCGGCGCTGAGCGCCTCAACCACTCCCCCGGTCGTGTCAAAAGTGGTCCAGGCCAGTACGGTCGGGCCGGCTCCTGACAGCGTCGCTCCGAGCGCGCCAAACTCCTTCGCTCGCGCAATCAGTTCATAGGAGCGCGGGTAGAGAGGGCCGCGATAGGTCTGGTGGAGGCGATCATCAAGGCCGCGAGCGATCAGTTCAAAGTCGCCTCGAGCTAGCCCGAGCATCAGCAGCGCGCCATGGGCGACGTTGAAGACGGCGTCGGCGATTGGAACTTGATCCGGCAGAGCAGCGCGCGCCGCGCGCGTTGCGACTGCCTCGTTGGGGACGACGAGGACAGCTTCTAGCCCGTCGGGGGGATCAAATCGCGTCACTTCGCCGCCAGTTGTTACAACGAATCCACCGTGGAGCGCTGCGGCGACATTGTCGGGATGGCCGTCGAGCTCGGCGCCGAGCGCCAGCAGATCGGCATCGAGCTCAAAGAGGTGGTCGGCCGCCATCAATCCGGCGAGGTAGGCGGCGGCGCTGGTTCCGAGGCCGCCGCTGAGCGGAATCTCGGAACGGATCGTGAAGCTGAAATCGTCGGGCGGATGGAGCCGCTCAAAGCCGCGGACAACAAGGTTGCGCCGGTCGCGCGCAATCTTGAGGTCGGTCTCTACCGCGAAGCTGCCGGTCTCCGTCACCTCGAGTTCCATTGCGAGCGAGAGCGCGACGGCAAATGAATCAAAGCCGGGACCAAGGTTGGCCGACGAGGCGGGAACGGTTACGAGCCGACGACGGTCCATCATCAGCCCCAGACGGCGGCCTCAACGGCCGCTAGCTCTGGTTCGCAAGCGATAATTTCATCACCAACAGCGATCGCCGTTTCAGGATCCTTCAGCCCATGCCCGGTCAGGACGCAAACGATCCGCTCGACCCCTTCGGGGACTCCGTGAACAATTAGCCCGGCGACCGACGCCGCACTCGATGGTTCGCAGAAGACTCCGTCGTGGCTGGCAAGAAAGCGATATGCCTCAAGGATCTGTTCGTCGGTGACGGAGTTGATCGCGCCGCCGGACTCGGCGACGGCACTGAGAGCCTCTTCGCCGCGCGCTGGGTCGCCGATCCGAATTGCGCTCGCGAGCGTCTCCGGCTGCTCAACCGGATGGCCAAGGACAAGCGGCGCCGCGCCGGCAGCCTGGAAGCCAAGCATCTGCGGCATCCTCTCGAGCTCGCCAGCCGATTCCGTGAAGCCCTTCCAGTAAGCCGTGATGTTGCCGGCATTGCCGACAGGAATCGAGAGCGCGTCGAGCGGCTGGTCAGGGCCGAGCGCCTCGATGAGCTCGAAAGCGGCCGTCTTCTGGCCTTCGATCCGCAATGGGTTGACGCTGTTGACAAGGGCGATCGGATGGTTGGCGGAGAGTTCGCGAACAAGCCGCAGGGCCTCATCAAAGTTGCCGCGCAG
>JANRFB010000063.1 GCA_030725785.1 Solirubrobacteraceae bacterium
TCAGACCGTACTACGGCGCCGCTCGCCACTTCAGCGACCCTTCCACTGCGGCTCGCGCTTTTCGAAGAAGGCACTGACGCCTTCGCGAACGTCCTCGGTGCCGAGCGCCTCGCCGAGCTGGCCGCGAAGGAAGTCGAGCGCCTCAATTAGGTCCAGGTCCTGCTGCTTCCAGATCGCGTCCTTGCCCATCCGCATCAGCAGCGGCGACTTCGAAGCCAACTTCGCCGCCCACTCGCCTACCGCCTCGTCGAACTGATCCAGCGGAACGACCTTGTTGACGATGCCAAGCCGCTCAGCCTCGTTGGCGTCGATCCGCTCGCTTAGCAGCAGCATCTCGGTCGTCTTTTTGCGCGGCACGTTTCGGTAGATAAGCGCCATGATCATGAACGGGAAGACGCCGACGTTCAGCTCCGGCGTACCGAAGGTCGCCTTGTCGCTGGCGACGACTAGGTCGCAGGCCAACGCGATTCCAAGCGCACCAGCCAGCACGTGGCCGCGAGCGGCGCAGATCGTCGGCTTGCCGAGCGTGCCGATCAGCTCGAAAAGCGCCGGGAAGCGAGCGAGCCGCTCGTAGCGCTGCTCAGCCGTTAGCTCCTCAGCAAAGCCGCCTAGGTCGCCGCCGGCTGAGAAGACGGTCTCATGCGTGCTGGCAAGCACGACGCAGCCAACCTCATCATCGTCACGGGCGCGCTCAAAGGCTGCGATAAGCGCGTCGAGCAGCGCGTCGGAGAGCGCGTTGCGCGAATCGGGCTGATTCAGCGCGATCGTCGCGATCTTGTCTGCGCTTGAGTAAAGAACGATCTCTTCGGTCATGGCGGTAAGGCTACGCCGCATCGCTGGCCTCTGCCCGCTCACCGCTCTGCGATACTTTTAGACACCCCGTCAAAGAAGGAGCACCACGTGGCCGCCACATCCGCAGTTCTCAAGCCAGACTTCGATCAGCAGCGCTCTCACTTCATCTTCACCGATGAGCACGAGCAGCTGCGCGAGTCGATCAGCAACTTCGCCAAGAAGGAACTGGCTCCCCATGCCGACGAGTGGGAGGAGACAACCTTCCCTGACTCCGTCTTCACGCGGATGGGTGAGCTCGGCTTCCTTGGCCTCGACAAGCCTGAGGAGTACGGCGGCCAAGGCGGCGACTACTACACCTCGCTAGTGCTGGCCGAGGCGATTACGCACGCGCAGTCGGGCGGACTGGCAATGGGGGTTGCCGTCCACACCGACATGGCGATGCCTCCGATTCTCGCCTTCGGCACCGAGGAGCAGAAGCAGGAGTGGGTTGTGCCAGCGATCAAGGGCGAGAAGATTCTTTGCCTCGGCATCACCGAGCCGGACGCTGGCTCCGACGTCGCAGGGATCAAGACGCGCGCCGTCAAGGATGGCGACGAGTACGTAATCAACGGCTCAAAGACCTACATCACGAACGGCCACCGCGCCGATGTGATCGTGCTCGTTACGAAGACAGACGCCGACGCTGGCTACGACGGTTTCACGCTCTTCCTCGTGCCGATGGACGCCCCGGGTGTTATCCGCGAGAAGAAGCTCGAGAAGCTCGGCATGCACGCCAGCGACACTGCGCTGCTGGCCTTCCAGGACGTCCGCGTGCCGGAGACGGCCGTGCTCGGCCAGGTCGGCAAGGGTTTCTACCACATCATGTGGGAGCTTCAGGGCGAGCGACTGATCGGCGCGGCAGGCTGCGTCGCCGGCGCTCAGCACTGCATGGACAAGACGCTTGAGTACGCGCTCGAGCGCCAAGCGTTCGGCCGCAAGATCGGCAACTTCCAGGCGATCCGCCACAAGTTCGCCGACATGGCAACGAAGCTCGAGGCCGCCCGTCAGCTCACCTACATGACAGCTTGGCGCTTCCAGAATGGCGAGTACCCGGTCCGTGAGATTTCGATGGCGAAGCTGTTCTCGGCCCGCGTTGCCTGCGAGGTCGCCGACGAGTGCATCCAGATTCACGGCGGCGCCGGGTATATGAAGGAGTACGGCATCGAGCGCGTTTGGCGCGACATGCGGCTGAACCGAATCGGCGCCGGCACCGACGAAGTGATGCTCGACGTAATCGGGCGCTCCTACGGCCTCTAAGCAGCAGATGGGCGCCAAGGGGCTGCCGCAGGAACCCGCCGCACGGCGGACGATGCCGCCGTTTGGCGATGAGCACGACGAGCTGCGCGACTCGCTGCGGCGCTTCGTCGCAGCCGAACTGGCGCCTAACGCCGACGAGTGGGAGCGCGAGCGCTGGTTCCCGAACGAGCTATTCCCACGGATGGGGGAGCTCGGCTTCTTCGGCCTCAGCAAACCGACCGAGATCGGCGGCCAGGGCGGCGACGTGCTGCACGAGGCGGTCTTGGCCGAGGAGCTCGCGGCCTGCGGCTCAGCCGGCGTCGCAGCGGGCTTGGGCGCGCACGTCGCGATTGCCACTCCCCCGGTTTGGAAGTTCGGCACCGACGACCAGCACGAGCGCTACGTGCGGCCCTCCGTTGCGGGCACGAAGATCGCCGCGCTGGGAATCACCGAACCTGATGCCGGCTCCGACGTAGCTTCGCTGCGCACCCACGCCAAAGAGGTTGACGGCGGCTGGATTATCAGCGGCGAGAAGTGCTACATCACGAACGGCGTTCGAGCCGACTTTGTCGTGATGGCGGTAAAGACCACGGCCGAGGGCGGCCACGGGGGAATCTCATTCTTCATCGTTGACACCGACCAAGCTGGCTACAGCGCTTCGAAGCTCGAGAAGATGGGCTGGCACGCCTCCGACACGGCGCTGATCGCGCTCGATGAGGTCTTTGTGCCGACCGAAAACCTGCTCGGCGGCCTTAACGAGGGCTTCAAGCTGATCATGGCCAACTTCCAGTGGGAGCGGCTGATGATGGCGCTCGGCTCCGTCGCCGCAATGCAGCTCGTCTTCGACAAGACGCTGCTCTACGCGGCAGAGCGGCAGGCCTTCGGTCGCAAGATCGGCAACTTCCAAGCGATCCGCCACAAGTTCGCCAATATGGCAACAACGATCGAGGCTGGGCGCGCGCTGACCTACCACGCGCTGCGCCTCTTCTACGACGGCCACGACGCCACGCGCGAAGTGACGATGGCGAAGCTGAAGACGCAGCGCGACTGCTTTGAGGTTGCCGACGAGTGCCTGCAGATCCACGGCGGCGCGGGATACATGGTCGAGTACGGAATTGAGCGCGCCGTCCGCGACGCAAGGCTTGGGCCGATCGGCGGCGGCACCGACGAAGTGATGGCCGAGATCCTCGGCCGTAGTATGGGTCTGTGAGCGCTTCAGCGGAGATCAAGCGGGTCAGTGAGGGCGACCTTGACGCGCTGCTGCCGCTGATGCGCGGCTACTGCGACTTCTACGAGGTCGCACCCTCCGACGAAGCGCTGCTGGCACTAAGTCGCGCGCTGATCGCCGACCCGGAGCGCGAAGGGCTCCAGCTGATCGCCCGCGCCGAAGACGGCGAAGCAGTCGGCTTCGCGACGATCTACTGGACCTGGCAAACGCTCGACGCAGGTCGCCTCGCCGTAATGAACGACCTCTTCGTCAGCGAACCGGCGCGCGGAACCGGACTCGCGGACGCGCTGATCCTCGCCTGCGCCGACGAAGCCCGCCGCCACGGCGCACTCTCACTCGGCTGGCAGACCGCGAAAGACAACGCGCGCGCGCAAAAGGTCTATGAGCGCGTTGGCGCCGAGCGCTCCGAGTGGCTCGACTACTCGCTAGCGCTGG
>JANRFB010000064.1 GCA_030725785.1 Solirubrobacteraceae bacterium
TGCCCGGTCACAGTGGCGGGTCCGCGCCGGATTCTCACCGGACTTCCCATTCACCACCGACCCTTATGGCAGAGAGCCTACACGCTCGCTAGGCTCGACCCCAATGACCGTCAACTTGACAAAGATTTACACCCGCCTCGGCGACGATGGCCAAACCCATCTGGGCGACATGAGCCGCGTGCCGAAGGTCGACGCGCGCATCGAGGCGTATGGAACAGTCGACGAGCTCAACGCTCAGATCGGCGTCGCCGTAACGACCGCCGGCATGCCGGAGCAATACGTCACTTGGCTGCGGCAGATTCAGAACGATCTGTTCGACGTTGGCGCCGACCTCTCCGTTCCCGAACAGCCGGCGAAGGATGGCGAAGCGCCGAAAGAGCGACTGCGCGTTCTGCCCGAGCAGGTCAAATGGGTTGAAGAGCGCTGCGACGAAGTCAACAACGCGCTCGAACCGCTGAAGTCCTTTGTGCTTCCCGGCGGCACAGCGGCCGCTGCCCACCTCCACGTCTGCCGAACCGTCTGCCGCCGCGCCGAGCGCCGCACTCTGCTGGTCGAAGATTTCAACCCGGAAGTAGTCCGTTACCTCAACCGCTGCTCCGACCTCCTCTTTATTCTCAGCCGCGGTGCCAACGCCGGCGACGAGCCGCTCTGGGAGCCCGGCCGTTTCCGTTAGCCGCCGACCAACGGCTGGTGAAAACTTGGTGAACGGGCGCCAGCGTCACCACCTTCGCTGATAGACGTTTAGGCGATGAGTTCAGAAGCAGTCTCACTCGGCCACGCGATCGACGACGCCAAGATGTCGAAGCGCCACAAGCGCTTTTGGCTGCTGGCGGCGCTCGGCATTCTGCTCGACGGCTTTGACTTCTTCATCATCGGCGTTGTCAATCCGCTGCTGAAGCAGCAGTACGGACTCAGCGCAACAACACTTGGCTTGGTTTCGGCCGCCGCGATCGTTGGCGCGATCTTTGGCGCCGGCCTGCTCGGCCCGCTGGCAGACAAGATCGGTCGCAGGCGGATCTTCATCTTCGACCTCTGGCTCTTTGTGATTTTCTCGATCGCCTGCGCGTTCTCGCCGTCGATTGAGCTGCTGATCTTCTTCCGCTTCATGGTTGGCATCGCGATCGGACTCGACTATCCGATCGCCGCCAGCTACCTCGCCGAGATCCTGCCGAAGAAGGCTCGCGGCCGCTGGCTCGTAGGCGCCTTCAGCCTGCAGGCAGTAGGCATTCTGTTGGCGGCGATCGTCGGGCTCGTGATTCTGCTGGCAGTCGCCACCAAGGCCGGCGCCAGCGCGACCGACGCTCAGATCAACATCGCTTGGCGACTGATGCTCGGGTTCGGGGCAATTCCCGCGCTGGTGATCATCTTCGTCCGCCGCAAGACGCCGGAGAGTCCGCGCTGGCTCGCGCAGAACGGCCGCGAAGAGGAAGCGATCGCGGTCACCGAGGAACTCACGAACACGAAGGTCAAGATCACAGAGAAGGATCGCGCGAAGGCAATTGATCCCGGCGAAGGAATTAAGGCGCTGTTCCAGCCTGCCCTCTTCAAGAAGAACATGATCCGCCGCACGATCTTCACGGCCGTTCCGTGGTTCCTGATGGACATCGCAACCTACGGAGTAGGCATCTTCACGCCAACGTTGCTGGCGGCGATCGCCGTCAAGGGCGCAAACACCAACTTCCTGACCGACGACATCACTGCAACAGCAGGGACGGCAATCCTCGACGTCTTCTTACCTCTCGGCTTCCTGACTGCGATTCTCTTAGTCGATCGCGTTGGCCGCGTACCGCTCCAGATGGTTGGCTTCGCGATGATGACGATCGCGCTCCTAATCCTCGCCTTCGGCGAAGGCCTCAGCGGCGGCCCCGAAGCTCATCTTCCGCTCGTGCTGGTGGGCTTCGCGCTCTTCAACTTTTTCATGAATGCCGGCCCCAACTCGACCACCTACGCGCTCCCGGCCGAGGTCTTCCCCTCTGAGATTCGAGCCGCAGGCCATGGTTTCGCTGCTGCCTGCGCAAAGCTTGGCGCCGCAGTTGGCGTCTTCTTATTCCCAATTCTGCTCGAATCAATTGGCACAAGTGCGCTGCTCTACTGCGTCGCTGGAACGACCGTGGTGGCGCTGATCATCACCCGCGTCTTCAAGGTCGAAACCGTGGGCAAGTCGTTCGACGAGATTTCAGGCCGCAAGCTGCAAGAGCTCTCACCTCGCCCATCGCCGCCTTGATCTCGGGCGCAGCCGTTCCAGATACCGCCAAGGGGATTCGAACCCCTGTTTCCGCCGTGAGAGGGCGGCGTCCTAGTCCCCTGGACGATGGCGGCTTGCGAGGCGCAGAATAGCAATCTGCGCGGTGCTATTGTCGCCGTCAGCTACGCGGATGTGGCGGAATTGGTAGACGCGCACGGTTCAGGTCCGTGTGGAGGAAACTCTGTGGAGGTTCGAGTCCTCTCATCCGCATCTAAGCCCGGATAGGATGACGTAGTGGAAATCCTCGTGCTTTCAGATGGTGGAGCGCTCGCCAACGAGGTGACCAAGAAGCTGCGCGCCGATGGCATCGAGCCGATCGTGCTGCGCGACCCCAACGACAAGGCAATCCAGCGAGCCTTAGAGACGCCGGTCGAGCGCGTCGCCGTGGTCGCACGTGACGACATTGTCGCGCTGCGCTTGGCACTCGTCGTCGAGCACTTCAGGCCAGGGATTGAGCTCGTCGTCACGGTCTTCGACCGCACGATCGCCGGCGAGCTACAGCGCTCCGTCCCGCGCTGCCGCGTCGTCTCGTTGGCCGACATTGTCGCGCCGTCGCTGGCAGCACCCTGCATCGAGGCAGCGGCGCCGAAGCGAGTCGGCCTCGATCTGCTCGGTCAGCTCGGAGGGATCCTCAACCCAACCTATGCAGGAGCCCGGATCTTGATCATTGGCCTGTTCGGCCTCTTGAGCGTCTTTCTGCTCGACGCCATTTTGCTTGTCGCCGTTTTGAAACTGCCTCTGGTCGATGCGATCTATGGATCCGCACGCACAATCACAACGGTCGCCGCTGAACCCGAAATGGCGGACGGCCCAGACTGGCTGAAGCTCTTTTCAGCGCTGACGATGCTGCTGACGATTGCCTTCGCAGCGATGTTCACTGCCGGCCTTGTGCAGCGGCTAATCGACCCTCGACTGACGACAATCATCGGCCGGCGCTCTATTCCAATGCACGGCCACGTGATCGTGATCGGCCTCGGGCAGGTTGGCCTGCGACTCTGCTCGCTGCTGCGTGACAGTGGCATCGAAGCGGTTGCGGTTGAGGTCGACGAAGACGCACCCAACGTCAGGCTGGCGCGGGGTTATGAAATACCTGTCGTGATCGGCCACGGCGAGGATCGCGAAATCCTCAGGCGAGTCCATGTCGATCGTGCGCGTGCGCTTGCTGCCGTCACCTCCAGCGACCTAACGAATGTTGAAGTCGCTGTGGCCGCTCGCGCTGCGCGCGACTCACTCGAGATTGTTGTGCGCGTGCGCGAGGGCGACGTTGCCGAGGAGACTCAAACCCTAGTCGGGCTCGGCCACATGAAAGATATCTACGAGATCGCTGGCGTCTCGCTGGCGGGCATCCTCTCATCCGCATCATTGTTGGCGCCGAAAGCGGAGCCAGTCCGTGGCGCGATCAGTACTATTGGCTGATGAGAGAGATGCGTCGTGGCCGTGGACTACTAGTTCTTTCAGTGATGATGGTCGCGATCGCGGCCGCATTACCGAGCGCCGCGAGCGCTCAGACTGGATCAACGCTTCCGAAGGTGGTCAAGCCTGCGCTCCCTGCTGGCACGATCACAAAGACCTACAAGGTGCCGCTCTCAATCAAGCCCGGCCAGAACCTCAACCTTTACAACTACATCAAGGCAAACCAGCGCCCCAGCGAAGCGGGCTGGATCGTTGGCTTCAAGCCGGATCTAAAGCTCGCCGACGGCAGCACGCCGCCGGTCGACCAGATCCACCTCCATCACCTTGTGTTGCTGCTCGCCTCCGACATCCTTGTCGCTTCCGGCGAAGAGAAGACGCAGATCGCGCTGCCGACCGGCTTTGGCTACCCATACAAGCCAACCGATCGCTTCACACTCAACCACATGATCCACAACTTCACCGCCAACCCCGAAAACGTGGTCTTTGAGTACACGGTCGATTTTCTGCCCGCCTCGGCCCCTGCAGCGGCATCGATGATGGGCGTGCAAACAAAGTTCGTCGACGTTGAAGGCGGCAAGGCCTACCCAGTCTTCGACGTCAAGCGCAATGCCGGCGTCAATGGGCGCTACACCTACCCGGCGCAGGCGCCGTCGTCACTTTCTCCGCGTAACCGCGTCCGCGTCCCGCGCGACGGCACGCTGGTCGCGACCGCCGGCCACCTCCACCCCGGTGGTCTCTATACAGAGCTTTTCGTCACTCGCGGTGACAAGACGGTCAAGATCTTCCGCTCCAACGCTCATTACTACGGCGCGGCCAAGCTCGCCTCATGGAACATGTCGATGGGGTCAACCTCGCCTAACTGGCGCGTCGCCGTCAAGCGTAACGACATCCTCAGCGTCCAAGTCACCTATGACACTAAGAAGTCAGCTTGGTACGAGTCGATGGGAATCTCGCCGGTTGCGCTCACCGACTCCCCATCGGGAGGACCGGATCCTTTCACCAACCTAAGCGCGATCGACCAGACCGAAGTCTTGACTCACGGCGAACTGGAAGAGAACCGCGACTACGGCGGCCGCAAGACACAGGGCTACGCTGACGCACGCAAGCTCGCCGACGGGCCAGCGCTGTCAAAGGTCAAGATCAAGGACTTCGTCTACAAGCAAGGCGACCTGACGATGCCGGGCAAGAAGGGCCGCCCGCCGCTCGTAGCGCCGGGCAAGTCGATCACGTTCGTAAACGAGGACCCGCTGCGCGAGATCTTCCACACAATCACGCCATGTAAGGCCCCCTGCAACCGCAGTTCTGGCATCAGCTACCCGCTCGCCGACGGCCCCCAGGTTGATTCTGGCGAGCTCGGCTTCGGGCCGATCGGTGTAACGGCGGCAGCCAACCGCGCCACATGGTCAACGCCTACCTATTTGAAGCCAGGCACCTACAGCTACTTCTGCCGGATCCATCCGTCCATGCGCGGCGCCTGGCGCGTCAAGAAGCCAAAAGCAGCTCAGCGCTAGTAGCGCGCACCTCTATTGGCCCAGCCGGTAGCATCGGCTGATGGCACCTGACAGCGACTCACTAGGCCTTGAACAGCGGCTCGAAACGCTGCTCAAGCAGGAAAGCTTCAAGCCGCCGGAGAGCTTCGTCGCAGCGGCTGCTCTGACCGATCCGGCGATCTACTCCGAAGCCGCAGCCGACTCCCCTGCCTGGTGGGGCGAGCGCGCACGCGAGCTTGCTTGGGCAACCCCCTTCACAACGACGCTCGACGATTCAAGCGCGCCGTTCTACAAGTGGTTTGAGGACGGCAAGCTCAACGCCTCCTATAACTGCCTCGACCGCCACGTTGAGGCCGGCCTCGGCGGGCGCGTTGCCTACCACTGGTTCGGCGAAGAGGGCGAGCAGCGCGAGATCACATACGAACAGCTGCTTGCCGAGGTCAAGCGCACCGCTAACGCGCTGAAGGCGCGAGGCGTCGGCGCCGGCGACGTCGTCGGCATCTACCTACCGATGATCCCCGAGGTCGTTGTCGCGATGCTCGCCTGCGCGCGGATCGGCGCGCCGCACAATGTCGTCTTCGGCGGCTTCGCTCCGGAATCGGTACGGGAGCGGATGGAGGTTTCCAACGCCAAGGCACTGTTCGTGCCCGACGGCGCGCGGCGCAAGGGCAAGACAGCGCCGGTCAAGGCTGAGGTAGACGCGGTAATGGGCGAGCTCGCCGACCTGGAGACGATCTTCGTAGTGCGGAACACAGGCATTGAAACACCGATGCTTGAGGGCCGTGACGTTTGGCTGGACGAGATCTGCGCCGACGTTGACGCCGAATGCCCGGCCGAGCCGCTTGGCGCCGAGCACCCACTCTTCATCCTTTACTCCTCCGGTTCAACGGCCAAACCGAAGGGGATTCTTCACACCACCGGCGGCTACATGACCGGCGTCTCCTGGACCTACAAAGCCGTCTTCGACATCAAGTCTGAAAGCGACGTCTGGTTCTGTTCAGCCGACGTCGGCTGGATCACCGGCCACTCTTACATCGTCTACGGCCCGCTCGCCAACGCTGCGACGAGCGTGATGTACGAAGGCGCGCCCGACTACCCCCACAAGGGGATCTGGTGGGAGCTGATTGAGCGCTCGAAGACAACAATTTTCTACACCGCGCCAACCGCAATCCGCGCCTGCATGAAGTGGGGAGCAGCTTTCCCAGCGGGGTACGACCTCTCGTCGCTGCGTCTGCTGGGAACTGTTGGCGAGCCGATCAACCCAAAGGCTTGGCTTTGGTATTGGGAGGTAATCGGCGGCGAGCGCTGCCCGATCGTCGATACCTGGTGGCAGACGGAGACCGGCCACATCATGATCAGCCCGCTGCCGGCGATCACGACGACGAAGCCCGGCTCGGCAACGCAGGCTATTCCTGGGGTTGAAGCGAAGGTGCTTGATGCCGACGGAGCGCCGATTGCGCCGGGCGGCCCACAAGGGCTGCTGGCGTTGACGAAGCCTTGGCCGGGAATGCTGCGCACGCTCTACGGCGACGATGATCGCTACGTCGAGACCTACTGGAAGCGCTTTGGCGCCGGGACCTACTTCGTCGGTGACGCCTCGCGCTGCGACGACGACGAGTGCTTCTGGGTGATCGGCCGCGTCGATGACGTGATCAACGTTTCAGGCCACAGGCTCTCAACGGCTGAGGTTGAGTCGGCAATCGTGGCCCACCACTCTGTCGCTGAGGCCGCCGTCGTCGCGGAGAACGATGAGCTCACCGGCCAGGCGATCGTCGCCTTCGTCACGCTCGAAGGCAACTACGAGGGCGACGAGGCGATGGAAGCTGAGATTCGCGAGCACGTCGCCACGCAGATCGGCAAGCTGGCGCGGCCGAAACGGATCATCTGGGCCGATGATCTGCCGAAGACCCGCTCCGGCAAGATCATGCGCCGTCTGCTGCGCGACATCGCGGGTGGCCACGAGCTCGGCGACGTCACGACACTGCGTGACCCCGCCGTAATGGCGCAGCTCCAGACGCGGATGGCAAGTGGCGCGCACGACGACGACTGAAGCGGCCGCCGTTACCAAGTTGTTCACTTCGTGGCCCGCTAGCGGAAGTAAAACCAACAGCAATGGCTGAAGAACCACCGGTTCGTTTAGGGATTAACGGCTTTGGCCGGATGGGTCGCCTTGCGCTGCGCGCGCTTTGGGACGATCCAGACGTTGAAGTTGTTCAGATCAACGAGATCGCCGGCGACGCGGCGACGGCCGCTCACCTGCTGAACTTCGATTCGGTCCAAGGCCGCTGGCAGCACGAGGCGCTCGCGGACGGTGACGCGATCACCGCGGGCGGCCGCCGAATCGGCTTCAGCAGCCACGCAGCGCCGGGCGACGTGCCCTGGGATGAGCTTGGAGTTGCGGTCGTGCTCGAATCGACTTCGAAGTTCAAGACGCCGGAGACGATTGAGCCGTTCTTTGTGCGCGGCGTCAGCAGCGTTGTCGTAGCGGCGCCCGTGAAGGAGGGAGCGCTGAACGTTGTGATCGGGGTCAATGACGATCTCTACGACCCCGAGCAGCACAAGATCGTCACCGCCGCCTCCTGCACAACCAACTGCCTTGCGCCTGTCGTCAAGGTGATTCACGAAGGAATCGGCATCAAGCATGGTGCGATTACAACGCTCCACGACATGACGGCAACCCAATCGGTTGTCGACGCTCCGCATAAGGACCTGCGACGCGCCCGCGCCGCGGGCCTTTCGCTGATTCCAACGACGACCGGTTCAGCTACCGCCATCGGGCTTATCTTCCCTGAGCTTGAAGGAAAGCTCGACGGCCTAGCCGTCCGCGTGCCGCTGCTGAACGCGTCGCTTACCGACTGCGTCTTTGAAGTCTCGCGGCCAACTACGGTCGCGGAGGTCAACGGGCTGCTGCGCGATGCGGCACTTAGCGGCCCGCTCGCTGGAATCCTCGGCTATGAAGAGCGGCCTCTCGTTTCCGTCGACTTCAAAGGCGACCCGCGCTCGTCGATCATCGACGCGCTCTCAACAATTGTCACCGACGAAACTCAGGTCAAGATCCTCTCCTGGTACGACAACGAGTGGGGCTACGCCAACCGCTGGGCTGAGCTGGCGCGCCGCGTAGCGCTGGCGAGCTCGCCCAGCATCAGCTGATGACAGGCTCTGCGGCCGCGAGCGGCAAGAGCCCAGGCGATCTGCGCAACTACGTTCTTGTAACGGCTGCCTACTGGGCCGACACGCTCGCCGACGGCGCCAGCCGCATCCTCGTTCTTTTCTTCTTCTACAACCTCGGTTACACGCCGTTCCAGCTCGCAACAATCTTCGTCTTCTATGAGCTTTTTGGAATCTTCACGAACCTCGTTGGCGGCTGGCTAGCGTCCCGCTTCGGGCTCAAATTCACTCTCTTTGGCGGCCTCGGCGTGCAGATCGTTGCTCTTTCGATGCTTGCGCTGGCACCGGAAGCATGGTTGGTGGTTCCCTACGTGATGGCTTCGCAGGCACTCTCGGGCATCGCCAAGGATCTGACGAAGATGAGCAGCAAGAGCGCCGTAAAGCTGGTCGTCAACGACGGCGATGAAGGCGCGCTCTTTCGCTGGGTCTCAATTCTGACCGGATCAAAGAACGCACTAAAGGGCGTCGGCTTCTTCCTCGGCGGCGTCTTGCTGACGCTGGTTGGATTCCAGACGGCAATGCTGATCCTCGCGGCGATTGTCCTTACAGCGCTGATCGCGACCGCGACGATGATGCACGGCGGCCTTGGCACCGTGAACGCGAAAGCCAAGTTCCGCCACATGTTCAGCCAGAACCGCGCCGTCAACGTGCTCGCCGCGGCGCGAATCTTCCTTTTCGCATCGCGCGATGTTTGGTTTGTCGTTGGGCTGCCGGTATTTCTTCGAACTGTTCTCGGCTGGAGTTTCTGGGAGGTCGGCGGCTTCCTGGCGATCTGGGTGATCGGTTACGGCGCCGTGCAGGCCTCGGCCCCAAAGTTCGTCCGCCGCCGCGCCGCCGAGGGGCACGGCGAGCCGGATGGCCGGACGGCAGCGCTGATCGCCTTTGTGCTGGCGTTCTTCCCAGCGGCGATTGCAATCGCACTCAGCGCCGATGTCGACGAAACCTTCGCGATCGTCTTCGGCCTTGCCGCCTTCGGCGTGATCTTCGCCATCAACTCCGCCGTCCACTCCTACCTGATCCTCTCCTACTCGCACGGAGACAAGGTCGCGATGAACGTTGGCTTCTATTACATGGCGAACGCTGCCGGTCGCCTTATCGGAACGCTGCTTTCCGGCCTGCTCTATCAGTGGCAGGGGCTTACAGCCTGCCTTTGGGCCTCTGTGATCTTCGTAATCGCCGCCGGGCTGCTCTCGCTGATGCTGCCAAACCAGCGCTCAGGGGTTAAACCGATCGTTGGCGTTGAACTGGCTTGAGCCCCCGGGAAGCTGAAGCGCGCTTCTGTTGATTACTCGGCGGCCTGGGCGTCTTCGAGGTAGCGCTTCTTTGCTTCCTCGTTAAAGAAGGCAACGGCTTGCTTCTTCAGCGTTGTGAAGCTGATCGCGCAGAGGTCCTGCGCGGCAGCGGACTCGGGCAGCGTCACGCTGGCCGAAGTCGAAGCCTTCTTCCATGTCAGCGAAGCTTCGTTGCGATCCTTGAAGCCGTCGCTGGCGAGATTTGCGCAGACGATTTGCGCCGGAAGGTCGCTAGCAGGCGTTCCCTGCTTGCCGGTGACGGCGACCGTCACGTCGGAGCCGGCGACGGTGAAAACCAGCGCCGAATTGATTGACTTCGCCGTTTTCTTGGCTGGCTGCGTAGCCGCCGTATTTGCTGAATTACTGGCGTCTGAGCCGCAACCGGCGGCGAACAGGGCTGCGGCTGCGATTAAGGCCGATCCGGCGGCGATGTGACGGCTCATTGACCGAGTTTAACCTAGTTTCTATCGGCATTTTTCGCCTTTCCTCTTGCCAAGCCTCGTTGCGTGTCGCGGGTAGCCGAATAAGCCCGTAAATTGGCACCCAATAGCTCCAAAACGCAATACGACCGGGGAATTGCTTAGGCTTGCCTCACTCTCAACCGAAAGAGGACCCGTGAATAAACAAGATCTAGCAGCAAAGGTCGCATCAAGCACAGGCGCAACGCAGGCAGAAGCTCAGCGTACGCTGGACGCAACACTCGACGCAATCGTCAGCGAAGTAGCTGGCGGCGGCGAAGTGAACCTCGCCGGTTTCGGCAAGTTCACAGTTGCTCACCGCAAGGCCCGCGAGGGTCGTAACCCGGCAACCGGCGCGACGATCCAGATCCCCGCGAGCAAGGCGCCGAAGTTCTCAGCGCTTGGCGCCTTCAAGAAGGCAGTCAAGGGCGCTATGTAGGAAGGGCGCCTTCGCGGCGCCCGCACAGCAGTACCGTTGAAACTAACGGCGTCCCGGCATGAAGCCGGGGCGCCGTTGTTTTTTGCCCCCGGCCAGCCGGCGCGGCGTGTTCTGCTGGTAGTTTCAGATCACCGTGAGCTCCGCACCAGAGAACCCGCCTGCCGACAAGGCCGCCTACACGCACGAAACGGTCTTCAAGACGCGCTGGAAGGACAATGACGTCTACGGCCACGTCAATAACGCCGACTACTACGGCTACTTCGACACAGTTATCAATGAGATGCTGATCTCCGAGGGCGGGCTCGACATCCATAACGGCGAAACGATCGGCCTCTGCGCCGAATCGCACTGCAAGTTCCTCGGCCCGCTCTCATTTCCAGGCAGCGTTGACGCCTTCCTCCGCGTAGCCCAGCTCGGCAGCAGCAGCGTTCGCTACGAACTTGCGCTCTTTGATGGAGAGACCGGCGAGCCGGCCGCGGTCGGCTGGTTCGTCCACGTCTTCGTTGATGCCCAGACGCGCCGCCCGTCGGAGATCACCGACCAGATGCGCGCTCTCTTTGAGCGCCTGCAGGTCGCTTAAGTGACGAGCGTGCGCGCCGCCGTGCTGATGCGCAGCGGTGATCCTGGCCCGTTCGCTTCAACCGAGCCGATCCAGATCCGCGAGCTTCAGCTAGATCAGCCCGGCGCTGGTGAGCTAACGATCAAGATTCACGCCGCCGGACTCTGCCACTCCGACCTCTCGGTGATCAACGGTGATCGCCCGAGGCCGGTGCCGATCGTGCTCGGGCACGAGGCAGCCGGCGAGGTAACGAAGATCGGCTCCGGCGTCAGTGATTTCAAGGTCGGTGATCGTGTAGTACTGGCCTTCGTCCCCTCCTGTGGCGAGTGTGAGGCCTGCCTAGCGGGCCGCGCGGCGCTCTGCGTGCCGGGAGCCGCAGCGAACACGGCAGGGACGCTTACATCGGGCGAGCGGCGCTGGAGCGGCGAAGAAGGCGAGCTGCTCCACCATCACCTTGGAATCAGCGCCTTTGCCGAGCAAACGATCGTCTCCGAGCTTTCAGCGATCAAGATTCCGGACGACCTCCCCTACGAGCTCGCCTCGCTCTTCGGTTGCGCCGTCCTCACCGGCGTTGGCGCCGCACTCAACGCGGCAGAGATTGAGCCCGGGCAGACCGTTGCCGTCTTCGGCCTTGGTGGCGTCGGGCTGGCAGCAGTTATGGGCGCGAAGCTGGCCGGCGCTGGGCGCGTGATCGCTATCGACCCGGTTGAGCACAAACGAGCGCTGGCGCTGGAGATTGGGGCCGACGACGCGCTTGAGGGCGGCCCCGGCACAGTCGAAGAGCTCAAAGCGATGACCGACGGCGGCCCGGGCCGCGTGATTGAGACGGCAGGATCAGCGAAGGTTCTTGAAACCGCCTACCTGGCGACTCGCCGGGGCGGCATCACGGTGACCGTCGGCCTGCCCAACCCCGAGGCGATGCTCTCGATCCCCGCCGTCAGCCTCGTCGCCGAGGAACGAACGCTGAAAGGCTCCTACCTCGGCTCCGCAAATCCGAGAGAGATGCTGCCGCAGCTCTTCGACTACTGGCGCGCTGGAAAACTTCCGGTCGAGAAGCTAATCAGCGGCCGCTTGAAGCTCGACGAGATCAACGAAGGCTTCGACCGCCTCGCCTCAGGCGAAGCGGTGCGTCAGATCATCGTGCTCTAGCTCGTCCCAGCCGCCGGACCGCGCTCTACCGGATCAGCAACGCTCGACTTATTCCACGCCGCGACCTTTGGCTCCGAACCGGCGGCACGCGCCTGCGCGCCAGCGAGGCCACGGCCCTTGTCCCCCTGCTGCCAGCCGGGGCCGCCGAAGAGGTGGCCGAGCTTGTTGCGCGGCCCGTGCGCATGGCGCACGTCATTCCAGACGGCCACGTACTCATGAAAGGCCACGCGCACCGGGTTGAAAGTCTCGATGTTCGTCGTCAGCCCGTAGACCGCCTTCTCATCCTCCGGTTCGAAGCTGCCAAAGAGCCTGTCCCAGATGATCAGGATGCCACCGTAGTTGCGGTCGAGGTAGAGGTCGTTGGTGCCGTGGTGGACGCGATGGTGCGATGGCGTGTTGAAGATGAACTCAACCAGCCTTGGGAAGCGGTGGATCCGTTCGGTGTGGAGGAAGAACTGGTAGATCAGGCTGACTGACTGCATGGCGAAGATCATCCACGGCTGGTAACCGAGCAGCGCCAGCGGCGCCCAGAACGGGACTGCTGTGATCGGCACCCACGGCTGGCGCAGCGCCGTCGAGAGGTTGTAATGCTGGCTTGAGTGGTGCACTACGTGGCTGGCCCAGAAGACGCGTACCTCGTGGCTGATGCGGTGGTAGGCGTAGAAGGCGAGGTCGTCGAGGAAAAAGAGCAGCACCCAAGGCCAGACCTGGTCGGTCGGCATCCGCAGCGGGCTGATCGTGTAGAGCGCTGCGTAGAAGACGATTACGACCAGCGCCCAAACAGCGCCGATTACAACGCTGCCGACGCCCATCGTCAAGCTCGTCGCGGTGTCGCGGCGTTCATAGCCGACGATCCCGTCCTCAGCCTTGGCGATCTTGAACGAAACCGCCTCCAGAACCAGGAAGACGATGAAGAACGGAACGGCGAATAGCACTAGGCCATGCACCCGCCGGACTTTACTCCAGCAAACACTCAGCTATCGGGGAGACAGGATTTGAACCTGCGACCGCCCGGCCCCCAGCCGGGTGCGCTACCAGACTGCGCCACTCCCCGTGGCCCTTCAACTGTGTGCAAGCGGGCGACGGGAATCGAACCCGCCCTAGAAGCTTGGAAGGCTCCTGTGCAACCACAACACCTCGCCCGCAGGCTTCGTAATCCTATCGCGGCCGCGGTCAGCCAGCGCGCTTCGGCCGCACCGTGACGACCTGCGTCATCTGAACCGGATGCAGCGAGCAGAAGAGCTTGTACTTGCCGGGCACGTCAAAGCGCTTAGTGAAGCTCTGGCCGGCCTTCATCCAGTCGGAGTTAAAGCCGCGCGGCCCGTCGGCAACCGTGACGTCGTGCTGGAGCACGCTGCCAAAGGCCCAGGTCACGGAGCCGCCTTGGGCAATCGAGATGTTCTGGCGCGTGTAGAAAGAGTCGCCAACGTCCAGACGGGCGCTCAGCCCTGTCACCCATGTCGGCCCCGGAGGCCGAGCAACCTCAACCGCGCGACCCTTCGAATTGAGCCCGATCAACGGGACGGGGAATACAGGCACGCGGCTGCGGCCTTTGATCTTCGTCCCGACCTGTTTCAGGTCACCCGGGAGACTCGCGCAGCCGCTGGAAGGCGAATCGTCGCGGGCGATGTAGACCAGCATTAGGCCCATCACGCGTGTGTGGGGTAGTTCCGCGTCATAGATCGACGAGAGCTTCAGATCCTCGCCTGCCCGCACCGCAATGCCGGTGCTGCTTTCGATCCGACTCATGTTGATCGGCCCGGGCTCGTGCAGGACCGGCTTGACCTTATAAAACGGGTTGCTGGCCGCCCCCCAGGTTGGCTTTGAGCGGTAGATCGCCCTGTCACCGCAACCTGGCTGACTAAGCGTCAACTCTTTGGCACCTCCGTGGACGTGGCCGAGCCCGGCGACGATACGGCCGTTGAACGGCGCCTTCAGCGTCTGCGTTCGCACGTGCGATGAGCCTGGCTTGCCCCCTCCGGGGACGCTGTAGACCAAGCCTTGGGCGCTGCGCGAAGCATCAAAGGTCATCGGCTTGACCGGCCTTAAGTTGGGGTTCGTGTCCCACGTCAGGCGCCAGCGAATCTTGACCGAATCGGTCTGCGCGCGGTGGTTCATCAGCATCCAGACCATGTACCACTTCTCGGCCGCGTCGACCGGGTAGCCGTAGCCCGGCGGCAGCTTCATTACCGCCCGTTCCTCTCCATCGCCATAGAACGGCGTAACTCCGGCCGGACCGCCGTAGGCAGCAAAGACAATGTGATGGAGCATGATCCGGTTGATCGGCACCTCTTTGCCGGTCTTGACGTCAACGACATCTACCGACATCGCAGTGATGAAACCGTCGCCAACCGGCCGATCAACCTTCAGCGGCGGGCCGTACGAGGAGTTTCGCTCAACCGAGTAACCGCCGACCTTGACCGGCGCGGAGGTGAAGGTCATCTCGGTCGGCGCCGCGAACGCCGAAGCGCTCGGAATCAGCAGCACGGCGCTCAAGACCAAACCAGCTAGAAGTCCCCTCTTCCCCATTGGCGAAGTATAGGTCGCGGACAGAGCGACCACTGCAGCTGATTAGAGCCCGGCCAGCTCCGCGTCAGAATCAGTCTTCGCACCTTTAAGTAGGAAGAAGGCGAGCACCGCGCCTACGACACAGACGGCTGCGCAGAAGACCATCGCCGCACCGCCGCCGTTGTCGAAGGCGTCGTAGACGATCTGCAGCGCGCTGTCTGAGAGCGTCGAGGTCGGCTGTGAACCGACGAGAACGTCGAGCAGGTTCGACTGCGGAGTGCCACTGAGGAGAGCGCTGTTGGCAGGCTCGTCGAAGGTCTTGACGGCGACGTTCTGGAAGACCGCCGTTGAAATCGCGACGCCAAGTGAGCCGCCGATCATGCTCATCGCCTTGAAGACGCCCGATGCAACGCCCTCGCCGGCGCCAGAAGAGCCGACTGCCAGCTCGGCGGCCGGTGTGATCTGCAGGCCAATCCCGGCGCCGACGAGAATGAACCCCGGCAGCAGCGAGGCGTAGCTGCCGCCAAGGCCGGTCAAGAACAGAGTGCCGATGCCGAGGATTACCATTCCGAGCGCAATTGGCAGCCTATAAACCTGCCTTTGCGTCATCCGTTCGCCGATCACGTTGACGGCCAGCACAACCAGCGTCGCCGGTAGCAGCAGCGCACCGGCCTTCAGCGCGCCGTAGCCCATCACGACCTGGAGGTAGAGCGCCATGATGAAAATCACGGCCGAGAAGACGATGTTCGCCAGCAGGTTGGCGGAGACGGCGCCCATGAAGGCGGCGCGGCGGAAAACCGAGAGCGGCACGAGCGGTTCCTTGGCCTTCGACTCGACGAGAACGAAGAGCGCGAAGAGGGCAACAGAGCCGCCGAAGTAGAGCAGCAGTTGCGACGCGCTGGCGGTGTCGCACTTGACTAGCCCGTAGGAGAGCAGCACCAAAGCACCCGTAATCACGATCGCCCCGGGAACATCGAGCTTCGCTCCCTCACGCGTGTTGTACGTCTCCGGCGTGGTCTTAATCACAAGCCAGATCGCGGCGATACCGAGCGGCAAGTTGATCCAGAAGATTGACGCCCAGCCGAATGCTTCGATCAGGCCGCCACCGATTAGCGGCCCGACCCCTTGCCCGCCCCAGGCGACGGCAATCCAGATCCCGATCGCTCGGGCGCGTTCGTTCTCGGGGAACTGAACCGCGACGATTGCGAGCGATGAGGGAAGAATGGCGGCGGCGCCGACACCTTCGATCACGCGGCCGATCACAAGCTGCTCGGTGCCACTGGCGCTACCTGCGATGACCGACCCGATCAGCAGCAGTACGCCACCGGCGACGAAGACCTTCCGGCGGCCCTTCATGTCGCTAAGCCGCCCGCCAAGCACGATCAGCGAACCGGCGAGGAAGTAACCGTTGACTGCCCACTGAAGGCTGTCCATCGAACCGCCGAAGGCTTTTCCGATCGTTGGCAAGGCGATCGAGATGTCAGTCGCAGTGAGCCAGACCAGGCCGGTCAGTGTGCAGAGCGCAAGCAGCGAGAGCCAGCGCTTGGGGTTGACGTTGTCGACTGCAGCTGCAGCGGTGGCGGTTGACATCCGCGAGAGACTACTTCTGCGCTCTGACGCATCCGCCGCGCGCTCTAGTTTTCCTTTGCGTGATCCCTGATCCCGTACAGACACCGCTCTGGCTCGACCTCGCCGCGGTAACGGCATCGGCACTAGGCGGTTCGCTGGTTGCGGTGCGAGCCAAATTTGACATCACCGGCGTCGTTGCGCTCGGCATTCTCACGGGCCTAGGCGGAGGCCTGCTGCGCGACATTCTGCTCAACCAGCTCCCGGTGGCGCTGAAGAACCCCTGGTACATCGTCGCCGCTGTCATCGCCTCCGCTGTAGTCGCCGTGCTAGCGCACCAGGTGACGAAGCTCGCCTGGCTGCTGCTGATCTTCGACGCTGCCGCTCTTGGTCTCTACGGCGTAACCGGCGCGAACAAAGCGCTCGCGAACGGAATTAGCCCCGTGCCAGCAATCCTCGTAGGGCTAATAGCGGGGCTTGGCGGTGGCGTTATCAGCGACCTGATGACGGCGAAGCCACCGGGAATCTTCCAGCGCGGCCATCTTTACGCGACGGCAGCCTTCGCTGGGCTGATCGTCTATGTCATAGCAATCGAGCTAGGCGCGCCGGCAAACGAGACCGCAGTCGTTGCCGCGCTCATCATCTTCGGGCTGCGGATTGCGGCCCGTTCACGCGACTGGAAGGCTCCGCAGCCTGTCGACGTCCCGCGCGAGATCCGCAAGCGGCTCGAGGCCGATTAGCTGCTATTACGCTGCAGCCAACGTCGGCGCGTCGGCCATCACTGCGTCAAACGCGGCCAGCACTCTGTCGGCAGTCGCGATGTTGGCGTTGTAGCCCATCAGCCCAAAGCGCCACATCGCAGGCGCGCCTGGCAGGCCGCCGCCGATCTCAATTCCGTGCTCGCGCAACATCTGCTTCTGCACGCCCGGGCCATCGATTCCTTCAGGGACGAGCACTGCAGTCAGCTGCGGCAGCTGGTGGGCTGGGTCGGCGAGCAGTTCCATATTGCGCTCGGCCATCGCGGCCTGCAGGTAGGCGCCGGCCTCAGCGTGGCGGGCCCAGCGCGCTTCGAGGCCTTCGTTCAGCACCTCGCGAAGCGCCTCGTGGAGGCCGAAGACGAGCGGCGAAGGCAGCGTGTGGTGGTAGGCCGCCGGGCGCGCCAGCCAGTAAGCCTCGAGCAGCTGCGGGTCGAGATAGAAGGTGCTCGGCTTCGGCTGGCTGCGCATGAACTCCAACGCTCGCTGCGAGATCGAGATCGGCGACATGCCGGGGCTCATCGCAAGGCACTTCTGCGAGCAGCTGTAGGCGTAGTCAACGCCCCACTCTGTGAGCGCTACTTCGATTCCACCAAGAGCGGTAACGCAGTCGGCCATCAGGAAGGTGTCGTTGTCCTTCATCGCCTCACCTAGCTCGGCAAGGTCGTGACGCACGCCAGACGAAGTTTCGGCGTAGACGACAGCCATTAGTCGCGCATCCGGGTTCTGCGCCAGTGCTTCAAGCAGTGCCTCGTTTGTTACCGCCTGCCCCCACTCCGCCTCGACCTCAACGACGTTGGCGTGGTAGCGGCTTGCGATCTCAACTAGGCGGCGACCGAAGTAGCCGTTGACGCCGATGATCACGGTTGAGCCTGGCTCGACAAGCGCAGCGATCCCCGCCTCCATCCCCGAAGTGCCGGTAGCGCTGATCGGCAAGGTCATGCCGTCGCCCTCGTCGCGCTGGTAGACCTTCGCCGTCATCGAAGCGAGCGCAGTCAGAATTTCGTACATGTCCGGGTCCAGGTGCCCGAGCAGCGGCTTGCTCAGCGCGCTCAGGACGTCGGGACTGATGTTTGCTGGGCCGGGGCCGCAGAGCAGCCGCGGTTCGACGTTGATGGCTTCGATCGGGGTATTTGTCATTCGCGTACCCTGCCCGTTCGAACAAATAGGATCAATAGCTGAAACTATAAAATTTTCGCGGCATTCATCGACTAAGCTCTAAAACTACCTTAAACACTGACGTACCCTTGATGCGCAGCCAAGAGGGCGTTTTGACAGCCGCCATAGTGGTGTGGTTCACTGCGGCGCTCGCACCTCAAAGGAGAGACTGACATGGCGATGACCCACCGACTACACCGTTCTGAACTAGCCGTTCCCGGTAGCAATGAGAGGATGCTCGAGCGCGCGCCTGAGGCCGGAGCCGACGTCGTCTTCCTTGACCTTGAGGATGCCGTTGCACCCGACGACAAAGTTCAAGCGCGACTGAACGTGATCGCAGCGCTCAATGATCTTGACTGGTCCGCCTGCTCAGTTTCAGTGCGGATCAACGGCCTCGACACCTACTGGTGCTACCGCGACATCGTTGATGTCGTCGAGCAGGCCGGCAACAACCTTGACGCAATCCTGATCCCGAAGGTCAGTAGCGCCGCCGACGTACACCTCGTCGCAACGATGCTCGAGCAGATCGAAGCTGCGATGGGAATCAAGGAACCAATCGCGCTCTACGTCTTGATCGAGACCGCGGCCGGAATGGCCAACGTTGAGACGATCGCCCAGGCCCACCCCGAGCGGCTCGAAGCGCTCGTCTTCG
>JANRFB010000065.1 GCA_030725785.1 Solirubrobacteraceae bacterium
AGCACATCGGTCGGGTAGAAGGCCTTGTATTCGGGCGTTTCGTCCGGCCAACCGAGCGTTGCGAACGGCCACAGCGCCGAGCTGAACCAAGTGTCGAGCACGTCCTCTTCGCGGACCCAGCCATCGCCGTCGGGCTCTTCCATCCCAACGTAGGTCTCATCACCGCGATACCAGACCGGGAGCCGATGACCCCACCAGAGCTGGCGCGAGATGCACCAGGGTCGAATCTCCTCGAGCCAATCGGTGTAGCGCTTCGATTGGCTCGGTGGGTGAATCTTGACGCGACCATCTTTGACGGCCTGAATTGCCGGTGGAGCAAGCTCATCCATCTTCATAAACCACTGCAGCGAGATCAGCGGCTCGATCCGTTCACCTGAACGATGCGAGAAAGGCACGGCGTGGACGTAGGCCTCTTCGCCACGCAGCAAACCTTGCTCGCGCAGCGCCGCGACCACGGCCACCTGTGCCTCGGCCGCTTTCATCCCGCGAAACTCTCCGGCCAAGTCGGTCATCGCGCCGTCTTCACCGATCACGATGATCTCCTCGAGCCCGTGGCGGCGGCCAATCTCAAAGTCGTTCGGGTCGTGCGCTGGCGTGATCTTCAGCGCTCCAGTACCGAAATCGGTCTTGACGTAGTCGTCGCCAATAATCTCAAGTTCGCGACCAGTCAAAGGCAACTTGACGCGCTGGCCGATCAGGTGTTTGAAGCGCTCATCGGAGGGGTTTACGGCCACAGCGCTATCGCCGAGCATCGTCTCCGGCCGCACCGTTGCGACTATAACTTCGCCGCTGCCGTCGGCAAGCGGGTAGGCGATCTCGAAAAGCGTATCGGTTACTTCGCGCTCTTCTACCTCAAGATCCGAGATCGCCGACTGGCTGCCTGGGTCCCAGTTGACGAGGTATTGGTCGCGGTAGATCGCCCCGTCGGCATAGAGATCGCAGAAGACTTGGCGCACAGCGCGCTCATAGCCATCATCGAGCGTGAAGCGCTCACGCTCGTAATCGCACGATGCGCCGAGACGGCCGAACTGCTCGATGATCGTTCCGCCGAACTGATTTCGCCACTCCCAGACGCGCTCAACGAATGCCTCGCGCCCTAGCTCTTCGCGTGAGCTTCCTTCTTCGACCAGCTTCTTTTCAACTTGCGTCTGTGTCGCTATTCCGGCGTGGTCGGTTCCGAGTATCCACTCCGTGTTCTGACCGCGCATGCGGTGGTAACGAATCAGCGCGTCTTGGATCGAACCGTTAAGCGCATGGCCCATGTGCAGAGCGCCGGTCACGTTCGGAGGAGGAATCGCGATCGAGTAGTTCTCAGAGTCGCTCACTTCGACGTCGCCGTGGAAGAGGCCGGAGTCGAGCCAGCGCTGCATCATGAGCGGCTCGGCCTCAGCCGGCTCGAAACGTGTTTTCTCAGCAAAGTCAGGCACGGCGGCTGAGTCTACGACGAGCGACCCGTAAAGCGATTACTCAGCGATTCTTGCGCCCGCCGCGTAGCCCCGGAACGCGGATCGGAGCGAGGTCGGCCATCAAGCCGCGGTGGTCGATCATGCGGGCGACCTCGATCAGGTGCTCGCGCTGCGCCGCCGTCATTCGGTTAGGAAGGCCTCGTGAGTCGGCGAGTGTCTTCAGCACCTTCGAACGATCGTTACTGTCGAGCCGGCGCCAGTGGTCGGTGACGACCATCGTCGCCTGCATCGCCGCCATCCAAGGAATCGTCTTAAGCGTCGGCTTCATCGCTCTAGCTTGCTTCGGGGAGCTGTTCGTCAAGGCCGCCGGCTTGCGATTCGGTCACAAGCGTCGGCGGGAAGCCGTTCTCGACTGACTCGCGCGTTACGACGCACTTCTTCACGTCACCACGCGAAGGCAGCTCAAACTGAACCTCGAGCAGGACCTCTTCGATGATTGAGCGCAGCCCGCGAGCGCCAGCCTCTCGCTCCAGCGCCTTGTCGGCGACGGAGTCGAGTGCGTCGTCGGCAAAAACCAGCTCGATCCCGTCGAAGGCGAAGAAGGTTTGGAACTGCTTTGTGAGCGCGTTTCGCGGCTCAGTCAGGATCGAAATCAGATCGGCGCGCGTGAGCTGGTGAACGGCGCTGGTCACTGGGAGGCGGCCAATGAACTCAGGGATAAGGCCGTAATTGACGAGATCCTCCGGAAGGCATTGAGCAAAGATCTTGCCGGGGTCATGTTCGCTGCGGGCCGAGATTGCGGCCCCGAAACCGATTCCCTTGTGGCCAACCCGCTTCTCGATCACCTTGTCGAGATTGGCGAAGGCGCCGCCGCAGATGAAGAGGATGTTGGTCGTGTCGATCGTGAGGAACTCCTGGTGTGGATGCTTGCGGCCACCCTGTGGCGGCACGCTCGCGGTCGTTCCCTCGAGGATCTTCAGCAGCGCCTGCTGCACTCCCTCGCCGGAGACGTCGCGAGTGATCGAAGGGCTCTCCGACTTGCGAGCAACCTTGTCGACCTCATCGATGTAGATGATCCCAGTCTCGGCCTTCTTGACGTCGTAGTCGGCCGCCTGAATCAGCTTCAGCAGAATGTTCTCGACGTCTTCACCGACGTAACCTGCCTCAGTCAGCGCCGTTGCGTCAGCGATCGCAAAGGGAACGTTGAGCAGCTTGGCGAGTGTCTGAGCCAGCAGCGTCTTGCCGCAGCCGGTTGGGCCGAGCAGCAGGATGTTTGACTTCTGCAGCTCGATCTCGTTGTCGTCGCCCTGCGACATCTGGATTCGCTTGTAGTGGTTGTAGACGGCAACCGAAAGCGTCCGCTTAGCCTCGTCTTGGCCGATTACGTATTCGTCGAGGAAGTCGTAAATCTCCTTCGGGCGAGGGAGGTTTTCAACGTCAAACGATGATGGAACTGAGAGCTCTTCATCGATGATCTCATTACAGAGGTCGATGCATTCGTCGCAGATGTAGACGCCGGGGCCGGCGATCAGCTTCTTGACCTGCCGCTGCGACTTGCCGCAGAAACTGCAGAGCAGCTGCTCGCTTGAATCGGTTGGACGCGCCATTGCTTTCCCCTTCGTCTAAACGCAGGCGCCGCCCAGCTAATGCTTGGCGATCACCTTGTCAATAATCCCGTACTCTGCGGCCTCTTCGGCCGACATGAAGTAGTCACGTTCAGTGTCGCCGCGGACCTTGTCGTATTCCTGGCCGGTGTGCTCGGCGAGGATGTGATCAAGCCGCTGGCGGACGTCGATGATCTCCTTGGCGTGGATCTCAATGTCTGTCGCTTGGCCTTCAAAACCGGAGCTAACTTGGTGGATCAGAATCTTCGCGTTCGGCAGCGCCATCCGCTTCCCTGGCGCCCCACCTGCGAGAAGCAGTGCACCCATCGACATCGCGATGCCGACGCAGATAGTTGACACGTCAGGCTTGACAAACTGCATCGTGTCGTAGATCGCGAGGCCGGAATAGACCGATCCCCCTGGTGAGTTGATGTAGATCGAGATGTCTTTATCCGGATCCTGCGACTCAAGGTGTAGGAGCTGCGCAACGACGAGGTTGGCGATCTGATCGTCAACTTGGCTGCCGAGGAAGATGATTCGCTCGTTTCGAAGGCGCGAGTAGATGTCAAACGAACG
>JANRFB010000066.1 GCA_030725785.1 Solirubrobacteraceae bacterium
CGATCGAGACGATTCCATTGCCGTTCGGGCCACAGACCGGCAGATCGTGAGCGGCGGCGGCGGCGATCAGTTCGGCCTGATGCTGCTCGCCCTCGCGCGATTCGGAGAATCCAGCCGCGAAAACAACTGCGCCGCCGCAGCCGAGCGCCCCGGCCTGCTCAATCACAGCCGCTACTTGCTCGGCAGGGATCGCGACGATTACGGCATCAGGCGCTTCAGGCAGATCAGCTAGCGACGCGAAACAGTCGATGCCATGGACCTCGTCGCGCCCTGGATTAACTGCGTAAACCTTGCCGCTGTAATCGATCCGCTTGAGGTTCAGCAGCGCCTCGCCACCGTACGATGCCGCGCGTTCGCTTGCGCCGACGACGGCGATCGACTTCGGGTCCAGAAGCCGGCTGAGGTCCACTAGTTAATTACTCGCTCAACGCCGCGGCGCTCGAGCGAGCGGGCGATGATCAACCGCTGAATTTCGCTCGTGCCTTCCCAGATCCGATCGACGCGCAGCTCGCGCCAGAAGCGTTCAGCAATGTTGCTGCGCATGTAGCCGCGGCCGCCGAAGATCTGCAGGCAGCGGTCGGCGCAGCGGTTCGCTGCCTCGCTCATGAAGAGTTTCGCCATCGATGACTTGGCATGAATCAACTTCGGGTCGGCGCCCGCGTCGGCAAGGCGCGCGGTGTAGAGGCCAAGAAGTCGCCCGGCAGCTAAGTCGGCGGCCGAGTCAGCGAGCGGGAATGAGACGCCCTGGTAATCGATGATCCGCGAGCCGCCCTGCTCGCGCTCGATCGCCCACGCGGTCGTCTCCTCCAGCAGCCGCGTCATCGCGCCGCCGCAACGGGCTGCGATCCCGAGCCGCTCTTCTGAGAACCAGTCGCGCTGAAGCGCATCGCCGCCGCCGAGACCGCCGATTATCGCGTCGTCGCCGACCTTCACGTCGTTGAAGCGGATCGTCGGGTGGCCGTGCGGGTAGGTGTGCGTGAACGGCGGGTTGTCAACTACTTCAATCCCGTCTGTATCGGCATCGATCAAGAAGAGCGTGCCCTGCGGCTCGCCGTCAACGATCGCGTTGGCCATCACGATGAACACGGCGGCCACGTCGCCGTAGGTGACGAACCACTTCTCGCCGCTGATCGTCCAGCCGTCGCCATCCTTGACGGCCGTCGTCGTTATCCCCGACGGGTCCGAGCCAGCGTGCTCCTCGGTAACCGCGTATGCGTCATGCGTCTCGCCACGCAGCCCTGGCAGCAGGTACTTCTCGATCTGCTCCGGCGAGCCGTGTGCGAGCACGTTGTAGGCCGTTGGCATGTGCCAAGAGACGGCGTTTGTGATTCGCCCGAGCTGCTCTTCGACGAGGAACCATTCGACGTGGGTCCAACTGTTGCCGCCGTGCTCTGCAGCGTGCAGGCCGCCGCTGAGCTTGCGCTTCAGGGCCTCCTCCCTGATCTGTTGCAGCGCGGCGGCAGGAAGATGGCCGCCGTTCATCTCCGCTTCGAGCTCGAGCGGCTGGAGGATTTCGTCGGCGAACTTGCGTGCGCGAGCCTGAAGCTCAAGCTCCGACTCGCTGAGAGTCAGAACGTCAGCGGGGGCTGGGGAGTTGGCTGCTGCGGTCATTGTCTTCTCATTCCGGTCGGGGACTAAGCTTCGCTTAACAGTGTCGATGCGCGATCAAATTCTCGAGGCGGCAGTCAAGCGTATTGCGCAAGAGGGCACCGATGGCGTGCGCGTCGCCCGCGTCGCCAATGAGGCCAGCGTATCGACCGCGCTGGTTCACTACCACTTTGAAACGCGCGATCTGCTGCTGGCCGAGGCACTCGCATATTCCTACGATCATGCCGCGCAGATGCGCGTTGGCGAAGAGCTCGGTGAGGACGCCACGTCGGTGCAGCGGCTGGCCGAGATGATCGACATCTGCCTGCCCACTTCGGACGCATTGCACGATGATTTCGTGCTGTGGGTCGAACTCTGGCTGCGCGCCGCGAGGGAGCCGGACCTGCGCGATTTTGCCGCTCGGCTCTACGCCAAGCTGTACGACTGGTTCGAGCTCGAGCTGCGCGCCGGCATTGAAAGCGGCGAGTTTGTCGGCGGCGACGTTGAGCTGATCACAAACCGCCTGTTGGCGTTGATCGACGGCTTTGGAATTCGCACTCTGATAGGGGATCCGGCGATCACGCTGGAGTACGCGCGCGAGCAGATCTGGGCTGCAATCGCGCCCGAACTCGGTCTCGGCGTCGCGCTTGCGCCCCCGTCCGGCAACAGTTGACAACTGGATCCGCCACTACTCCGCTGCCGACGCTGCGATGTCGTCAGACTCGGCGGCTCGATCAGACTCTTCGTCAGGGTAGTCGTCAAGCACACGAAGGTTTGCAGCGCGGAGGTGGACCGAAACGGCGTTCCCCTGTTCGTACTCCGGCGAGTCGCCGTCGTTTGGAACGTCGGCCCGAATCAGATCACCACTTGCAAGCCGCACGCGGACGTCCTGGTGGAAGCCCATGTAGACGACCTCTTCGACCATCCCCGGAAGGCGGTTTTCGCCCTCGCTGCCGTGTGGCTCGAGCTTT
The DNA here is from genome assembly GCA_030725785.1 of Solirubrobacteraceae bacterium. Taxonomy (GTDB): domain Bacteria; phylum Actinomycetota; class Thermoleophilia; order Solirubrobacterales; family Solirubrobacteraceae; genus F1-60-MAGs163. The sequence continues at coordinate 2,559 of JANRFB010000066.1, forward strand.
ACGTACTCGGGGCGAATCATCGCCGTTCCGACGCCCGCCTGCTCAGGGCTGCTTTCACTCTTCAGCGTGAAGTTGCCGAGAATCACGTCGCAGCCGGCGCCTGCAGCTCGCGCTTCGACGCTGAGCAGGTTTGCCGAGCCAAGGAAGTTGGCGACGAAGGCGGTGTTCGGCTGCTCGTAGAGCTTCTGGGGCACGTCGCATTGCTCGATTCGGCCGCCCTTCATCACGGCGACGCGGTCGCTCATCGTCAACGCTTCGTCCTGATCGTGCGTGACGTAGATGAAGGTCACTTCGAGCTGCTCTTGGATTCTCTTGAGCTCAATCTGAAGGTCAAGCCGCAAGCGTGCGTCGAGCGCGCCGAGCGGCTCGTCGAGCAGCAGCACCGGCGCTTCGAGGACGAGCGCCCGGGCCAGAGCGACGCGCTGCTGCTGGCCGCCTGAAAGCTCCGAGGTACGCCGTTCGCCAAGCTCGCTGATCTGAACCATCTCCATCACGGCATCGACGCGGCGCTTGGCTTCATCCTTGCTGACCTTCTGGTAACGCAACCCGAAGCCAACGTTCTCTGCGACCGTCTTGTGCGTGAAGAGGGCGTAGTTCTGGAAGACCGTGTTGACGCGGCGCTTGTGCGGCGGTGTTCCTGACATCTCGGCACCATCGAGCAAGATTGCCCCTGCGGTTGGGCGCTCAAAGCCGGCGATCATCCGCAACGTGGTCGTCTTGCCGCAGCCTGACGGCCCGAGCATCGTGAAGAATTCGCCTGGCGGAATGTGCAAGTCGATTCCGTCGACTGCAACCACATCACCGTAGTTCTTAACCAGCCGTTCGAGCCGGATATCTCCTTCGCTCATCGTCCACCTCCAGAGTCGATTGAGGCAATCTGTTCGATTGCCGAGCCACCTTTTTCGCCGCGACTTAAGAAGCGGAAGACTACGTACGCTAGGCCGAGCGCTATCAAGGTGAATGCCAGCATCAGTGTCGCGAGCGCATTGAGCGCCGGCGTCGGAGCGGCGCGCGCTTGAGCGTAGATTCGCATCGGCACGGTCGTCGTGTCGGAGCCCGAGGCGAGATACTGGCTAACCACGAAGTCGTCAATCGACAAGGCGAAGACGATCAGCAGGCTGGCCGCGATAGCAGGCGCCAGCAGTGGCAGCAGCACGCGCCAGATGACTGCCAGTGGTGGCGCGCCGAGGTCGGCTGCCGCCTCTTCGACATCGGGGCCGATCGTTACGAGGCGGCCGCGAACTATCACGACGACGAATGACATCGAGAATGTGACGTGGCCGATGGCCTGCGCAGTTGTCCCAAGGCCGATAGACGCCAGGACCGTCGTGAAGAGGAGGAAGAGGCCGACCGCAAAGACCAGCTCAGGGGTTACAAGCGGTAGCAACGCAACCACGTTGGCGGGGCCTGAGCCGCGGCCCCGCCAGCGCTGGAGCCCAATCGCAAGCATGATTCCCAGAGGCGTGGCGATCAGCATCGCTATGCCCGCCAGCACGAGGCTGTGGGTGAGCGCATCCTGCAGTGTTGGGTCGCCAAACACGCTGAAGTTGGAATCGCCGAAGAACCACTTCGTTGACCAACCCTGAAGCGCCGTTCGCGAGCGTCCCTCGTTGAAGGCGAAACGGATTGCCAGCAGCACCGGGAGCAGCGACCAGAGGACGTAGATCCACGTGAATCCAACGAGGAAGCGAGGCTTGCTCCAAGGGTTACCGAGCGAAAAGCGCGGTCGCTTTGACTGCCGCAGCTCGGCCGCCTTTTCGACCGACGCCGTGCTCACGCTGCCACCTCGCCCTGTTCACGCCTCAGCGTTCGCAGGTAATAGAGCATGAACATCAGCAGCACGGCCGAGAGCAGCATCGTCATTGCGGCGCCAAGCGGCTTCTCTGGCCCGCCTTGGATGTAGTCGTTGATCGTGTTTCCGATCATGCTGGTTGCTGGCGACGCACTCATCAGCGTCTGTGTGTAGTAATCGCCGGCCATCGGCAGCGCGACGAGCACTAGGCCGGCAAGAATGCCTGGCTTCGACAGGGGCAGGATTACCCGACGGAAGGCACTCTCTGGCGGCGCGCCGAGGTCGCGGGCCGCTTCGATCACGCGCTGGTCAATTCTGTCTAGCGAAGCGAAGAGCGGGAGGATCATGAACGGCACGTATCCGTAAACGAGCGCGAGGATGACGGTGATTCCTTGGCCGCCGAGCCAGTCGGTGCCGTCGAGCAATCCGACCGAGGAGAGCAGCGAATCGATCGAGAGCGCGCTCAGCAACTTTGATCCATAGCCGTCGGGGGCGAGCAGGTTGGTCCAAGCGTACATGCGCATGATGTAGGAGATCCAGAACGGCAGAATTAGCAGCACAACAACCAACCCACGCCAGCGGCCGGCATGCCGTGACGCGTAGTAAGCCACCGGATAACCGATCAGCAGTGAGAGAGTGATCGCGGCACCGATGTAGATCGCGGTCCTGACCACCACCGGCCAGGTTTGCCCGCCTGGGAGCACGGACTGAATTGCCTCGATCATGTAGCCGAAGTTCCAGTCGAGCGGATTCCAGTACGGAATCGGTTGGTAGAGCGTGTTTACGTTGCCGAACCCGACGCTGACGACGGCATAGAAAGCCACCACGAAGAAGACCAGTAGCCATCCCATTCCGGGGGCTGCAAAGAACCCCCAGATCCTTCTGTTGGTCAACTTAGCCTGCCCGGAACTTCGACCACGCCTTGTCCCAGATCTGCTCTCCTTCTCCGGTTAGGGTGAGGAACCCGTTGCCCGTAGCGTAGGCATCCTGAGTTACAACGGCTTTGCTTAGTCCCTTGGGGAGAATGCCATCATCGAACAGCTTCGCCGCGTTGAGCGACTTCTGTGGCTGCTGGTACCCGGTATAGCCAACGAAGTTCTCGTAAGCGACATCGGGCTGCATCATGTAGTTGAGGAACCGGTGCGCGATCACCGGCTTCGTTGATGCGGCAGCGATCGTGATGATGTCGTTGAAAACCGGCCCGCCTTCGGACTGGTACCAGTAAGACATCACCGATGCAGGCGTGCCCTTTGGCATGTAGTTGATTGCCCCGGAGAGTAGGTCGCCCGACCAGAGCTGGGCAAGCGTGATGCGGCCAGCAGGGAGCGTCTCGTAAGCCGAGATTTGGACCTTCGGCCGCATCTTGCTGTCCATCGTGTCAAGGCCCGCGAGAGCGCTGTTTACGAACGCCTGCGACTCAGTGTTGATGTTCGGCTGGCCCTCGTGAAGCATTGCCATGCCAAGCGCTTCGCGTTTGTCGTCGAGCAGCTGCACCTTGCCGCGCTGGCTGGTCGTGTCCCACATCACATCCCAGCCGTTCTCCAGATTTGCGGGGTCGATCGTGACTTTGTCATTACGCCAGCCAACGCCGGTCGTGTAGACCGTGTAGGGAACCGAATAGCGCGAGTCAACGTCGTAGAACGGATTCTGGATCTCGTCCCAGATGTTTTTCTGCAGGTTGCCGATTAGGTCAGGGTTCAGCGGCTGGAGCAGCTTGCGCCCCACGAGCTTCGAGAGTTGATCGGGGGTCGAGAAGATGATGTCATATTCTTGACCGGCCGTGCTCAGCTTTGAGAATGCCTCGTCGAGGTTGTCGAAGGTCGTGACCTTCACTTCAACGCCCTCCTGTTTGCCGAACGCTTTTAGCACGTCAGGGTTGACGTAATCGGCGTAGTTATAGATCTTCAGCACGCCGCCAGTCTCGGGCTTGGCTGAGGCCGAGACTGGATCCTGGAAGCGAGGTAGCGTGACCGGGTAATCCCGCCGAGCAAGCGGGATCCCTGCCGAGTCAACCGGGCCGCCTGCCGTGGGATCGCCGAGCAGACCTTTGCCCCCCGATCCGCCGCCGCTTTCCGATACCGGCGTGGTGTCGCCACAGCCAGCGACTCCCGCTAGTGCTGCAGTGCCGATCGCGGCTGCGCCGGTGCGAAGAAATAGTGAGCGGCGCGATACGCCGGCTTCGTCAATGGGCTCTTCAGAATTAGAGTTCATGTGACTATTCTTACCGCCATTTGGCGGTCAATGTCAAATCGAGCGCAGTGCGCCGACACTAATTCCGGGCAGGAATTTCTGCGCCGAGCGCTTCTAGGTAGCGGTGCGCGACGATTACGTCGAACTTGTGACCGACGTCCTCCTGCTTCGTGTAGCGACCGGATGGCAGCGTGCCGTCGCCGAGGCCCTTCTGGGTCAGTTCGCAGACGCCCCAGTCCTCGCGGTTGACTTGATCCCAGAACTCGACGGCGTCGCTGGGGTCGAAGGCGGCTGCGGCGATCGTGCGGTCCTCGAAGAGCCATTCGCAGGTCACTTCGGTGAGGTTTGGTGCCTTCGGCCAGAGCGTGTGCAGCATCACGTAATCGGGGTGCAGCGAGACCATCGCGTTAGGGAAGATCGTGAAGTAGAGGACAGTGCGCAGGTCCGCTTCGCCGAGGCCTTCGATCGGCTCACGGTGATTGCCGCCACCGTCCTTGCCCATCGTCTCGGCGTCCTCGGCCAAGTCCATCGAGCCGCCGCACCAGGCGCCGTCGCCGCTCATCGTCTCGCCGCTCAGGTAATGCGACAGGCGGTTTAGTTCGGGGTGGATGCCGGGGCAGTGAAGGCACTCGCTGTAGTTCTCGACGACCGTCTTCCAGTTCGCGTTGACCTCGTAGACAACCTTGGCGCCGCGGTTCAGCTCGCTGAGGCGGTACTGCGCGAGCTTTTTGGCGAGGTCACCGATGTGCTCGGCCGGTGGCCCAGCCTCACCTGAGAGGTCGATCAGCACGAGCCCCTCGACGACGGCGAGGTCGACCGGGTGCAGGCCCATGCAGCTTGCGTCAAAGCCATCGAGGTCGTCGGTGAAAGGCGCGTTTGTAAGCGAGCCGTCGAAGCCGTACGACCAGGCGTGGTAGGAGCAGCGCAGACGCCGGACCTGGCCTTCTGGCTCGTCAACGATTTTTGCGCCGCGATGGCGGCAGCTGTTGATGAAGGCGCGCGGCAGGGCGTCATCGTCGGCAACGACGAGCACGCTAGTTGGCCCAACCTGCGCGGAGATGTATTGGCCGCGCTCACGCAGCTGGCCGAGATGGCCAACGCAGACCCAGCCGGACTGAAAGAAGTTCTTCTGCTCCCAATCGAGAACCGACGGATCGGTGAAGGCGGTGCCGGGCAGCATCGTCGCTTGCGAGAGGCGCGTGCAGGTGCGCTCAACGTCGGCTGCTGTGAAGGGGAAGCTCACTTCAGGCATCTCTCAAACTCCTCGGTAACGCGTTTGACTAACGGCAAAGTATCACTTGGGGCGGCTGACCACAAAGTCAGGAATAGTGATTCTAGCCCGTCACTTCTGACCTTTACCAGTGAACGCCCTTCATCAGGTTGGCCATCGCCATCTGTTCGATGCTGGCCTTCTGCTCCGGCGCAGCCTCTCGGCCGGACGATGCCGCGGACTCTGGGAATACGCGGAAGGCGGCGTTGAGAATCTGATCGAGCAGCTTTGGTGCCAGCGCGTACCCGACCTCCGCGACCGTCCCAAGCCTCGTGTTGATCTGCTTTGGCTTCCGACGCAAGGCGTCGCAGACCATCGACCCAGCTTCATCGGGTGAGATCGCGGGGAAGTGGTCGTACATCTTCGTCGGCGCGATCATCGGCGTACGCACAAGTGGCATGTGGATCGTCGTGAAGGTGATGTTGTCGCCGATCAGCTCCGAGCTTACGACGCGCGTCCAGGCGTCGAGCGCGGCCTTTGAAGCGACGTAAGCGCCAAAGCGCGGCGGGCTGGCCTGAACACCGATCGATGAAACGTTGACAATGTGCCCGAAGCGGCGCTGCTGCATGTGCGGGATGAAGCCCATCACGAGGCGGATCGCTCCGAAGTAGTTGAGCTGCATCGTCCGTTCGTAATCGTGGAATCGGTCGAGGCTGTTGGCGAGCGAGCGGCGGATCGAACGGCCAGCGTTATTGACGATCATGTCAACCGAGGCGTGCTGCGCGAGGATCGTCGTTACAAGCTCGTCGATCGATTCCATGTCCGAGAGGTCGGCGGAGTAGCAGTAGGCGCTGCCGCCGGCCAGCTCGATCTCGGCCTTTACCTCTTCGAGCTTGTCAAGCGAGCGGGCTACAAGCAGCGGCGTGCCGCCGGCGGCGGCTATCTCGAGCGCCGCTGAGCGGCCAATGCCGCTTGAGCCGCCGGTTATCACGACGGTTCGCCCGTTCAGTGCTGCGCGCAGCGAGCTGCTGGCGAAGCCACCGGCGTCGAGGTGGTTCTCCCAGTAGTCCCAGATAACCTGAGCGTAATCAGCCAAAGCTGGAACCTCGATGCCGCTGCCGGCAAGCGCCGCATCGGTCTGTGTTGTGTCAAACGAGCAGGTGAAGCCCGTGTGCTCAATCACTTCAGCGGGAATGCCGAACTCGTCGAGCACTGTGTCGGCGACGGTCGTCACGCCGGGTAGCGAACGGAGCAGCGCGTTGGTCTGTGCTGTCAGAGGGTCGAGCGGGCCAGGTGGCAGTCGCAGCGCCAGGTGGGGAGCATCGGCCGCCTTGGCGAAGTCGTTTAGCGCCGCGGCCGAGGAGATCATCTTCGGGGAAGCAAGGTGAAAAGCGCTCCCGTCGAGACCCGGCTTGTGAGCAATCTCAACGATCGCGTCGGCGACGAAATCAACCGGCACGATGTTCGTCTCACCAATCTCAGGGCCAACCAGTGGCAGCCAGGAGGGGAGAACGTTGCGCGCGCGGCGGATCGCCTTGAAGAAGTAGTAGGGCCCGTCGACCTTGTCGATCTTGCCGGTCCGTGAATCGCCGATCACAACGGCCGGCCGGTAGATCCGCCACGGCACGGCGCTCATCTCGCGCACCAGCTTCTCCGATTCGAACTTTGTGCGGTGGTAAGGCGACGGAAGGGTTTGGCCCTCGTCGAACATCTGCTCGGTAAAGACGCCCTCGTAGGAGCCTGCGACGGCTACAGAGGAGACGTGGTGAAGCGTGCCCGGCTGAAGTTCGGCGACCAGCTCCAGCAGATGAGCGGTGCCACCAGTGTTCAGCTCCTCATTGCGGGCTTCGGAGGCGGTCATGTCGTAGATCGCGGCGAGGTGGAATGCGTGGTCAATCTTGCCGCGGTGCTCGGCGATCCATTCTTCGCCTACTCCCATCATCGGCTCCAGCAGATCGCCACTGACGACCTTTAGGTTCTCGCCGCCGGGCCAATGCTGCGCCTTCGCCTCGAAGCGTTCACGCGATCCTTCACGCACGATCGCGTGTACTGTGTCGCCGCGCGCCAGCAGCCGCTGTGCGAGGTTGCCACCAATAAAGCCGGTTGCGCCCGTTACGAGGTAGGTCGTCATCGTTCGAGCCTAACGCAGCGCGTGATGAGTCGCAGCGCTACCAGCCGGCTTGCCAGCTGTCGCCGGCTGCGGACTCGAGCCGCTTGGCTGCGTCTTTGCGAGCCTCTTTGCGCTTCTCAAGCCGCCACTGCAGCAGGCTCATGCAGAGAATGAAGAGCGGGAAGAAGGCGATCACCATGAAGCCGGTCATCGTCACGACGCGATCCGTGGCTGCACCGTAGGTCCCTTCGCCGCTAATCGGCTCCTGCGGCGATGCGGCGATCGCAGCTGGAGCGATTAGCAGCAGACTGACGGCCGAAACTGGGAGCGCGGAGAGAACGCGGAAGGTCACGCCAAAAGCTTAGCGAATGCTCAACGCGTCTTGATCTTCGACTTCAGGAACGGAATTACCGTCTTCAAGAAATCGTTCGTCGCCGGCGCTGCCAGCAGCGGATCAAGGTGGCTCGTTGAGTCCTTGCGGTCAACGATTACGAGGCCGCTCTTCGGAACCTTCGAGCGCGCTGCAAAGTTCTTAGCTCCGTTGACGACGCCGTCGCGCGAGCCGCTGAGCGAAGTCTGGAAGGCGTAGTAGGGAATGTTGACGTCCTTGACGTGCCATACCCGTAGCCCAAGCACCTTGGCGGCCGGGTTGTTGCGATCCATCGAGCTGGCACCGCCGGAGTCAATGTTCAGCCGCGCCGGGTAATACCAATCGACGCTGTTGGTGCCGTAGCGGTCGCCACCGAAGCCCTTGGCAACGTTCTGGATTGGCGTTACTTCGCCGTTCTGCCAGCCGCGCGGATCTCCCGTCGCGGCTAGGCGGCCGGCGCGCACCTGAATTAGTGAGAGCGTCGCCGGCGAAGTGTCGTTGTCGAAAGCGAAGCCGAGTGAGCCTTCGTTGGTGGTTGGCACGTCGGCCTTCAGGTACGAAGGCAGCAGCGGGAATGAAGCCAGAACCGAAGGCGCGTTTGGAGCCTTCAGCGCTGCCAGCGCGCCGACCTGCGCGAACGGGCCGGTTGCCCAAGCGAAGCCCTTCAGCCCGAGCAGGTTGGCCCAGGGGCCGTCAGGGTTCTCGGCCGTGACCTCGAGCTTGGCGAGGCTTGCGCGCGCTGCTTCGGCCGTGTCGGTTGCGTCGAACGTGCCCGCAAGACCGCCGTCGATTGCGACGATTCCGGCGATGTCCTTGTAACCGGGCTTACCGCCAAAATCCCAAGCTGCGTAGGCGGCGGCCATCGAGGCGCCGAGTGAGTGGCCTCCGAGGATCACCGTCTTGCCTTGCTTCTTCGCCTGCAAAATCACGGCGCGGGCGTCCTCTACCTGCATCTTCATGCCCCAATTCTTCATGAACTTGAAGTCTTTCGCTTGCTTCGGCACGAACTTCTCCTTCTGCGCCGGGTTGAGTGTCCAACCGAGGTAATAATCGAGCGCCTGCTGAGGCGTCGCCTTGTTGGCGAGCACCTTCTGCATCATCGAGTTGTCCTCAAGCGCCTGCTCGCGGCGGTCCATCGCCCAGACCTGCAGGCCAGGAACTTTCTTCGCGAGTTCCGGCCCGATGAGCGCGAAGTTTTCGGCTCCACCGTTGGTGCCTGGGATCAGCAGCAGAACCTTCTTGGCGCTGCTGGGCCCGTACTTGCTGATGAACACCTTGTTGTACTTCGCCGGTGTGCCCGGAAGCGAGCCGACCTTTACAACGGTCGGAGCGGCGGCACTGGCGGACGCGGCGAGCGTCAGGCTTAGGGCGGCGGTTGTTAGGGCTGAGAAGGTCTTGAGATTGCGCATATCGCGGCACCGTACCATCTCCCCGTGGCCACTATCACCGCTTCAGATTTGGGTAAGGACGTTGCAGGCCGTCCGCTGCTGCGTGGCGTCTCGTTTCGGCTCGAGCGGCGCGACCGAATGACGATCGCCGGGCGCAACGGCGCCGGCAAGACGACGCTGCTTCGAATGCTCGCCGGTGAGACGCCGATCGACTCAGGGGAGCTGTCGCTGGCGAAGGGCACAAGGCTTGCGCTCCACGACCAGCGGCCGCCTCGCGAGCGCTCGCTTACGCTGCGTGATTACGTCCTCTCCGGCTGCACTGAAGCCGTGGCATTAGAGGCGAAGCTCACCGAGCTGGAAACCAAGATGGGAGAGGGGGACCAGCGCGCCATTGATGCCTACGCAAACGTGCAGGCCCGCTTTGAGCTAGCTGGGGGATACAACTGGCGCGACCGCGTGACCGACATCGTCTTCGGTCTCGGCTTCCATGAGCGCGACCTGAGCCGCTCGCTCGACAGCTTCTCCGGCGGCGAAATGACGCGCGGCTCTTTGGCGCGAGCTCTCGCCGGTTCGCCCGACGTGCTGCTGCTCGACGAGCCAACCAACCACCTCGACATCGAATCGCTCGAGTGGCTTGAAAAGACGCTCGTTGAATTGGACGCGGCGATCATCCTCGTCGCCCACGACCGCTGGTTCCTCGAGGCGGTCGGAACCTGCGTGTTGGAGCTCGAAGCCGGTCGCTCGCGCTTCTTCAGCGGACCGTGGCACGCTTGGCGCACCGAGCAGGCGGCGCGTGAGATCGCTCTCGGCCGCTCAATCCAGAAGCAGAAGCTTGAGATCGAACGGATGGAAAAGTTCGTCGAACGCTTCCGCGCAAAGGCCTCGAAAGCGAAGCAGGCGCAGTCGCGTGTTAAGGCGCTGGACAAGATGGAACGCGTTAGCGAGGACCCCCGTGACCGCCGCGAGCTTGGCTTTAAGTTCGCCGCTCCGGAGCGCTCAGCCCGCGTCGTTTTTGAGCTCGAGGACGGCCGTTTGGAGGTCCCCGGTCGCACGCTGCTCCACGAGGCCGCGCTCTGGCTCGAGCGCGGCGAGCACGTTTCGCTCGTCGGCCCAAACGGCTCAGGCAAGACGACGCTCGTGCGCGCGCTGACCGGCGAGCAGGAGCTGACAGCAGGCCAGCTCCGTACCGGCCACAAGGTAAGCGTCGGCTATCTCAGCCAGCACGGAGAGGAGCTCGAGTGGGGCGGGGCAAGAACCGTGCTCGAGGCGGCGGTCAAGCGAACAGGGCTTACGCCGAACGAGGCCCGGGCGCTGCTCGGCCGCTTCCTCTTCTCCGGTGAGGACGCCGAGAAGCCGCTAGACGGGCTAAGCGGCGGCGAACGCAAGCGGCTCGGCCTCGCCGTGCTCGTGGCCGGTAAGTCGAACGTCTTGATCCTCGACGAGCCGACCAACCACCTCGATCTTGAAAGCCGCGAGTCACTCGAGGACGCGCTTCGCAGCTATGAAGGCTCGCTGCTGCTCGTAACCCACGACCGCGCCCTGCTCGACGCCGTCGGCACCCGCACGGTTGCCGTGGAGCAGCACACGCTGCACTCCTACGCCGGCGGCTGGGCTGAGTATGCGCGCCTGCGCGAGGAACTTGGGCCGTTGCCGCAGGCCGAGTCGCCACCGACGCTGGCCGAGGGTGGCGGCACGAAGGCCGTGAAGGTCGAAGTGGCAAAGAGCGACGGCGAGCCAGCCGCCGCGCCGAAGCTATCGAGCGCTAAGCCATCGATCTCGAAGAACCGTCGCCGCGAGCAGCAGAAGCTCGAGCAGAAGGTTGCCGACGCCGAGCAGCAGCTCGCTGCGCTTGAAGACGAGCTCGCCGACCCCGCAGCTTGGGCCAACGAATACGAGTCAGCTAAGTCGCAGGCGCGGCACACTGCGGCGACACGCGCGGTTGAAGCGGCCTACGAAGACTTAGAGATGTTTGAGTCTGACGCGGCCGCCGCTAGCGCGGACGCACTTTGACGCGAACCTTGACCGAGTAACGGCTAGGCGTCATTGATACTTCAGGGTTCTCAATCTCACCGAGGCGCCCAACGAGGCGGCTCCACTGCGAGGGGGCGAGCAGTGCGCGCGAGCTGCCGGCGCCGCCGGCAACACCGACGCTCGGGAAGCCAACGTGAATGTGATCATCGTGGTCACCCATTGCGAGTGTGTTGTCGGTGCCGTCGTACTGCATCAGCGTGATGATCTGGTGCGGCTTCATCGTTCCTTGAAGCGTCAGCAATTTGCGCACCGTGCTGTCGGTGATTGAGCCGGCGCCTTGGTTGCCCATGATCGATTTGCCATTGACGGTCGCGATGTCGAGCGCGTTACCGGACGAGTGGTCGGAGACGTTGCCGCTGGCTGTCAGGTAGCCATGGCCACAGGTCAGACTTGTGACAGAGAGGTCGAGGCCGCTGCCTGACAGGAATGCCATCGTCGCCAGGATGCGGCGGTCAACTGTTCCCGCGCGAATGTCTTGGCGTCCGCACTCGTAAATGTCGAGCTTTGGATCGGCCAGCACGCGGCGCTCCAGCGCCTCCTTGCTCATCAGCAGAATCTGCCCGATTGTCGCGCCCTTGCCGTTGCCACCGAGCATCGGGTTGGCCGCGCGGTAGACGTTGGCCGATGCCAGCATCTTCCAGCCATCAAGGATCGGTGTTGGGTCGATCCTTGGAGCGCCGGTGCCAGCCGGGCGAATCTCAAAGCGCAGGTGCGGCGGCTGAGCGATGCCAAGTTTTTTCGCGGCCCGCTGGCTGGCGCTGTCGTTGCGGTCGGCCGCCAGTGACGCGGCGCCGATGCGGCCGAGGATCGAACCTGCAATTACCTGCGAACCTTTGCGAAGCGGCTTCAGCGCAACCTGATCGCGTCGCAGCGAGTAGGGCGCGGCGAGGTAGCGGCCGAGTTGGCCGGAGCTGACCTTCGCTGCCGACTGGCCGCCATCGGCGGCGCCGGTCGCGGCGACCTGCTGCGATCCGCCGGCACTGTAGGAAGCTGGACGCTGCGGCTCAGCGAAGAGCCGCTCCTTGCCTGAAGCGGCCGAATTTGAAGAGGCAGCTTGGCTGGTCGGGACCGAAGGAGCGGAGGAGGATGGCGCCTCGTCGTTGATCACCTTCACTGCGCTTGTGTCAGGGCGCGGCACTACGTGCTGAGCTGCGATCGAATCGAGCTGTCCATATGTGTAGAGGTTGCCGTAAACGTCGCGGATCTCAATGAAGTTGCCGAGCCGCTTCGAGCGGCCGATCTTGACGACCTCGCCATCCTGCACGGCGACCGCTGCCGCGCCGCTCTGGCCGTAGATCGAGATTCCCTTGGCTGAACCCTTCGAGTAGCTGCTGGCGCCGGTGATCGGCGAGCGGCCCATCGTGAGCCCGCTCAGCGCGCTGATCAGGTCGGCAGGAAGCGCGGCGAGAGTCTTCGCGCGCTTCAGCACATCAGCGACGTACCAATCTGCATGGTTGTAAGCGAAGATCGCCTTCTCAATGTTGGTTGCAGCACCCGAGGCCTTGAGGTAGCGGGCGGCGGCGAAGATTGCGTCGACAGGGTTGTTCGGGTCCTTGACTCCATCATGGTTGGCGTCGACGCCATAGCTCTCCCAAGTTCCTGGCATGAACTGCATCCAGCCCATAGCACCGGCGCTTGAGGTTGAGAGGTTGCGGCCGTAATCGGTTTCGATTTCGTTGATCGCGGCGAGGATCTCCCAACGGACGCCGTACTCAACGCCGGCTGCTTGGTAGATCGGGAGCAGAAACGGGGGAATTCGCAGGCTGTCAAGGACGGCATTAGAGACGGTTCCCAGTGGCGCCGCCATCAGCGGTGAGGCAAGCCCTGAGAATGGCGAGGATGTGACGTCAAGCTTGGTCTGCTCGCTGAGCCGCTGGCTTGCCTTGCGGCGTTCGATCAGGAAGAGCCGAGCAGCCTCACGCCGCTTCTCGGCCGCCGTCTGTTTCGGACTCTTCGCCGTCGGTGGCTTTGCGACCTCGACCGTGCCGGGAATCGTGCCAAGGTCGCCCGGAGTCGTCGTGGTTGGTGTTGTCGTTGGTGTTGTTGCTGGAGGTGCCGTAGGCGTCGTCGGCGTCGTCTCGGTAGACGCCGCGCTGTCGGCAGCGGCCGCTGGCCCTGCGATCGCCGCGGCGACCGCTATTGCGGCTGCCGATACCGTCGCTGCGTTTGTCGAGCGTCCCACTAGCTCTAGTTATACGGCAATCGAGACCGGAAAGCACGCAATTGCTGTGAACAACGTGTTTTCATTGTTGGCTTCGGAGGCTCGCGGTCGTCGGCCTTAGCCGCGGCCCGCGCGCAGCATGATTCCCTCGAGCCGGTGGGCTACCTGCTCGCACGAATCGATACTGCCTTCAATCCAACTGAAAATGTCCTTCCAGCGGATCACGACCATCGGGTCGATGCCGCCGGTGAAGAGAGCGGCGAGCGCCTCACGGTGGAGCGTGTCGCCTTCATTCTCAAGCCGGTGAATCTCAACGAGCGCAGGGTTTATGTCGTTTCCCGAGCGCAACGAGCGCAGTGCCACCGCAACCTGCTCGGCAGCGCCGACGAGCACCTCGGCCATCTGCACGGCCTGCTCCATCGGCGCTTCGACGCCGTAGACGCCGAGCATGTCGCCGGTCTGCTCGGCGTAGTCGACGATGTCGTCGAGCGTCGTAGCCAGCGCGTAGCCATCCTCGGCCGTCACAACGGCCGTCTTCTTTTGGCTGCCAAGTTGCACGATTAGATCGTGGGTGATCCGGTCGCCCTCGTGTTCGAGCACGACGAGTTCGCGCGCCAACTCGGAGTGGAGAGGGTAATCGGCGATCAGGTCGCGCAGCACCATCGCCGTTCGCTCGATGTTGCGGCCCGACTCTTCGAGCAGGGTGAGCACCGCTTCTTCGCTTGATCCGCTTCGCAGGGGCATCGGCGCCAAGTTAGCGCCTTAGCCGGGGTGGCTGCATTGCTCACGTCTTTCTTCACCACTCGTTCACAGGGACTTCACCTCCCGGTAATGAGTTGAGGGCGGGCGCCCGTCAAGATCACGGGCGTGACTTTGCGTCCTGTAGATGTAGAAACCGTCGAACCTCGGGATCTCCAAAGCGTCTTTGGCTTCGGTCCACTCGAGCTGCGGCCAAATGAGGGCCTTGTCTCCGCTTCCGGCGTTGCACTCCATCTCTCGGTTCGTGAGTTTGGGCTGCTCGTTGAGTTGGCTCGCAACGATGGCCGGATCGTCCGCCGTGAAGAGATCTACGAGGCTGTCTGGGGCGAGCCGCTGCGCCTGGGCGACCGCACCGTCGATGTTTACGTGCGGCGACTGCGAGTCAAGCTTTCGCAGGTACTGCCGGACTGGTCGTTCATCCATACCCACGTAGGCTTCGGCTATCGCTTTGCGCCAGCGTTCGAATCCTCTGGCCGCAACGACGCAGCTCAGCCGGCTCTGTAGGCACGGTCCGCCGCGGCTCCAATACTCTTCGCCGACAGAGCGATTGAGGAGGGTTTGTGGTTAAGCGGTTGATCGGCGGCGTTATCTGTGGTGCCCTGCTCGTCACCGTCGGGGCGTGTGGTTACCCAACGAAGCAGCGCACGAAGGTCGTCACTGGACGTGTCGCTATCGACGGCAGCGCTGCGATGGCGGCATTTAACCTGCGCGCCAAGCGCTCGTTCATGGAGCTCACAGGCGACACCAACACACCGTTGACGGTGAGCGGCAACAGCGCCGCGTTCGCAAAGCTCTGCAGCGGTGAGATCGATGTTGCCGCCGTTTCGCGGCCGATCAGCGCAAGCTCCGAGGCGCCGCTCTGCCGCAAGAATGGGATTACGCCGCACCGAATCTTGATTGCCTATGAGGCCGCGGTCGTCGTTGCGAACAAGGCGCTGGCGATCGGCTGTTTGAAAACCTCCCAGCTCACGAAGCTTTGGCGCCGCGACTCAGAGGTCAGCAGCTACGCGCAGCTCGGCGGCGGGCTGCCGGCCGCCGAGGTTTCACTGTTCGGCCCTACTAAAAGCTCGCCAGTCTTTGGGCTTTTCACAGCGGCGATCAACGGCGAGGCCGGAAACTCACGGAGCGACTATTCCTCTTTCCTGTTCCAGCAGGCACAGGCTTTCGCCGCTGCGATCTCGGCAGACGAGGCCGCACTTGGTTACTTCGACTACGCCGCCCTTGACGAGCAGCTCGAAGCCAATTCGGTCATCGGCGTAGATGCTGGAGACGGCTGCGTCAGGCCGTCGCTGGCGACGATCCAAGACGGCAGCTATAGCCCCCTCTCGTGGCCGCTCTACTACTACTTCGACCTCAAGCAGATTACGACCGAATCAGCCGTCTCGACCTTCCTCGAGATCTCGATGGGCAATGCGGCGATGTTCGCTAAAGCCAACTCGTTGGTGCCAATCACGCCCGACCAGATAACGCGCGAGCGGATTCGCTGGCTCAATGCGATAAAGGGTTACAAGCAACCGGCTGGATAATCTCGGCTTAGTCACAACTTTTCACATTACGTTCACATGGTTGCGTTGCGAACCGGACACACTGACGCTCAGTCCTGAACTCGAAAAGAAAGAGACCTATCTCTCCCATGTTGAAACGACTTATGATTGGCGCTGCAGTTGGCGCTCTCGCGGTTGGCGTCTCCGCCTGCGGAAGCAGCGACTCCAGCTCAACTACAAGCAGCGTCTCCGGCGCTGTCGCCATCGACGGATCAAGCACCGTCTTCCCCT
>JANRFB010000067.1 GCA_030725785.1 Solirubrobacteraceae bacterium
ACGACGCGCGAGCGGTGCTCGTAGCTCCCGATTCATTCAAGGGAACGTTCCGCTCCAGCGAGGTCGCCGCAGCGCTCGGCCGCGGACTTGAATCGGTCGTCGCCGCGGCTCCCGACCTGATGCCGGTCGCCGACGGCGGCGAAGGGACGCTTGAAGTCCTGTTGCTGGCGCTCGGCGGCGAGACCGTCGGGGCTGAGGCAAGCGACGCGCTGCTGCGGCCAATCAAAGCCGGCTTCGGCCTAGTTGAGGATGGCTCAACCGCAATCGTTGAAACGGCGCAGGCAATCGGCCTGCCGCAGATCGAGGAGAGCGAGCGCGACGCCGAGGCGGCCAGTTCATTCGGCGCCGGCCAGTTGATTGCGGCAGCGGCGCAGAGCGGTGCGAGCCGTGTCGTCGTCGCTGTCGGCGGCAGCGCCAGCAGCGATGGCGGCGCCGGCGCGCTAGAGGCGATTGAGCAGGCCGGCGGCATCGGCGAGGCGGAACTAGTCGTCTGCTGCGACGTCAACACGCCGTTTGAAAAGGCGGCCGAGATCTTTGGGCCACAGAAGGGCGCCGATCCAGCGGCTGTCGAACGGCTAACGGCGCGCCTGAACGAACTCGCCGCCGAGTTACCGCGCGATCCGCGCGGCGTCGAGATGACTGGCTGCGCAGGAGGACTCTCAGGCGCGCTCTGGGCCCGGCACGGCGCCGCGCTTGAACCAGGCGCGCGCTTCGTCCTTAGCGCCCTTAACGCCGACGACCGGATTAAGGCGGCGCGCGCCGTGATCGTCGGGGAAGGGCGACTTGACCGAACAACGCTGGAAGGAAAGATCGCGGCCGAAATCGCAGTCCGCGCGCGCCAGCTAGGCGTTCCTTGCCATGCCGTCGTCGGCAGCAACGGGCTTGAGCCGATCGATCAGAGGATCCTTGACATTCAGGCCGTAATCGAGGCGACGACTCTCGAAGAGATCGAACAGGCCGGGCGTGAAATCGCCGCGTACCTGTGAGCGCTCTTTGGGGTAACTAGATGCCGATGGCCAACCTTTCACGATCAACCTTTCGCGGCTCGGCGCCGCGCCGCGCGACAGTTGTAGGTGCTGGTTCGTTCGGCACCGCGGTCGCGATGTTGCTGGTTCGCGCCGGCGTGCGAACGACGCTGCAGGCCCGCACCGCCGCTCAGGCGGCTGAGCTGCAGCGCGATGGCGAGAATCGCGCCTACCTCCCCGGGGTAGCTTTTCCGCGCGAGCTACGGATCGAAACATCGGGCGATTCGCTCGATCGCGCCGAGCTTGTTCTTCTCGCCGTCCCTTCAATCGCAATCGCCACCGTGATCGCCGAACTCGAGCAGCGTGGCCTTCAGCGCCGCACCCCAATCGTCTCGCTGGCGAAGGGGCTCGTGTCGCCGACCGGCGCCGTCACAACGTCAATCAGCAGCGCGCTCTATGGCGCCGAGCGCGTGGCCGTGATCGGCGGGCCGGCCCACGCCGACGAGCTGGTCCACGACGGCGGTGCGCTGGTAGCTGCCTCAACCGACGAGCAGCTAGCGGGAATGCTGGCGCATCTCTTCACGCGCGGCGGAGTGATCTGCGAGATCTCGAACGACCCGCTGGGCGTCGAGTACGCCGGTGCGGCAAAGAACGCGGCGGCGCTCGCTTCCGGCGCAACCGAAGCGCAAGGGCTCAATGCCGCGGGCGCAGCGGCTGGCCACATCTTCCAAGAGATCTGGCGCCTGGCGGAGGGCCAAGGCGGCCGGCCAGAGTCAATGATCGGCCTTGCCGGCACCGGCGACCTTGTGGCTACGGCGCTGGCGCCGGGAAGCCGCAACCGCCGCGCCGGCGAGCTGCTTGGCGCCGGAGTTCCAGCGGCCGAGATACCGCAGCGAATTGGCCAAGCGGTCGAGGCTCTCGAATCGGTGCCGATGCTCGCCAAGGCGCTCGCCGACGCCGGAATCGAAGCCCCCGTCACGAGCGGGCTCAGCGCGCTGATCTCGGGCCAGCTCAGCGTTGACAGCTGGACTGCACTCGTTCGTACCTCGGTGCCACCGCCGGCGCTCTGGCGGCGGCGTGTGCGACCCGGCTTCTGGGCGCGCATGCGTGCCCGTTTCAGCGGCAAACGCTAAGAGCAGCGAGCAGCCGCGCGCGCGGCTAGCGCTCAGCCGCCGCGCAGCGTCGTCAAGATCGCTTCGTAGACGCCTGCGCCGTGAGCGGCTTCGGCGACGCGGGCGTTGGCGTGCCCAGCCATCGCTTCCAAAAGCTGCGGGTCACGCTCCAAGGCGTTGGCGACAAACCAGAAGCTGCCAACCTTCGTCGCGACGCGCAGATCCTCGCGCGAATCACCGATCGCTACGCACTCCTCCGGCTTGTAGCCGCGCATCCGCTGGTGAGCGGCGACGGCGTGGGCCTTGGAAACGCCGCGCGGACGCAGGTGGTAGGCGTGAACCTCAGAGAGCTCAGCAAGCGCCGGTGAACGGCGGTGAACGGCTCCGTTGTCGGTCATCTCAAGCTCCTCGTGGCCGTTGTCGGCAAGGAAATGATCGGCTGCGCTGGTGTCGATCAGGCCGCGCAGCAGGTGCGAGACCTCGCGATCTTTGTGCCACGGGTCGTGAACTTCAAGGCAGCCTGAATACTCCTCGAGCAGCAGCGCCGGGGCGCCGCTGTCTTCTATCTGCTGGTGGATCGTGCGCTCGTCAGGCTGCCAGGTGCCGGTAAGCCAGTAGGTCTCACCTTCCATCACAACGCCGGCGCCAGTTTCGAAGATGCAGCAGCCTTGGCCAAAGAGGCGGGCATCCTCAATCGCCGTTGAACGGCGACGACCGGACATCACGACAACCTCAATGTCGGAGCGCAGGCAGGCCTCTATCGCCTTCGCGCCGAGCGGAGCTACCTCACCGTCGGGGCCAGCGAAGAGGCCGCCACCGGGGCCGAGCAAGGTGCCATCCATGTCAACGTATGCGCAGCGCACCCAATCGAGGGTAGCCATCGGGCATACCATCACCACCATGAGCACAGTTCGCACAACCGAGCCTTGGAGCGCAATGTTGGACGCAGGCCGCGCCGACGGCCGCTTGGTGCGCGAAGCCTTCGAAGGTTCGCGCGCGGCAAGGACCGCGCCGATCCCGACCGATCTGCATCCGAAGCTGCTCGCTGGGCTTGAAACTGCTGGGATCAAGCAGCTCTACAGCCACCAGCTAGAGGCGCTGGAGGCCGCTTGGCAGGGGACGACGATTGTCACGACGGGAACGGCATCGGGCAAGTCGCTCTGCTTCCAGCTACCAACGCTTGAGGTGCTTTGCGGCGACGCGCACGCACGCGCGCTCTACCTCTACCCGACGAAGGCTTTGGCGCAGGATCAGGCTCGCTCGATCGCCCGCTTCGGCCTGACCGACGAGGTTCGACCGGCGATCTATGACGGCGACACGGCGCGCGAGCAACGCTCGGCGATCCGCAAGCGCTCAAACCTGATCCTCACCAATCCCGACATGCTCCACGTGGGAATCCT
>JANRFB010000068.1 GCA_030725785.1 Solirubrobacteraceae bacterium
CCATCAAAATACCGACTCTCTTTGCGGATCGCTTGGCATGGTCGATGCCGTCTGTGTGCGGTAAAACTATCGCGCTGTTCAGCCATTATTTGATCGAGGGCCCCGACGAACGCGATGCCCGCAGTCTGTACTTCGCGCGCGGAGTGGGTACGACGTTCGTCCCGTTTTGGTTTTCGCAGACGGTGAAGCTTGCGCGCAGGCGCTAGGTGCGCGGGCTACTAACTGATCGACCCTCATAGCCTGCGCGCACGGTACGGTTCGATTAATGGAGCAGGTCAACCCGTCGCAGAACGATCCCGAACGCTTCGTCGACGCGGGCGTGCTCGCCGATCGTCGCGCACGCCGCGCTGAGCTCGCTGAGGCTGAGCTCCGCGAGCGGCTAGCGGGAGCCGAGCAGCGAGTCGCCGAGCTCGAGCAGATTGCGGACCAGTCGTCGCGTGCCCGCGCAGAGCTCGAACAGCGGGCCAAGCGCGACCTGAAGATCGCCGCTGTACTTGGCGAGGCCGCCGACGCGGTGCGCGCCGCGCGCGAAGCGGTCGATCACGAGATTCATGCTCGCGAAGCTGCGGAAGCCGCGCTGCGAGCCGAGCGGATCGCTCGCGAGGCCGCAGAGCAATCGGTGGTCGCCGAGCGCGCCGCGCGCGACGCTGCGACGGCAGCAATCGTCTCGTCTCGCGTGAGGAGCAGTGAGGGGACTCCACCGGCGCCGAGATTCCAAACCCCGGGGTCCTTGGCCCAGCCACCGTCGGTCGCTACGCCGGAAACCGAAGAGCTGCTTGCAGGCCTGGCGAAGGCGGCCGAGCGCCTCAGAGCACAGGCGCCGGTTCCCGCCGACGGCGTGGCTCCGAGCGCTGAGCGGCCAAGTGAGCAGGGTACTTCTCCAGTCGATGCGGCACCGGCCGCGCAGCGCGGTGGCGGTGGACTGGTCGGTCGCACAGCGCGGGCGCTTCGCAAGCTTCGCTCAGAGCGGCCTTAACGGCTTTCGAAGGCGCGCCCGCGTCCGGTCTGGCGCCTATCCTCAGCGCTCGGTGTCCGCCCCTCAATCTGTCCATCTTCACGTTCACTCCGAGTACTCGCTGCTCGACGGCGCCTGTGCGATCGATGCCCTCGCCGAACAGGCGGCGAGCTTTGGCCAATCCGCGCTCGCGCTGACCGACCATGGCGTGATGAACGGTGCGGTCGAGCACTACCAAGCGTGTAACAAGCACGGAATCAAACCGATTCTCGGCTGCGAGATCTATTACGCCGAAAAGCCGAAGGCCGGCGCCAGCGGCAAGAACGAGCACAACCACCTAACGCTGCTGGCCTCCAGTGATGCCGGCTACCGCAACCTCGTCAAGCTCTGTTCAGACGGTTTCCTCGAAGGGCTCGAGCGCGGCAAACCGACCGTTGACATGGCCCAGATCGACAGCCACAGCGAGGGGCTGATTGCATTGACGGGCTGCCTTGCATCGCGCTTTGCCGGCAGGCTTGCCGATGGGCGCGAGGACGAAGCCCGCGCTCACGTCGATCAGCTCGTCGGCGCGCTCGGCGCCGAGAACGTCTACTTCGAAATTCAGAACAACGGCATCGCTGCGCAGGACCGCGCCAACGAGGGGATCGTGCGGATCGCGCGCGAGATGGGCGGCTCGCTCGTCGGCACCGGCGACGTTCACTACCTTCGCCACGAAGACCATCGCCACCACACGGCGCTGCTCTGCGTGCAGACAAAGTCAACGCTCGCAGACCCGCGAATGATCTTTGAAACAAACGAGTTTTATCTGCGCAACAACGAGCAGATGGCCGAGGCATTCAAAGAGTGGCCAGACGCGATCGCATCAACCGTTGAGATCGCCGATCGCTGCAATGTCGAGCTTGAGCTCGGTCGCCAGTTGATTCCTCGATTCCTCCCCGAGGGCGAGGATGAGAAAAGCTACCTCGCCGGTTTGGTCGCAGAGGGTTTGGCTGAGCGCTACGGATCGCCGCCACCGGCGGAGGCGATCGAGCGGATGGAGATGGAGCTCGGTGTGATCGACCGGATGGGCTTCAACGCCTACTTCCTCATCGTCTGGGACTTCGTCCGCTGGGCGCGCGAGAACGGCATCGTTGTCGGTCCCGGCCGTGGATCTGCGGCGGGCTCGATCGTCGCCTACACGCTCGCCATAACCGACGTTGATCCGCTCCGCTACGACCTCCTGTTCGAGCGCTTTCTCAACCCCGAGCGCGTCTCGATGCCGGACATCGACATCGATTTCTCGGTCCGCGGGCGCGAGCGCGTCATTCAGTACGTAACCGAGAAGTACGGTCGCGAATCGGTTGCACAGATCGTCACCTTCGGCCGCATGTTCCCGCGCCAGGCGACCCGGGACGCCGCCCGTGTCCTCGGCCACGACTATGGCGCCGGCGACCGGCTCGCGAAGCTGATTCCGGACCCAATTCAGGGGCGCCCGCCGAGCTTCGAAGACTGCATGAAGGAAGGGCAGCCGTTGCGCCAAGCCTGCGATGACGATTCAACGGCGGCGCAGATCGTCGACGTCGCTCGCGGTCTCGAGGGCGTGGTTCGCAACTCTTCAATTCATGCTGCGGCGGTCGTGATCGCCGACCGTCCACTCACCGACATCGTGCCGGTCCAGCTCGCCGACGCCAACACAACCGACGCCGACGGCAACCGCGTCTACAAGGTTGTGACCCAGTTCTCGATGAAGCCGGTTGAACAGCTAGGCCTGCTGAAGATGGACTTCCTCGGCCTTCGCAACCTTGACGTGATCGAGGACGCGCTCGACATCATCGAACGTTCAGGCCGCGAGCGCCCACATATGGCGACGCTGCCGCTCGACGACCCGGCTACCTACGAAATGCTTGCCCGCGGCGATTCCGGCGGCGTGTTCCAGTTTGAGTCCGAGGGGATGCAGGACGCGCTGCGCACCGTTCGGCCGACCGAATTTGACGACCTCGTCGCGCTCGTGGCGCTCTATCGCCCCGGCGCGATGGACCAGATTGGCACCTACGCGAAGGGCAAACGCGAACCGTCAACGGTCACGATCCGCGACCCGCGGCTGGCTCCGATTCTCGGCAAGACCTATGGCGTGATCTTGTACCAGGAGCAGGCGATGCAGATCGCCACTCAGCTAGCCGGCTTCAGCGGCGCCAAGGCCGACGATCTGCGCAAAGCGATCGGCAAGAAGGACCGCGTCGCGATGGGCAAGCTGGAGCCCGAGTTCCGTGAGGGCTGCAAGGCATCCAATACGGAGGCTCATGTAATCGACTGGATGTGGACAACCAACGAGAAGTCCGCCGACTACTCGTTCAACCGTTCGCACGCTGCCTGTTATGCGCTGATCGCTTACCGCACTGCCTGGCTCAAGGCAAACTTCCCGGCCGAATACATGGCTGCGCTGATCTCGTCGGTGATGGACACCAAGGACAAGGTGCCGATCTTCATCAACCGCTGCGAGGAGATGGGGATCGAGATCCTCCCTCCCGACGTAAACCTCTCCGACCACGCTTTTGTCGTCGACAACGGCGCGATTCGTTTCGGGCTCGACGCGGTCAAGGGCGTCGGTTACCAAGCCGTTGAGGCGATCAAAGCGAGTCGCGAGGCCGACGGCGAGTTCTCCTCGCTATGGGACTTCTGCGAGCGCGTCGACGGCCGGCTCGTCAACAAGCGCGCACTGGAGGCACTGATCAAGTGCGGCGCATTTGGCTCGACCGGGGCTACCCGCCAGGGGATGATGCACGTCCTCGAGCAGGCTCAGGCTGCCGGTCACCAGGCGCAGACCGACGCTCAGATTGGCCAGTCCTCGATCTTCGATGAGGTCGGCGACTCAGGCGCGCCGTCAGCCGGGAAGACCCACCCGCCGATCTCCGGCGCCGAATACAGCGAGCGCGACCTGCTCGCCGCCGAGAAAGAGGCAATCGGCTGCTTCCTTTCAACCCACCCGCTCAAAGAGGTGCGCGGGGCGCTGCTTGGCGCCTCTGACTGCTCATTGGCGGCGCTTGCCGATCGCCGCGACGGTGACTCGGTGACTGTCGGCGGCATCATCACCGCGGCGCGCAAGATCCGGACAAAGAAAGGCGACCAGATGATGTTCGCCACGCTCAACGATCTTGAGACGGACGTTGAGCTCGTGATTTTCGGCAAGACGCTTGAGAACTACGGCGAGGCGCTCGGCGTCGACGAGATTGTTCTCGTTAAGGGTCGCGTCGACCACAAGGACCGCAGCAAGATCTGTGTGGTGGCGCAGTCGGTCGAGCGATTTGAGCCGAGCGCCGACCAGATCGAGAAGGCGGCGGCAGCGGAGGCGTTGGAAGCGCTCGGACCGCAGCCGATCCATCTCAAAGTGGATGCGGCCGACAGCGGTCTGCTGGCTAGTGTGATCGACGAGCTTAAGCACATTCTCGGCAACCACAGTGGCGAACATGAAGTGGTGCTCGACATTGCAACTTCGGGCGGCGGCCGCAGTCTCAAGTTCGGAGAGCAATACCGCGTTGCTCCGACGCCCAGTCTCCGTGCCGAGCTCGAACACGTACTCGGGCCGGCGGCGATGCGCGCCAGCGGTCAAGCAGCCTGAGGAGTTAACCGCGGGCGGCGAGGCCTCGCTCGCGCAGCGCGAACGCCTCTGCGAGTTGTTCTCTGGTCGGCCCTTTTTTCTCGGGGCCGGGGGTCTCTAGAACGCACGGCAGATCAGCGAAGCGTGGTTCGGAGAGGAAGACGGCGCAACCATCGGCACCGAGCTCGCCCTGGCCAAGGTCGGCGTGACGGTCGCGGTTGGAGCCGAACTCCATGATCGAGTCGTTGCAGTGGAGCGAACCGATGCGTCCCTTTCCGGTCGCTTTGACGCACTGGTCGATCGCGGCGGTGAGCTTGTCGGCGCTGCGAATTTCGATGCCCGAGGCGAGCATGTGGCAGGAGTCAAGGCAGATGCCCAGCCGCTCGTCGCCGCCCGCCGCTTCAATCAGTGCGCCGAGTTCGTCGAATGATCGGCCCAGCGTTCCTCCGGCGCCGGCGGTGTTCTCAAGATGCAGGGCGCAGCCTTCGCTCTGCGCAAGCGCCTCGGCGATCGTCTCACCGGCACGTTCGATCGCCTGGCCAACGTCGCCGCCTTTCGCTGAGCCCGGGTGGAGCACGACAGCAGTCGCGCCAAGGGCTTCTCCTGCGTTCAGCGACGCGGTCAGCGAAGTCAAAGTCTTCTCGCGGATATCAGGGTCCTCACTGGCCGCGTTGAGCAGGTAGACGGCATGGATCAGCAGCGCGTCTACTTCGCTGGCCGCCATCGCCTCACGAAATTCTTCGACCTGCTCGTCGCTGTAGATCGTCGGCTTCCAGGCGCGCGGGTTCTGATTGAAGATCTGGATCGAGCGTGCGCCGAGCGCTTCGCCGCGTTCGATTGCCTTCGCCGGGCCGCCGGCGGGGGAGACGTGAGCGCCTATCAGCATCTTGTCGCGCCGCTATTTGAAGTGTCCATCACTAGATTCCTATCGCTATGCGTGTTCGCTTTGCTCCCAGCCCTACCGGTCAGCTTCACATTGGCGGCGCTCGCACGGCGCTCTACAACTGGCTCGCGGCCCGCCACGCCGATGGAACCTTCGTGCTGCGAATCGAGGACACCGACCGCGAACGCTCGACGCCGGAGAACACTGCGCAGATCCTCGAAGCGCTCGTATGGCTCGATTTGGACTGGGACGAAGGGCCGTTTTCGCAGGCTGACAACGAGCCGCGCCACCGCGCCGTAGTCGACCAGCTGCTCGCGGAAGGTCGCGCCTACCGCACAAACGCGACTGCCGACGATGTCCGCGCCTGGAAGGACGAACACGGCGATGATCGCGGCTTCCGCGGGACGCCGGAGGACGATGGAGCAGTTCGCCTACGCGTGCCTGACGAGGGCGAGACAGTGATCGAAGATCTGATCCGCGGAACGACAACCTTCCAGAAGATTCACCTCGACGATCCGGTGATCGCACGAGCCGACGGCAGTCCGCTTTACAACCTCGCGGTCGCCGTAGATGACCTCGATGCCGGCATTACCGATGTCATCCGCGGCGTTGACCACCTCTCAAACACGCAGAAGCAGGTGCTCGTTCTCGAAGCGATGGGGGAGAAGCCGCCACGCTACGCACACCTCTCGCTGCTCCACGGTCCGGATGGCAAGAAACTCTCAAAGCGCCACGGCGCTGAGTCGGTGCAGGAACTGCGCGACAAGGGCTACTTGCCGGAGGCCGTGCGCAACTACCTCGCTCTGCTCGGCTGGGGCGACGCCGATGACGAGACGGTGATCTCAACCGAAGAGCTGGTTAGGCGGTTCGATTTCGCGAGCGTCACCCAGGCACCGGCGCAGTTCGATGAAGCGAAGCTCAGATGGATCAACGGCCGCTACCTCCACGAACTAAGTGATGAAGAGCTGACGGTGCGAGTTGAGGCCTTCGTGGGCAGGGACGGACTAGGGCCTGCTGTTGCGATCGCCGGAGAGAAGATCCAAACCCTGGCCGAATTCTGGCCCCTTTGCGGTTTTATTTGGGACGGTCCGGGCGATGATCCCAAGGCGCGCGAGAAGTGGCTCGGCGAGGCCAACGCTCCGGCGCTTGTCGCGGCGCGCGGCGCGCTCGCGGCTCTCGAACAGTGGCGTCTGGCCGAAATCGAAGCAGCCCTGCGGGGCGTCGTTGAAGCGCAGGACGTTAAACCAAACGCTGTCTTTCAGCCTGTCCGCGTTGCCCTCGCCGGCACGACAGTCTCGCCAGGGATCTTTGAGACGCTCGAGCTGCTTGGCCGCGACGAGTCGCTCAAGCGGCTTGACGACGCCATCTGATCAGCAGATAGGCGATCAGCACACCGGTCGAATCGATCAAGACATCGATTGGGCTGCCGTTGCGGCCTGCCACCGATAGCTGGTGGAACTCGTCGCTGGCGGCCCAAACAATCGCTATCGCCGCTGCCGCGAGCGGCCAGCGCCAGTCGAACGCGCGCCACCAAAGGCCGAAGAGGAGGCCGTACTCGGCGGCGTGAATGATCTTGCGGCCGATCAGGTCGATCGTGCCGAGGCCTGAGTTGAGGTCCGACTGTGCGCTGAGGAAGTAGATCAGCCCCATTAGGGCCAGCGGCGGAGCGAAGCGGGAGATGTAATTTCGAGCCGTCGCTGTTGTCATCAATCTGGCAGGGTAGGGGGGTGATCTCAATTACGACGAAGTCGCCATACGCCGTTGCAGCGCTAACAGAGCTGGCGCGCGCGCCCGATCAGCCGATTCCGGTTGGCGAGATCGCCCGCCGCCGCGAAATTCCAGCCCAATTCTTGGAGCAGCTCGTAGCAACGCTGCGCCGTGGTGGCGTGCTCCGCTCGCAGCGCGGCGTCAAGGGTGGCTACACGCTCGCGCGGGCTGCCGATCAGATCACGGTGCTCGAAGTCGTCGAGCTGCTCGACGGCGCGCTCAGCGCAGACGGCGACGACGTCTTCGCCGATTCGGCGGCCGCGGCGCGCGCGGTACTCGAGCAGACAACGATCGCCGACTGCCTCGCCCGCGAGCAAGAGGCCGCCGGCGGCCCGATGTATTACATCTGAAATGGAGCAGGTCTCCTTTTCGGCGATGGAGGACGGCACCAAGGCCGACTTCGAGCTGCTTGATCGGGCGGAAGCCGAATTTGTCTGCGACCTGCCGACGCGTCTACTGGCAGCGCTTGATGGACTGAAGAGCTCGTTCGCTGGCTATCAAGTGAGCCGCTACGAACACTCGCTGCAGTCGGCGACGCGCGCTCATCAGGATGGCCGCAGCGACGAGTACGTTGCTGCCGCGCTGCTGCACGACATCGGTGATGAGCTCGCCCCGTACACGCATGGCGAGATGGTGGCGGCGATCATGCGCCCCTTCATCGCGCCGGAGATCTGCTGGATAGTTGAGCATCACGGCGTCTTTCAGCAGTTTCACTACGGCGAGGTGACCGGCGACGACGTGGACGCGCGAGAGCTCTACCGTGAGCACCCAGCATTCGAAGCTTGCGCCGAGTTCTGCGCGCTTTACGATCAGAATTGCTTCGACCCAAAGTTCGAATCTTTGCCGCTCGAAACCTTTCAGCCGATCGTTGAGCGCGTCTTCTCGGATCCGCGTTACCTATCTACTCGCTAACGGCGGACGAGATTGCCTTCCTCGGTGATCCCAACGCGCCATCTCCGCGTATACGGTTCATGTCCAACCCTGAACGCACCGACGTAACAAAGCTGGCTCGCTGGCTAATTATCACCGCGGCCGGCCTCTCGATGGCCCTTTCGGTGGGCATTTGGTTCCTCGCCGACGACCAACTAGCCGGGATCTTCGTCGGCACATGGGTGCCGAGCATTCTCGCGCTCGGAGCGTTGATTCTGCCGAGGAAGACATAATGAACAACCTGCTGCTTTTCATCGTCGGCTTCCTGGTCAGCTCAGTCGTAATGCTCGCGATCGGGATTCTGGTCTATGCCGCGATCCTTGATGGGCGCTACGAACGCGAACAGCAAGACGTGCGAGCCTCAGAGAGCTCCTAACTCGTTCGTTGCGGGGCCGCTCGCAGTTACACTGCGGCAATGGGTTCAATCCCGATCAGCATTGATGAGCTTGTAGGCAACACTCCGGTCGTCGAGATGACCGCGATCCTTGGTGCCGGTTCCGATTCCGGAGCACGGCTGTTCGCGAAGCTTGAAGCCTTCAACCCCGGTGGCTCGGTCAAAGATCGCATTGGCGTTGCGATGATCGAAGCGGCTGAGCGCGATGGTTTGATCGGGCCGGGCGAGACGACAATCGTCGAAGCCACCTCTGGCAATACCGGCATTGCGCTTGCCTTCGTTTGTGCGGCCAAGGGCTACGACCTTCAGGTCTTTCTGCCGCAGGGCATGAGCCGCGAGCGAGAAGCGCTTCTGCGGATGTACGGAGCAAAGGTGGAGGTCGTTGAGTCGATGGGCGGAATGAGCGAGGCTGTCAACGCAGCCAAGGCAATGGCGCTCGACGGAGGCGCCTTTCTGCCCGACCAGTTCTCAAACCCCGCCAACCCCGAGGCGCACCGGTTGGGTACCGGCCCGGAGCTGCTCGGCGCGCTTGACAACAAGATCGACATCTTCGTTGCCGGCGTCGGAACCGGCGGAACGATCACCGGCGCAGGAGAAGCGATCAAAGCCGTCAACCCGAAGGCAAAGGTTGTCGCAGTCGAGCCTCAGACTTCAGCCGTGCTTTCAGGCGGGCCGGCCGGCGTCCACCGGATTCAAGGAATCGGCGCAGGTTTCGTGCCGGCGGTTCTCAATCGCGAACTGATTGACGAAGTGATCGCGGTTCCCGACGAGGTCGCGATAGCGACTGCGCGCGCAGCGGCCTCGCAGTGCGGCGTCTTGGCAGGACTTTCGTGCGGGGCGGCGCTGGCCGGCGCGATTGAGGTGGCCGCGCGGCCGGAGTCCAAAGGGGCGCGTATCGCAGTTGTCCTCCCGGATTCCGGCGAGCGTTACATCTCTGCGCCATATTTCGCCCCGGCTGCTTGACCGCCCGCCGCTAGGCTTGGTGCCGTGTTTGGCCTCTCGACATTGGCTCGTGTTGCAAGCGAACTTCGCCGCGACGTTGGCGCCGCCCACCAGCGCGATCCTGCCGCTAGAGGCGTCTCGTCGGCGGAGATCCTCACCTCGTGGCCAGGCGTTCATGCGCTCATTTCGCACCGGCTCGCGCATATGTTGTTCGAGGCTGGTGTTCCAGTGGCGCCGCGTTCAATCGCTTATGTGAGCCGCACGATCACCGGTGTCGAGATTCACCCGGCAGCAAAGATCGGCAAGGGGCTTCTGATCGACCACGGCTCCGGCGTGGTAATCGGCGAGACCGCGGAGATCGGCGACGACGTGACGATCTATCAGGGCGTCACTCTCGGCGGCACCGGTTTCGCAACCGGCAAGCGCCACCCAACGCTTGGCGACGAAGTGACGGTCGGTTCGGGCGCCCGTCTGCTTGGCCCGATCGAAGTTGGGCGTGGAGCGAAGATTGGTGCCAACAGCGTCGTCATTACCGACGTCCCGGCTGACGCCACAGTGGTTGGTAATCCAGGCCATGTGGTGCGTGTCGATGGCCGCAAACCGGTCGGTCCCGACGCTGACTGGATCCATCTGCCAGACCCAGTCGCCGACGCGATCAAACGGCTCTCGGAACGGATTGAGTCGCTGGACGCACGCATTTCGGAGCTGAGTGGAGACGAGGCCGAAGCGGCCCCGGTCCGCCCGCTGCGCTCTGTTCGCGGCCCTAACCCTGCTGGCGGATAGTCGCGACGACAGCGCGGTCAGGCCGCCGCTGGCGCGCCTATCCTCGACTGTGATGTCCGCTTCGCCAACAACCGAACGCATCGAGCGCTTGCTCGAGGGTCTCAACGAGCCACAACGCGCGGCTGTCACTCACGACGGCGGTCCTCTTCTTGTGCTTGCGGGCGCCGGTTCGGGCAAGACCCGCGTTCTGACCCATCGTCTGGCTTGGCTAGTGGAGACCGGACGTGCAGGCGCCGGCGAGATCCTCGCAATCACCTTTACGAACAAGGCTGCCGAAGTGATGCGCGGCCGCGTCGAACATCTGCTCGGGCATTCGACTCGCGGCATGTGGGTGATGACGTTCCATTCGGCCTGTGCGAGGATTCTCCGCGCCGAGGCGGAGCGGATCGGGTACACACGCGGCTTCACGATTTACGACCAATCCGACAGTCGCAGACTGATCAAACAGTGCCTTGACGAACTTGGCGTCGACGCGAAGCGCTTCACGCCGGCCGCCGTTCAAAGGCAGATCTCCGATGCCAAGAATCGGCTGCGTGGTCCGGCCGAGTACAGCCAGATGGTCGGTGACTACTTCGAGCGAACTGTGGCCGATGTCTACGCGCTCTACGAAAAGTCGCTGGTCAGGATGAACGCGATGGACTTCGATGATCTGATTGGTCGGACGGTGGCACTGCTTGAACGCTTCCCGGAGGTTCAGGAGCGGTACGGCAAGACGTTCCGTTACGTGCTCGTAGACGAGTACCAGGACACCAACCACGCTCAGTACCGACTGCTTCAGCTGCTCGTTTCGGAGCACCGCAACATTGCCGTCGTCGGCGACGATGCGCAGTCGGTCTATGGCTTTCGCGGTGCTGACATCCGCAACATTCTCGACTTCAAGGACGACTTTCCAGACGCAACTGTGATCAAGCTGGAACAGAACTACCGCTCAACGCAAACGGTTCTCGACGCGGCCAACGCAATTATTTCCAACAACCGGGATCAGATGCCAAAGACGCTCTGGACCGACCTTGGCGAGGGCGATTCGATCGTGCTGCGGACGCTCGATGATGAACACTCTGAGGCGCGTTACGTCGCTGGCGAGATCGAGCGGCTTGTAGACGAAGGACTTTCCCGAGCCGAGATTGCCATCTTCTATCGGATGAACTCGCAGTCGCGCGTCCTTGAAGACACGCTCGTGCGCCGCGAGATCGCTTATCAGGTGGTCGGTGGCACAAAGTTCTACGACCGCGCCGAGGTGAAAGACGCGATCGCCTACCTAACGCTGCTGATCAACGGCCAGGACGCCGTCAGCTTTCAGCGCGTCGCCAATACGCCGCGCCGCGGGCTCGGCCAAACCTCGCTTTCGCGTGTGCTCACGCACGCTCAAACGACCGGGCTAAGCGTCTGGGATGCCGCAGCGCAGCCGGAGGCGGTGCCTGGGCTGGGGAAGGCGGCCGTCAAGGCGCTCGGTCGCTTCATGGAGACGATGGAAGGGTTGCGCCAACGCCACCAGCAGGGCGTACCGATCGGCGACCTGCTCGACGCGGTAATTCACGAGAGTGGATACGTCGAGTGGCTTGAGAACGAACGCACAATCGAAGCGGCGGGCCGACTCGAAAACCTTGAAGAACTCGTTGAGGTGGCACGGGAGTTCGACGCAGCCGCCGAGGCAGAGGACGACAGCCTTGATCTCTTCCTTCAGCAGGTTTCACTTGTAGCCGATGCCGACAGTCGTCAGGACGACGAATCGCTCGTCACGCTGATGACGCTCCACAACGCCAAGGGCCTTGAGTATCCGGTCGTGTTCATCATCGGTTGCGAAGACGGCCTGTTTCCGCATTCGCGTTCAATCGATGAGGGAACATTGGAAGAGGAACGCAGGCTCTGTTACGTCGGCATCACGAGGGCGATGCGCAATCTAACGATGACCAGCGCGCGTCAGCGCAACGTCTTCGGTGCCCAGACGAGTGGCGTCCCGAGCCGCTTTCTGAGCGAGCTTCCCGGTGGGCTCCTTGACCAGGAAGACGACCAATATTCAGCGCCGATTGGCGGCAGGCCGCGCGGGCGCGTCGGCGCGCAGTCTTGGGAATCAGCGTCCGCCAGCGCGCACGAGTCGCCGGCGATGCCAACAACGAATTTCGGCGTCGGCGACGACGTGATCCACGCCGCCTTTGGCGAGGGGGTCGTGATCGGCGTTGAGGCCGGCGGCATCCTGATCGTCCGTTTTGCCGGCAGCGGCGA
Organism: Solirubrobacteraceae bacterium; assembly: GCA_030725785.1. GTDB lineage: Bacteria > Actinomycetota > Thermoleophilia > Solirubrobacterales > Solirubrobacteraceae > F1-60-MAGs163. Next base: position 12,452 of record JANRFB010000068.1, read on the forward strand.
AGAGCGCAAACTGATGGCTCAGTACGCGCCGATCCGCGCGCGGTAGTAAGAATTGGCTTATGAGCGCTCAATTGATTGACGGCAAAGCGGTCGCAGCGAAGCTTCGCGAGCAGGTCGCGCTCGATGCCGCCGCATTCGCTGAGCAGTACGGGCGCCCGCCGGGACTCGCGACAATTCTGATCGGCGACGATCCCGCAAGCGCCGTCTACGTCGCCAGCAAGCAGCGCTCCTGCGCCGAGGCGGGAATTGAGGGCTTCAGCTTCAATCTTCCCGCCGACGCCACACGCGAGCAGGCGATAGCGACAATCGAGGAGGCAAACGCCAACCCGGACATCAGCGGGATCATCTGCCAACTGCCGGTCCCGGACCACCTCGACGGCGTCGAGCTGACCGGGCTTGTTGACCCGCTCAAGGACGTGGACGGACTCACGACCACCAGCGCCGGGCTGCTCGCGTTGGGGCGACCCGGGCTTCGGCCATGCACTCCGCGCGGCGTGATGATGCTGCTCGACGAGGTCGGTGTGGAGCTGGAGGGCGCCGAAGCTGTCGTCATCGGCCGCTCGAATCTGTTCGGCAAGCCGATGGGACAGCTGCTGCTTGAGCGCAGCGCAACCGTGACAATTTGTCACTCGCGGACGAAGGACTTGGCAGGAACCTGCGCGCGTGCCGACGTCCTGATCGCTGCCGTGGGGCGGGCGCGAATGGTCGAAGCGAATTTCGTGAAACCGGGCGCCGTCGTGATCGACGTCGGGATCAACCGCGTCGACGATGTGCTTTGCGGCGACGTTGACTTCGATGCCGTCAGCAAGGTTGCCAGCGCGATCACTCCCGTCCCCGGCGGAGTTGGGCCGATGACCATCGCGTGCCTCCTTGACAACACAGTGATCGCTGCGCGGATGGCGGCCGAGCAGGCGTGAAGCACGTTCGCGCGGCGGAGTGGGCGGTCCTCATTGGCGCAATCGGAATCCTCGCCACGCTCTGGCAGCCCTGGTTTTCTTACGCAGTGACGCTCGAAATGTTTCCGCCGCGCGACCTGGTCCTCACGGTCACCGGTTGGGCCGGGCTCGGCTGGCTAATGGTCACGCTGCTCGTCTTCAGCGCGCTCCTCGGGATCGGGCTCTTCTTCACCTTCGCGATGAACGCTGGCGACGCGACGACATTGCCTTTCGGCGCGACGCTTGGCGCTGTCGCCGTCCCGACCCTGATCGCGCTCCTCGTCGTGCTGCTGAGCCGCCCTAGCCTTGGGGTCGACCTCCCCGCATCGGCCGTTGGAATTGAACCGGCGGGTTGGATCGGCGCTGCTTCAGCAGTTCTGCTCACGGCCGGGTCGTTGGTCTCGATCCGCAACGAGCGCACCGACGGTCCGTCGCGCGCCTACAGCCCGCCACCGCCAAGGTCGGCGCCGCCCGGCGATCCCACCGGGCCCCCGCCATCGTAGAATGGTGCGGCCGATGATCGACCGCGATGAACTTCTCCACGTTGCCCGCCTTGCGCGGCTGGCTCTCCACGAGGACGAGCTCGAGACGACCGCGGCCGAACTCTCGACGATCCTCGGTCACGTCGCTGCGATTGAAGGCCTTGACCTCGAGGGTGTTGAGCCAACCGCGCACATAGGCGACGTTTCAGACTCGCTGCGCGCTGATCACGTGCGGCCGTCGCTCGCCCGTGATGTTGCGCTGGCACCGGCGCCGGCAATTCGCGACGACGGGTTTCTCGTTCCGAGCCCGCAGGGCGAGTAGATGGCCAGCGACGTTCAATCGCTCAGCGCGACGGCCGCTGCCGAGGCGATCGCAGACGGCGGCCTAGCGCGAGGCGAGCTGTTCGAGCACTATCGCCGCCGCGCCGCCGCCGACAAGCTAAACGCCTTCACGTGGGTTGCAGACGTCGAACCTGCGCAGGTTGACGGCGCACTGAGCGGTGTTCCTCTTGCCGTTAAGGATCTCTTCTGCACCGAGGGCATCCCGAGCCAAGCCGGATCAAAGATCCTCGCCGGCTACTGCCCGCCATACACCGCGACCGCCGTCGCGAACCTCGAAGCCGCCGGAGCTGTCGTGCTTGGCAAGACCAATCAAGACGAATTCGCGATGGGTTCGTCGAACGAAAACTCGGCTTTCGGGCCCGTCCTCAATCCGTGGGATCACAGCCGAGTCCCAGGGGGGTCCTCCGGAGGGAGCGCCGCGGCGGTCGCCGCTGGGCTCGCGCCTTGGGCGCTCGGGACCGACACCGGAGGTTCTATCCGCCAGCCGGCAGCTCTCTGCGGGATCGTCGGGCTGAAGCCCACCTACGGCGCCGTCTCTCGCTACGGCATGATCGCGTTCGCATCGTCTCTTGACAGCGCTGGCCCACTCACGCGCGACGTTGCCGACGCGGCGCTCTGTTACCGCCATCTGGTTGGTCGCGACGGTAACGACGCCACCTCGGTTGTCTTCCCTGAGCCGATCGAAACTCCAACCAGTGAGCGACTCGACGGGATCACGATCGCTGTACCGACCGCTCTGGTGGAAGGAGAGGGAATTGAGCCGGGGGTGCGCCAGTCGTTTGAGGCGTCGCTAGAGACGGCTCGCAGCCTTGGCGCCACGATCATCGACTGTGAGATTCCAAGCGCGCGCTACGCGCTCAGTGCTTACTACGTGATCGCGCCGGCCGAAGCCTCATCCAACCTCGCTCGCTTTGACGGTGTTCGCTACGGCCTGCGCGTCGAGGAGAGCAACCTCGACGCTATGTACACCGAAACTCGCCATGATGGCTTTGGCGCAGAGGTGAAGCGGCGCATCCTGATCGGCACGTACGCGCTTTCGTCGGGCTACTACGACGCTTACTATGGCCGCGCGCAGCGTGTTCGCACGCTCGTGGCGCGGGAGCTAGCTGCAATCTTCGAGCGCGCCGATTTCATCGTCACACCGACCAGCCCAACGGTCGCCTTCGGCCTCGGTGACCGCATTGCCGATCCGCTCTCGATGTACCTCAGCGATCTGTTCACGATCCCCATGTCGTTGGCGGGAACGCCGGCGATCTCGATCCCTTCAGGCCTCAGCGAAGGGCTCCCGGTTGGCCTTCAGATCTGCGGGCCGGCGTTCAGCGAGAACCGCATCCTCGGCGCCGCTCATGCTCTCGAACAAGCGATCGGCTTCGATGGCTCGGTCACGTGGGGCGGCGCGAGCTGATGGCCGGCGGCGAGCTAGAGCCGGTCATTGGCCTCGAGATCCATGTCCAACTTAGAACTGCGACGAAGATGTTCTGCGGCTGCGCGCTTGGGTTTGGCGAGCCCCCGAACACGCGCACCTGTCCGGTATGTCTCGGCCTCCCAGGGGCGCTGCCGGTCGCAAACGCCGAGGCGATTCACTACGGCCTGATGATTGGCATGGCACTCGATTCGGAGCTCGCCCCGGTTTCAACGTTCCACCGAAAAAACTACTTTTACCCTGATCTGCCGAAGGGGTACCAAATCAGTCAGTTCGACCTGCCGCTCTGCTCCGGCGGCAAGCTTGGCGAGGTGAACATTCACCGCGTCCACCTGGAGGAAGACGCAGCGAAGCTGAACCACGCCGGCGCTAGCGGCCGGATCGAAGGCGCCGACAGCTCAATCGTCGACTTCAATCGCGGCGGCACGCCGCTGGCTGAGATCGTCACCGAACCTGAGCTCCGTTCCGCCGAGCAGGTTGGCGAGTGGCTGCGGCTGCTGCGCACGACCCTGCGCACGCTCGGCGTCAGCGACGTCAACATGGAGGAGGGGTCGCTGCGCTGCGATGCGAACATTTCACTGCGGCCTGTCGGCACAGATCAGCTCGGCACGAAGACCGAGCTGAAGAACATGAACTCGTTTCGTTTCATCGAGCGAGGCATCCGCGCCGAAGTCGAGCGGCAACGAGCGATCATTGAAGCAGGTGAGGCTGTCACGCAGGAAACGCTCCACTTCGACCCCAAGAGCGAGTCGATTACTTCGCTTCGCTCTAAGGAGGAGGCCCACGACTACCGCTACTTCCCGGAGCCAGATCTCCCGCCTGTGGTGATCACTGAGGAGATGCTCGCCCGCGCGGCGGCAGCATTGCCTGAACTTCCGGCGGCGCGTGAGCAGCGCTACGTCGAGACTCTCTCGCTCAGTCCCGAAAGCGCAAGGCTGTTCGCTTGGCGCGCAGAGCTGGCGGACTACTTCGATGCTGTCTGCGCTGCCGATCCCTCGTTGGATTCGCAGGTCGCAGCGAACTGGGTTACCGAGCTCCAAGGCCGGCTCGGCGACGAGGAAGCTGAGGCCTCGAAGGTCACTGCCATCTCTCTGGCGCAGCTGGCGGCGATGGTCGTTGCGTCTGAGATCAATCAGGGCGGCGCTAAGCAGGTGCTCGATGAACTTGTTGCTGCGGGCGGCGACCCTGCGGGAATAGTGGCCGCTCAAGGGCTGGAGGCTGTTGGCGGAGCCGACGAGCTCGCGCCGATTGTCGCGGCGGCGCTCGAAGCCAATCCTGAGCTAAGCGAGCGACTACGCGGCGGTGACATGAAGCCGATCGGCGTGATCGTCGGTGAGGTCATGAAGCAGACGCGGGGCCGGGCCGACGGCAAAGAGGTCACGGCAATCGTGCGCGAACAGCTCGAGCTCGGCTAGCAGCGACCAGCTCGTAGACTGAAGCAATGGCTGGCGGCGGCTATCTGGTTATCGCGTTCTGCTTCGGGCTCGCAGGAG
>JANRFB010000069.1:0-1849 GCA_030725785.1 Solirubrobacteraceae bacterium
ATAGAGCGTCGGTCTACGGAACCGAAGGTCAGAGGTTCGAATCCTCTCGGGCGCGTGAAGATTGAGAAGGCGGCGCTCAGGCCGGTCGCTCGAAGACGGCGATCAGGCAGCCGCCTTCGGTGTGCGAATTATGGCTTGTGCCCGGCTCGTAGCTGACGAAATCGCCGGGGCCGAAGACGGTGCCGTCGCTGTCTACTAGATCGCCTTCGACGATCAGGAACTCTTCCCAGCCGACGTGGTCGTGGGCAACCGTTACTGCGCCCGGCTCCATCCGCATCGCGTAGCAACCGAAACCTGTCTGCTGATCAAGGCTCAGCGAAAGCCAGCTGATGTCGTCTTGAACCGGCCCCTCCATGTCGTACTGCCCAAACTCGTCGCTGTGGAGGTTTATCTGCTTGCGCTGCTCGCCGCTCATACTCGTCAGCCTATTCGCCGCGCCAGCCGATCGCGCCTTCAAGACTGGCGCCGGTCAGCTTCGCGCCGCGCAGATCCGCCTGCTCAAGATTTGCGCCCTCGAGATTGGCGTTGCGGAACTTCGCGCGGCGGAAGTCGCTGCCGCTCAGGTTGGCGGAGCCAAGGTTGCTGTCATCAAGGTTTGCTCTGCCTGCCTCAACTTGGCTGAGGTCGGCGCGGCTTAGGTCGGCGCCACGAAGCTCAGCGCGGCTTAGATCCGCTCCAGCGAGCTGCGTTCCAACGAGCTTCGCATCGATCAGTTCGGCGCAGAACATGCTGGCGTCACGCATGTCGGCGCCGCTTAGGTCGGCGCCTCGCATATCGGCGTGTTCGAGGCCGACGCCATTTAAATCGGCGCCCTGAAGGTTTGCGCCGGTAAGGTCGGCGCCAGAGAGATTCTCACCGCTCAGATTGCTGCCGGAAAGGTTCGCTTTGCGCAGTCGCGCGCCGGTTAGGTTGCGACCCCGGAGATCCTGCCCACTTAGATCCTGCCCGTCGAGATTCTCAGCCATAGCTAATACCAGCCTAGCCCGCGGGAGCGCTGCGGGCGAGGCGGCCGGCACGCTCCGCCGCGCGCGCTAGCGTTCAGCTAATGGAAAGCACAGCCGCAGCCCCACTCGACGAGCGCACCACAGGCAAGCTCCGCCGCCTCAACGTGATCGTCGGCCTTGTCGCAGCCGCCCAAGCAATTGTCCTGCTGATAATCGCCAAGCCTGCATCGCTGCCGGTCAACATGACCTACATGCTGGGACCTCCCGGCGAAGGCAAGTACGGCTCGCCGACGGAGCTCTTCGGGCTGCGGATCGACATTGCCGTTGCGCTCTTCCTGCTGCTCGCCGCGGCCGACCACCTGATCGTCGCCAGCCCCTGGGCGAACCGCTGGTACAACGCAAATGTGGCGCGCGGCGTCAACCCGGCGCGCTGGTGGGAATACTCGATCAGCGCTTCGCTGATGGTCGTGCTGATCGCGATGCTGACTGGAATCACCGAGGGAACAGCATTGATCGCAATCTTTGGCGTCAACGCCGCGATGATCCTCTTCGGGCTCGTTATGGAGTACGCCAACGAGGGGCGCGAAACGGTTGACTGGCGGCCCTTCATCTACGGCTGCATCGTCGGCGCCGTGCCGTGGATTGCGATTGCGATTCAGCTCTTCCCGATCAACCTTGCCAGCGGTGGCCAAGCGCCGATCTTTGTGTACGTAATCTTCTTCACCCTCTTCATCCTTTTCAACACGTTCGCGATCAACATGTGGCTGCAGTACCGTCGCAACGGCCGCTGGCAGAGCCCCGTCCACGCCGAGCGCGTCTACCTCTGGCTCAGCCTGATTGCCAAGAGTGTGCTCGCCTGGCAGGTCTACGGCGGCGCGCTGGCTGGCAGCTAGCAAGCAGCGCGG
>JANRFB010000069.1:1949-17111 GCA_030725785.1 Solirubrobacteraceae bacterium
GCTCGCCTGGCAGGTCTACGGCGGCGCGCTGGCTGGCAGCTAGCAAGCAGCGCGGTTCGTTTTCCGCGAGTATTGAGCCGATGAGTCAGGAGCTGGCGGTAATTAAGGTGACGCGTGGAGCACCACGTGCAGGCGAAAGCAGCGGGCTCTTCGGCCTAATCGGACGCGTCGCCAGCTTTGGCGTGCGCTCTACCGGGGATGCGATTGAGGCTGTGATCGGCTCTGATGCCGTCGAGGAGAGCATCGACAGGCTGCTGAGCAGTCCGGCGATTGAGCGGCTGATCCAAACAGCGCTGAGCGGCCCACTCGTCGACGCTTTAAGTCGCGAGCTTGTGCGCCAACGCGTCGTCGAGCGAATTACGACAACGCTGATCGAAGCCGGCGTCTTCGAACCGATCGTTGACGCTTTCCTTGAACGGCCCGAGCTGTGGGTGCTGGTCGAGGAGATTGCGCAGAGCCCCGCAGTCAGCGACGCGATCCGCCAGCAGAGCTTCGGCTTCGCCGACCAGGTCGGCGACGAGGTTCGCGGTCGCACCCGCAGCGCCGACGACATTCTTGCCCGCGCCGCGCGCCGCCTTGTTGGCCGCCGTGGTCAGATGGCGGCGCAGATGCCTTCCGACCGCGATGCCCACGTCGCGGGCGAGACTCCCGATCAGCCGGCCGACGAGAAGGCCAGCAAGTGACGACCACCGATTCCAGTGCAGAGCGGCCGAGGCGAGCGTCGCCAACACCAAGCGAGCTTGACACCGCTACCAGCATGGCGCAGGTTGAGGCGGCGGTACGGCTGCGTGGTCCGGCCGCCGTCGAAGGTGCGCCGCAGCGCTATGTCGGGCTCGTAACACGGCTGCTTGGCTTTGTCGTTGATGCGTTGATCATCAACCTTGTCGCCGCCTTCAGCTGGGCGGTTGTCGCCCTGACAATGTCTGCACTGAGCGTTCCCGACAGCGTTAACGCGGCAATCGTTGGAATCATGGGAATCATCTACTTGGTCTGTGCGGGGGGCTATTTCGTTGCGTTCTGGAGCGGCACTGGCCAAACGCCGGGCGCGCGCGCGCTTGAGTTCCGCGTTGTTGACGCGCAAGACGGCAAGCCGATCAAGTTGGGCCGTGCAGTGGCACGGCTGGCGGGCATGGTGCTCGGCGCGATCCCCTTCTTCGCTGGTTTCATACTTGGACTCTTCAATGCGCGCTGCCGTTGCCTGCTCGACCTCTTCGGTGACACGGTTGTGATCGACGCTCCCGTCTACACCGTCGCCGACCGGCGCAGAATGGCCCGCGAAGCGGCAACCAGCAAATACAATCCGCGCCACAGCGCCGCCGAGCAGCGAATTGAGTTGGACGGCTCTGACGCGCTCTAAACGCCCAGTTTCGAAACCCGAACATCCCCGAGAGGAGAACTAATGCCCGTAGACCCAGGCCCAGAAGACGTCAAGCGCTACGTCGAAGAGGACGACGGCGGTCCCGTCGTGATGCTCAACATGCTCAAGTACAAGACCGATGGCGGCCGCGAGAGCTACGGCGAGTACGGCGCGAAGGTGATGGAGTTCCTAAACGAGGTTGGTGCCGAAATTATTTACGCCAGTGAGGCGTCGACGGCGCTCGTCGCACCCGAGGGCTGGGACTGGGACGCAGTGATGCTGATCCGCTACCCGAGCCGCTCGAAGTTCCTCGAGATGGTCACAAGCCCCGACTACCAGGCAATCACACACCTGCGCACCGAAGGTCTCGACGAGGCAATCCTTCAGGCAACAACTCCGCTGATGTAAATCAGCGGGCCTCGATGAGCGATTTCGACCCCGTCAACGCTGTGCTCGAAGCTGAGCACGCAACCGAAACTACGCCAGCAAGCTAGACCAGCGGACGCCGCCAGCGGCTACCGTAAGCGGCGATGACAACTCGTCCTGCGCCAGAGCCAGCCCGCCACGTCCGCGTGATTGCGGCCGGCGGAACCATCGCAATGAGCGGCGCCGGCGGCGCAACGCCAGAGTTTGATGCCGAGTCGCTGATTGCCTCAGTTCCAGGCTTGGCGGCGCACGAGGGGCTCGAAGCGCAGACCGTCGCCAACCTTCCAAGTGCGCACCTGAGCCTCACGCAGCAGCTTGAGATCTGCCATGCGGCTCGCGACGCAGCTCGGCGCGGGATCGGCGTCGTCGTAACGCACGGAACCGACACGCTCGAAGAGACGGCGATGCTCTGCGACATCATCAGCGACGCCGAGGCACCGATTGTCTTTACCGGCGCAATTCGGACAGCGAGCGCGCCCGGAGCCGACGGGCCAGCCAATCTTGTTGACGCGGTCAGCGTTGCGGCCAGCGACGACGCCGCTGGGCTTGGCGTTCTCGTCGTCTTCGGCGGCGAGATTCATCACTCGCGCGTCGTGCGTAAGACCGACACAACCTCGCTTACGGCTTTTTCCTCACCACAGATCGGCCCGCTAGGGCGCGTTACCGAGGGCCACCCGACAATCTGGTCGAACCTCCCGCGCAACCCGACGCTCGACCCACCGGGGCTTGAGAAGCGTGTCTTCATCGTCCCAACCTCATCCGGTGACGACGGCTCGCTGGCTCGCGCCGCGCTGGCCACCGAGCCCGACGGGGTTGTGATCGGCACGCTCGGCGCTGGCCACCTGACGCCGGAGCTGCTCGCGCTCTGGGCCGACGCGGCGGAACGAATTCCGGTGATCGCCTACTGCCGCCCGGAGCGCGGCGTGATTCTCAACTCAACCTACGGTTACGCCGGTTCAGAGATGGACTTGCGTTTGACAAACGTGATTCCGGCCGGCTTCCTCTCGCCGCAGGCGGCGCGGATGAAGCTGCTCGCCTGCCTCGCCTGCGGCCTCTCGATAGACGAGATCCGCTGGGCCTTCAGCCAAGACGACGGCTAGTTAAGCCTGCGGGCGGTCGGCAAATACGACCTCGCGCAGTGCCTGAGCGTAAGCCGAGTCGAGGACTATCGCTTGGAGCTCAATGTCATCGCTCATTAGCGCCTGCAGTCGCAGATGGTCATGGCCAGCAGCGGCGCATAAAGCTAGCCCGCAGTAGAAAAAGTCGAACTGGCGCAGCTGCTCGACGGCCTCGTCCAGCTCTTCAGTGGTCAGCGTTTCGAGGTCAAGGTCGCAGTAGACAACGTCATCGTGGTGGTGGACGACCGATCGAACTGCGTCAAGCATCTGAGCACGTCCCTCGTCACCCCAACGGCTGACGGTGATGAGCGAGCTTTTGCGTTGCTCATCACGTTCGACCTGCACCGACAGGCGCTCGCCAAGCTGCCCTATCGCGCGCTCACGCTCAGGCCCGACGGTCTCCAGTTCGAGGTTTGAGTAGGCGGCCGTCAGTGGATCCGCGTAGCGCTCCGGCAAGCTGACAGCCCGCGGCGAGCGCTCGAGTGGCAAGAAGGTCAGAAGCGAGGCGCGACGTGGCGTCGGCTGGCCGCTCTCGTCCTTGCCTTGCGGCACGGAGCCAAGCATCAGCGCGCTTTCGCGATAGCCACGCGAGTGCTCCGCCCGCTGGCTATAGGGGTGGCCGGTAACGGCGCGCGCGTAAACAGCTTGCACCGCCGCCGTACGAGCGCGCTCAAGCGTGTGCTCGAAAAGGCGGTTGAAGATCCCCAAGCCGCGGTAGGCGGGGTGAACAACCGCAACCCCGGTCTCGCCGGCCTCGTCGCTGGCCTCAAGCAGCAGCGCGTGATGACCGACGATCTCGCCCGCCAGCATCGCAACCGACGAGTGGAGGCGGCCACTTTCAATCTGTTCGGCGACCCAACGTGGCTGGTAAAAATTTGGGTGCCCGTAGCCGAGCCCGTAGTTCGTGTAGAGCAGCCTCGACACGGCCTCGACATCCGCGGCCGCGGTGTTCTGGATCTCAATCTGATCCGCTGTAGCGTCGCTCTCGCCGCTTTCACGGGCGAACTGAGAGAAGGCAACCAGCTCCTGCGGAATAACACCATTCGCCTCTACCGCAGTGCTGAGGCGTTTACCATCACGACCGAGGTTCACTAGCCGCAGATCGTGTGTGATCGCTTCGACCTGCGCCAGCTCTGGCGGGATTGAGCCGAGGCCACCACCGAAGGCCGCGATCGGCTCCCCCCAATCCTCGATTGTGCAGCGAACGGCACCTTCGGCGAGCTCTAGTTGCACGACGAGTTCGCCGGTCGGGTCGCCAGGGTACGCGTGTTCAATAATCCAAGCCGTTAGTTTATGCACCACCTGCCCGAGTCGCTGAGCATCGGCTGGCTCGATCTTGCGCGCAGCGGCAAAGCGCTCGACTACACCATCAACGAGCACTAGCTCGCTGTCCTCACTGCCGATCGAAATCCGAACGCGGTTTGCCATCGCCGCAGCCTACGGCAGAAAGTTAGCTGCGCGTAGTCTGTACATGTGAGGACAGATCCCGACAAAGAGCCGCGGCGGCAGAAGGTCACCCGGAGGCTGAAGACGATCCCACTGATCGTCGTCAGTTTTGTGGTCGTGACGGCGTTGCTTCCGCTCCTGATGCTTGGTGCGTTGGTGGTTGACGTGTTCCGCGCGGTAACCGCGCGCAAACCATTTATGGCTCTGCGGTTGGTGGCGTTCCTGTGGATTTATCTGGCAACAGACACGCTGGCGTTGCTGACGCTTTTCGTGCTCTGGCTACTGGGCGGCTTCGGGCACAACGAACAACGAATGGTTAACTCGGCGTGGCACTTTCAGCAGCTCTGGGTAAAAACCCTGCTCGGCTCGGTCAAGCTGCTGTTCGGGCTGCGAATAGTTGACGAGGGAGCGGAGTGTCTGCGGCCGGGGCCAGTGATCGTGCTGATTCGCCACGCCAGCATCGTTGACAACCTGCTGCCCTCGGCGCTGGTAGCAGCACGGGAACGGATTCGCCTGCGCTACGTGCTCAAGCGCGAATTGCTCTCCGAACCCTGCCTCGACATCGCTGGCCAGCGGCTACCGAACTACTTCGTCAGGCGCGACACCGGGGAAGAGGTTGAGCGTGAGCGAATCGGTCAGCTCGCCAGAGATATGGGGAGCGACGATGGCTTCCTGCTTTATCCAGAAGGAACGCGCTTCACCGCCGAGCGGCGCCAGCGCGCGCTGGAGAAGATCGCCGAGCGCGACCCGCAGCGGGCTGCTCGCTTGGAGCCGATCGAATACCTGCTGCCGCCGAAAGTTGGCGGCCTCCTAGCGGTGCTAGACCAATCACCAAATACCGACGTGGTGCTGATGATCCACCAAGGTTTCGATGGGCTCAGGCTGATCTCGGACATCTGGGGCGGCGCGCTAGTTGGCCGCGTAATCAATGTGCGTTTCACACGCGTGCCGCACGATCAGATTCCCGCCAGCCGCGACGACCAGGTTGCTTGGCTCGACGAACTCTGGCTGGAAGCTGACCGCTGGGTCGCCTCGAAGACAAACGCTGCCTAGCGCCCTACCCTCGGTAGATGACGACGATTAACTTATTGGCGATCAACCTTGGCGCCGTGTTCCTGCTGACAACGGCACTCTGGGCCGTCAGCGTGGCGGTCAAAGACAGTTCGATCGTTGACATCTTCTGGGGCTCGGGATTTGTCGTCATCGCTTGGGTCACCTTCGCCGTCGCCGACGGCGCGCCCGGGCGCCGCTGGCTGCTGGCAATCCTGACGACGCTCTGGGGCCTGCGGCTGACAATTCACCTGGCGCGGCGCAATCTCGGACACGGCGAGGATTTCCGCTACCAAGCGATGCGCGCGAAGGCCGGAGCTTCATGGCCGCTGCGTAGCCTTTGGGCCGTCTTCTGGGCGCAGGGAATTCTGATGTGGCTCGTCTCGCTGCCGGTTCAAGTAGGCCAGCAGGGCGTGACCGCCGGCGGCTGGGGCTGGCTCGTAATCGCCGGCATCGTCGTCTTCGCGATCGGCCTCTTCTTCGAGACGGTTGGCGACCTGCAGCTCACGCGCTTCATCGCCGACCCGGCAAACAAGGGCACGGTGATGGACCGCGGCCTCTGGCGCTATACGCGCCACCCGAACTACTTCGGTGACTTCAGCGTCTGGTGGGGGCTCTACCTGATCGCCCTTGCGGCCGGTGCTTGGTGGACGATCATCGGGCCGATCATCATGTCGGTGCTGCTGATCCGCGTTAGCGGCGCAGGGCTACTTGAGAAGTCGATCGGCAAGCGCCGCGCAGGCTATGACGAGTACGTCGCGCGGACGAGCGGCTTCTTCCCGCGCCCGCCCAAGCGCAGCTGAGCCCGGGCGCAGGCTCACAGCGGCAGGGAGCGGCTCGCCAGCGTCGAAAAGAAGCTGACGGTGACCACTATCCCCGCACAGCCTGCTGGCGACGGCCGTCCAAAGCCCGCTTCACAGCGGGAAGGAGACCTGCTCTCGACCCGCGTAGTACTACGAATCGTCCTCACGGTGCTGGTCGTGATCGGAACGATCGCGCTGATCTGGGTGCTGTGGCAGCCGATTGCGTGGATCATCGTCGCCACCTTCGTTGCAGTCGCCTTGGCCGGGCCGGTCAACCTGCTCGCCCGCGTGATGCCGCGGCCGCTCGCAATCGCACTGGTCTACATCGCCGTCTTGCTCATTCCGATCGGTATTAGCGCCGCGGTGCTTCCACCGATCGTTGACCAGGGCGTCAACTTTGTCAACGATCTTCCCGGCTATGTGAACGATCTCCAGACCGAGGTTAAGAAGAACCCGAAGCTGACCAAACTTGATGATGACTTTGGCGTTACGACCGAGCTAAACCGCATTGCCCAAGACGCACCGACAAAGATCGGTGAGGCGGCAACAATCATCCGCGACTTTGGCAGCGGGCTCGTCAGTTCGCTCTTCGCCGGGCTGACGATCTACATCCTTTCGATCTTCATGGTTGCGCGCGGTCGAACTTGGATCGACGGGCTGCTGAGCCTGCGCAGCGGGCGCGAATCGAAAGCGGCAAGCGTCGCGCTCGACCGAATATCCAACGCTGTTGGCAACTACATCGCCGGCGCCGCCGTGCAAGCAACAATTGCCGGTCTCTGCGCTTTCGTCATCCTGACGATCCTCGGGGTGCCGTTCGCTGGCGCGCTGGCCGTTCTTTACGCGCTCTTCGACTTGATTCCACTGGTCGGCGCATTCATCGCCGGCGTGATCATCCTGATCGTCACGCTCTTTGCCGACTTCCCAACCGCCTCGATCATCTGGTTCGTCTATGCGAGCGCCTATCAGAGCTTTGAGAACTACGTCGTTCAACCACAAATCCACAAGCGGGCTGTAGCGCTCGAACCATTCGTGGTGATCGTCTCGGTGCTTTTTGGCGCGACACTCTTCGGTGTTGTTGGCGCGCTGCTGGCAATTCCAGTTGCTGCGGCAATTCAGATCGGCGCCCAGGAGTGGTGGCGCTATCGGCTCGAGCAACAGGACTTAGAGCACGCCGCCGTGACCGCAGCTGCAACCGCAGTCGATTCGTGAAACGATCCGCGCAATGGCGCGGATAGGACTTCTAACCGGTGGCGGTGATTGCCCGGGGCTAAACGCCGTTATCCGTGGCGTCGTGAGGCAGGGAATTCGCGAGTACGGCGACGAGTTTGTTGGCCTGCGCCACGGTTGGGCCGGCGTACTCGCTGGTGAAGGCCGAGAGCTTGGGCTGCCTGAGGTCTCGGGGCTGCTAACGCGCGGAGGCACGATTCTCGGCAGCTCGCGCACCAACCCTTATCGCGATGGCGGCGGCGGCACAGAGGCCGTCAAGGCCGGGATGCAAAAGCTCAACCTTGACGGGCTGATCGCAATTGGCGGCGAGGACACGCTCGGCGTTGCGACCAAACTGGCGGCCGACGACGTAGCTGTGATCGGCGTGCCGAAGACGATCGATAACGACCTTGCCGGCACCGACTACACCTTCGGTTTTGACACCGCCGTCCAGGTAGCTAGCGACGCAATCGACCGGCTCCACACAACCGCTGAATCTCACGACCGTGTGATCGTCGTCGAGGTGATGGGCCGCCACGCTGGTTGGATCGCTTGCTCGGCCGGGATTGCTGGAGGCGCACACGCAATCCTCGTTCCCGAGCGGCCATTCGACCTGAACGAGCTCTGTGACCAAATTCGCGCCCGTCACGCACGCGGGAAGAACTTCTCGATCGTCGTCGCCAGCGAAGGAGCGGCGCCCAAGGATGGATCGCTAAGCGCACGCGAAGATGATGTCGACGAGTTTGGCCACCCCCGCCTCGGCGGCATCGGCGCTTGGCTCGAGCATGAGATTGAGCGCGTGACCGGCTATGAGACGCGAATGGTTGTGCTCGGCCACGTTCAACGCGGCGGCACGCCAACGGCCTACGACCGCATTTTGGCGACGCGCTACGGCGTCGGCGCGATCGACGCCTATAACCGCGGCGAACGCGGCATGATGGTCGCGTTGCGCGGCACCGAGATCATCACAATCCCGCTATCCGAGGCGTTGGCGGAGCCGAAACTACTCAACCCCGACCTCTTCCGAACAGCGGAAGTATTCTTCGGTTAATCGATGTCGCCGTTCTGGGTTTGGACCCAATTAGCAATTGTCGTTTTCGTTTTGGCAGGGATGGCGATCGCAATCGTGAAGCTTCTCTAGCGAGCAGGTAGTCTGCTGGGAAGCAACGGAGCCAAGGGGGCCGCAATGTTTGGATCGATTGTCGTTGGAACCGATGGATCAGAGACCGCCACCGAAGCTGTCCGTCAGGCGATCGATCTGGCAAAGGAGACAGGCGCGCGGCTGGAAGTCGTCAGCGCTTACGCACCGGTTCCCGTCTCACGGCTAAGAAGCGAAGCGAGCGACGCCCCTTCAGATGTGCAGTGGATGATCAATGAGCGAGAGGATGTTGAAGCGACGCTGGGGGCAGTTGTGACGCAGGCTGCGGCGATCGGCGTTGAGTGCTCGCCGCACTCGCGCCAGGGCGACCCGGCCGACGCGATTCTCGACGTGGCGGAAGAGACTTCAGCCGACCTGATCGTCGTCGGCAACAAGGGAATGACCGGCGCCAAGCGCTTCCTGCTCGGCTCGGTACCAAATAAGGTCAGCCATCACGCACCCTGCTCGGTGCTGATCATCCGCACTACTTAGAGCTGGCCGCAGCAGCGTTCAGCAGACCGGCGCCATAGAAGCTGTCGACCCCTGGGGTACCGAAATCACGCGCGGTGCTCATCAGTCTTGACTCAAGGCGCCCAGGGGACGGGTTTGAACCGATTACGCGGGTCGCAATGACGAGCGCCGCGGCCGCGGTGACGTGCGGCGTCGCCATCGAGGTGCCTTCGTAATCGCCCGGGACTCCGAAGACGGAAACGGACTTGCCTCTGAAGGTCACTTGGGCGATGTTGCGTGCGCGGCCGGAGCCGGAACGGCAGCGCGATTCGCCGGTCGCTGTGGAGTTGGTGCCGCCGCCCGGAGCGACGATATCTAGCCCGTAACCGCCGTTTGAGAAGTCAGCAACGCAGCCGGTCTCCGTCGTTGCGCCGACCGACATCACGCCCGGTGCCTTGGCCGGATAGGAGATCGACTGCTCGCCCTCGTTCCCAGAAGCACCGATAACGAGCACTCCGCGCGAGCGGGCGTACTTGATCGCGTTGAGCAGCTGGGGAATATCGACTGCGCGCACGCCCTGATCAAATTCGAGGCTGAGATTGATCAGCTTTGCGCCCTTCTTGGTGGCGAAACGAACGCCCTCAGCGATGTCGCTGGCGTTTCCTTCGCCATTACGGTCAAGCACCCGGACCGGCATGATCTTTGCACCGTAGGCGAGGCCAGCGAGCGAGATCTTGTTATTGGTGGCTTCGGCGATCGTGCCGGCGACGTGCGTGCCGTGGCCGTTGACGTCATTGGCGTAAGCGTCGCCGTCGACGTAATCCCAGCCGGCGACAAACTGGCTCGCGTTGAAATCCGGAGAGCGCTTAAAAGGAACGCGGTTTGAGTAGGCAACGCCAGTGTCGAGAACGGCGATCTTGACGCCCTTGCCACCGGAGCGGCCGGCGGCGCGCGCGTTGGCCCAGGCCTGCTGAGCTCCGACGCCGTAGGGCCCGATGAAGTTCCACTGCAGACTGCTGAGCAAAGGGTCATTCGGTGTGTAGCTGGCGGCGGCAGTGCGGGCGATCATGTTCGGTACGGCGTAGGCGACGTCGCCCCGCGCGCGCAGCTCTGCGAGCGCTTTGCGGACATTCGCAACCTGCAGCACGACCGGGTCGGCGCTGGCCGCCGAAGGCGCCGCGCCGGTTGCCGGATCCTCAAACTGGACGACGACTTGCTTGGGCTCTGCCTGCGCTGCTCCGGCCGCCGCGGGAAGCACGAAGAGAGCCAGCAGCGCGGCCAGGGCGATCAGTGGGAGTCGTAGTTGATTGAGTGAGGTCATCCTAAGGTGAGGACGCTGTTTGATCCTCACTAATAACAACACAGCCGAACCCCGAAAGTAACGGTGTTTTCGGCCGATAAGGGATGATGACAGCCAGATGGACGAAACACGCCGCACTGAAGACGAAGGTTGGATCGCCGAAGCGATAGAAGAGGCCGCCTTGGCACCGGCACACGGCGACGTTCCAATCGCCGCTTTGGTCGTCCATGACGGCCGCGTAATTGGCCGCGCTCACAACGAACGCGAGCGCCACGGCGACCCAACCGCGCACGCCGAGATCGTCGCGCTGCGCGCCGCCGCCGCAGCGCTCGGCTCTTGGCGCGTGCTCGATTCAACGATCTACATAACGCTCGAGCCGTGTGCGATGTGCGCCGGGGCGATCGTCTTGGCGCGCGTTCCCCGCGTTGTCTTCGGGGCCTGGGACCCGAAGGCCGGCGCCGCCGGCAGCGTGCTCGACATCCTCAGCGAACCGCAGCTCAACCACAGCCCTGAGGTTGTCGGCGGCGTGCTCGAAGCCGAGTGCGCCATGCTACTGACCGACTTCTTCGCCGAGCGCCGCTAGGCCGCGGCCGTCAGTCGCTAACGCGGCCGTCGTCGGTGTAGACGACCACGCGGTCACCGCGGGCGAAGGCCGCGAGCGTCATCCCCCGCTCCGCTGCCAGCTCAACTGCCAGCGAGGTAGGCGCACCAACACCAACGAGGATCGGCGCGCCGGCAACGGCCGCCTTCTGCACCAGCTCAAATGAGATCCGCCCGCTAACGCAAAGAATCTTCCCATTCAGTGGCAGGCCGCCGTCGAGTAGCGCGCGGCCAATCACCTTGTCCATAGCGTTGTGGCGGCCGACGTCCTCGCGCACGCAGATCAGCTCCCCTTCGGCGCTGAAGAGGCCGGTAGCGTGCATTCCGCCGGTGCGCTCGAAACCCGGCTGGCGCAGCTGCTCGGGCAGCGCGGCGAGCAAAGCCCGCGCCACGGCCGGGCCCGCCGTGGCGGGCGGCGCGTCAACGGCGACCTGCTCAATCGCACCCTTGCCGCAAACGCCGCAGGAGGAGGTTGTGTAGAAGTTCCGCTGCCCCGGGTCGCTCAACAGTGGCCCAGTGACGTCAATGATGTTGGCGGCGAAGTCGGTTGTAGGGCCGGCCTCGCGCGGCTCGTTGATCAGCCCTTCGCCGTAGAGGAAGCCGAGTGCTAGCTCCTCATCGTTGCCGGGCGTGCGCATCGTGACCGAGAGCGCCTCCCCGTCAACGCGAATCTCGAGCGGTTCTTCAACGGCTATCTCGTCGCGCTCACCTTCACGCACGACGCTGGTGACCATCCGCCCAGCGTCAGCGTCGGCCACCGGCCAGTCCCTTCGGTCAGTCCGCCGCTACGAGCGCCGGCGTGTCGGAAGGTGCTTCGCTCATCGCGCGCACATCTACTGCAACGACCTTGTACTCAGGGCAGCCTGTGTTTACCTCAACCGAATCACCGACCAGCAGGTTGGTGCGCAGCTCGGGGAAGTGGAAGGCGGTGAAGACGTTGCCCTTTTCGATCCGGTCGGTAATCCGCACCGGAATCTCAATCCGCCCGTGGTGGCTACGGACGGCCACTAGGTCACCCTCATTGATCCAAAGCCGCTCAGCATCCTCGGGGTGAATTTCAAGCCAGTCGCTCTCCATCAGCTCAATGTTCCTCGTGCGCCGCGTCATTGTGCCGGCGTTGTAGTGCTGCAGGCGGCGGCCGGTGATCAGGATCAGCGGGAACTCCTCGTCGGCGACCTCGCCTGGCTCGCGGTACGGCAACGCGTTGAACGAGCCAAGGCCGTTCGGGTGGTGAAACTTTTCTTCGTAAAGAATTGGTGCGTCGCTGCCATCTGCCTCGACCGGCCAGCAAAGGCCTTCGCGGCCAAGCCGCTCGTAGGTGACGCCGGTGAACTCGGGAGTGAGGGCGGCGATCTCTTCCATCGCCGCTTCCGGCGTGGCGAGGTTCATCTCGTGGCCGAGAGCTGCCGAGAGCGAGGTGAGGATCTCGAAGTCGGTGCGCGCATCGCCGGGAGGGTCGATTGCGGCAGCTACGTGCTGAATCCTGCGCTCGGCGTTGATGAAGGTGCCTTCCTTCTCAAGGAACGCAGATGCCGGCAGGATCACGTCGGCGTATTTCGTCGTCTCGGTCATGAAGATGTCTTGGCAGACAAGAAACTCGAGCGACTCAAGCGCGTGAATTACGTGCGTCGTGTTGGGGTCGGTCTGGGCGACGTCCTCGCCGAAGATGAACATCGATTTCAGCTCGCCGGCGACTGCGGCGTCGAACATCTTCGGGATCGTCAGGCCCTTCTCACGCGAGAGGCCCACGCCCCAGCGCTCTTCGAACATTGTCGCTACGGCCTCGTCGCTTACGGGGCGGTAGCCGGAGTAGGTGTCCGGCAGCGCGCCCATGTCGGAGGAGCCCTGAACATTGTTCTGCCCGCGCAGCGGCAGCAGCGCTGAGCCAAGGCGGCCGACCTTGCCGGTCATCATTGCTAGGCCGCACATCAGCTGAACTACTTCGGAGCCGTAGCGCTGCTCGGTTACGCCAAGGCCCCAGATCAGGCAGGCGTTCTCTGCCGTCGCGTAGATCCGCGCGGTGGTGCGAATGTCATCGGCGGGAATGCCGGTGATCCGCTCTACTTCCTCAGGCGGGTACTCGGCCAGCAGCGCGGCGAACTCTTCGTAGCCTTCGGTCCGCTCGGCGATGAACTTCTCGTCGGTTAGGCCTTCGGTCATCACGACGTTGGCGAGGCCGAGGATCACGGCTGCGTTGGTGCCGGGGCGCATTGAGCAGTGCAGCTCGGCGTAGTCGGCTAGCTCAATTCGCCGCGGGTCAACGGTGACGAGCTTCATCCCGTTGATCGCGGCCTGCTTGATCCGTGCGCCGACTACCGGGTGGCCGTCGGTTGCGTTGGCGCCGATCAGGATTGCCGCGTCGGCGGCTTCGATGTCATTGAAGGTGCCGCTCGCACCTGAGTAGCCAAAGCAGCGGCGCAGCGCGAACGATGTTGGCGAGTGACAGACGCGCGAGCAGTTATCGATGTTGTTGGTGCCGACGGCGGCGCGCATCAGCCGCTGCATCGCCCAGCAGTCTTCGTTCGTTGCGCGCGAGGAGGCGAGACCTGCGATCGCGTCCGGGCCGTGATCGCTCTTGATCCGCGTGAACTCGGAGACGATCCGCTCGAAGGCCTCATCCCAGGTCGCTTCACGAAAACCGTCGCCCTCGCGGATCAACGGCGTGGTTAGGCGCTCGTCGGAGCGCGTGAACTGGTGAGCAAAGCGGCCTTTGAGGCAGGTGTGACCCTTATTGGCGGGGCCGTCCATCGCCGGGCTGATCGAGGCGATCACGCCGTTCTCAGGGTGAACCTCGAGGCGGCAACCGACGCCGCAGTAGCCGCAGGTTGTGCTGACGGTGGATTCGGTTGCTTTGCTCATAGCTTTATTTCCCTGAACCATTCTGCTCGATTGCTAGTTCCAGAAGCCTTAATTCTACTATCGCGTCAGTTGGGCACGTGTCGGCGCAGGCGCCGCAGGAGACGCAGGACGATTCAGCAAAGCCGCTGTCAACGCCGGCGGCAACGTTGGAGGAGAAGCCGCGGCCTGTGACGGTCAGCGCGAAGGCTCCTTGGACTTCGTCGCAGGCTCGCACGCAGCGGCCGCAACTGATGCAGAGCTCGTGGCGGAAGGCGAGGTATGGATGGCGAAGGTCTTCGTCCTTCTCGTGCACGGCGCCGGTCCAGCGCGTCTTCGTCACGTTTAGTTGCTTCGCGACGGCTGCCAGCTCGGTGTGCTCGCCGGGTGCTTCTGGCAGCTCGCTTAGGACCAGTTCGACGACGGCACCGGCGACGCGCAGCGCGGTTTCGTCGGTCGTCGAAATCTCCATTCCTTCGCGGCAGAGCGTGGTGCAGGAAGGGAGCGGGCCGGGCGCGCCTTCAACGCCAACCATGCAGACGCGGCAGGCGCCGAATGGGTCGAGCCGCTCGTCGTAACAGAGCGATGCAACCTCGCCGCCGCTGCCGCGGATCGCTTCCAGCAGCGTCGTACCGGGCTCAACCTCGACTGCGTTGCCGTCAATCATCACCTGCATCAGCGCAGCCCCAGTTCGTCAGGGAAGTGCAACAGAAGGCTGCGGATCGGTGCCGGCATGCCGCTGCCGTGCGCGCAGAGGCTGCCGAGTTCCAAAGTTTCAAGCAGCTCTTCGAGCGATTCGCGATCAACCGGCTCGTCGTCGCTGAAAAGTTCATAGGCGCGCTGCAGGCCGATCCGGCACGGGAAGCACTTGCCGCACGATTCGTGCGCGCCGAAGCGCAGCAGGTGCTGGGCGAGCGCGCGCATGTCGGTCGTCTGATCAAACGCGAGGATGCTGCCGTGGCCGACCATGCAGCCGACTTCGGCAAGAGGATCAAAATCAAACGGCGTGTCGAGCAGGCTGGCGGGCAGGATGCCACCGAGCGGGCCGCCGATCTGCACCGCCTTGATCTGCGCCCCGTCCCTCAGGCCGCCGGCCACTTCCTCGCAAAGCTCACGCACGGTAAGGCCGAACGGAACCTCAACCATGCCTGGGTTTACAAAGGCCGAGTTGAAGCAGACGAGCTTCGAGCCGGCCGAATCGCCAGGGCTCAGGTTGCGGAAGGCCTCGGCGCCCTGCGCGGCGATAAAGGGAACGTTGCAGAGCGTCTCAATGTTGTTGACGACGGTTGGCTCCTCGTAGACGCCGCGCTCAGCCGGGAACGGCGGGCGGGCCGAAACGGTGCCGCGCAGCCCCTGCAGGCAGGCCAGCAGCGCAGTCTCTTCGCCAACGACGTATGAGCCGGCGCCTTCAACGATCGTCACGTTGAAGCTGA
>JANRFB010000070.1 GCA_030725785.1 Solirubrobacteraceae bacterium
GAAACCGACCCGACTTCGCGTTCGGTGCGCAAACTCGCCAGTGGTGGTTGGTCGGTCAGCGGCCACGTCCCGATCTCCGACCTGCCCGACTTCGGCATCAATCTGCCGGCCGACAGTGACGCTTATAACTCGGTTGGCGGCCTCGTCTTCCATGAGATTGGGCGGATGCCCCAGCGCGGTGACACCGTCACTGTTGAGGGCTACCGTCTGCGAGTTGAGTCGGTGCGTGACAACCGCATTACGGCAGTGCGGATCCGGCCGGTCGCTGACCAGTCTTGATCCAAGCCAAGAAGCAGTTCCGGCCCCAAAACCAAGACCGGCCCGCTGGGGGAGCGGACCGGCCGGTCAATCTGGGAGGAGGAACATCCATGAAGAATGTTCTAGACCTCATGGTGTCCGAAAATCCTGAACGGTCTCTAAAGAATTTGTGCCGTAGTTGTTACCGGCCTTAGCTCGGTATTTCGACCGCCGCGCTTAAGCAAAGGCGGACGGGACCTGGGCTAGTAGTCGTAGAAGCCGCGGCCGCTCTTGCGACCGAGCGCGCCTTCAGCGATCAGTGCCTGCACGCGCGCGGGGGCGGGAGAGCCGATCTCGTCGCCGATCGCGGCCGAAACGTCAAGGCCAACGAAGTCGAGCAGCGCCAGCGGCCCCATCGGGTGGCCGGCGCCAAGCTTCATTGCTTCATCAACGTCGGCTGGGTCCATCCCCGTCTGGTCAAGGAAATCGACGGCCGAGAAGAGATAGGGGAAGAGCAGGCGGTTAACAACGAAGCCGGGCAGGTCCGGAACCGGCACAGCCGTCTTGCCGAGCGCCTCGCAAAGCGCCGCGGCGCGCTCACGCGTGGCCTCGGTTGCCTCGTCAGGGAATGCCAGCTCAATCAGAGCCATCCGCGGCACCGGGTTGAAGACGTGGAGGCCAACAAAGCGCTCCGGTGAGCCGCTCGCGCGGGCCAGCTCGCCGACTGAGAGCGAAGAAGTTGTCGTTGCCCAAAGAGCGTCGTCGGAGGAAACAGAAGCGATCGTTGCGAAAACCTCGCCCTTGATCGCTGGGTCTTCAGCAACAGCCTCAACAAAAACGGTGGCGCCGGCCGTGTCGGCGGCGTCGGTCGTGACAGTCACCGTTCCCGGGCCCGCCTCGTCTCCCATCTTGCCAACCTGCTTCTCAATCGAGGCGCGGGCGCTCTCGGCCGATTCCTCGCTGCGTGCGAGCAGCGTTACGTCACCGGTTTTTGTGGCAACTGCGGCCAGCCCACAGGCGATGGCGCCGCTGCCGATAACTGCGATCTGTTCAGGCATCGGCGGAACCCTACTGATCGGCCGGCCCGAGCGCCAACTGGCCGATCGGTCAGCCAAGTCGGTACGCTTGGCTCTGTCCCGCAAACCTGAACTCGAGAGGTCTTATCCCGTTATGCCGCTACAGGGCCGTGAAGTAGTCATCGTTGAAGCCGTTCGCACCCCAATCGGGCGCGGCCACAAAGAGAAGGGCTACTACAAGGACACGCACCCAGCAGCGCTGCTGGCCCGTACCTACGGTGAGCTGATGGACCGCACCGGAATGGACCCGCTCGAGGTCGACACTGTGATCGCAGGCTGCGTGCAGCAGTTCGGCGAGCAGGCATTCAACATTGGCCGCAACGCCTGGCTTCAGGAAGGGCTGCCAATCGAAACTTCAGCCACAACGATCGACACGCAGTGCGGCTCAGCGCAGCAGGCTGTCGGTTACGGCGCCGCGCTGATCGCGACCGGCGTCCATGACGTCGTAATCGGCTCCGGCGTTGAGCACATGGGTCACCTGCCTTTCGCGGCCGGGATGGAGACTCAGGAGACCTACGGCTACGCCTTCACGCCTGAGCTGATGGCCAAGCACAACATCGTCGGCCAGGGCCTCGGCGCCGAAATGATTGCCGACCAGTGGGAAATTCCTCGCTCCGAGCTAGACGAGCTTGCAGTTCGCTCACACGCTCTCGCCAACAAGGCAACCGAGAACGGCAGCTTCGCCCGCGAAATGGTCAAGATCGAAGTTGACGGCAACGTGCTGACTGTCGATCAGGGCATTCGCCCCGACACCAACATCGAAACGCTCAGCGCCTTGACGCCGGTCTTCAAGCCCGACGGAAAGGTAACGGCCGCCAACGCTTCGCAGATCTCAGACGGCGCCGCCGCTGTGCTGATGATGACGCGCGAGAAGGCCGCAGAGCTAGGCCTAACGCCGCGCGCAATCATCGTTGATGAGACCAGCGTCGGCTGCGACCCGGTGAAGATGCTCGAGGGCCCGATCCCGGCAACGGCAAAGATTCTCGAGCGCAACAACATGACGATTGATGACATCGACTTCTTCGAGGTCAACGAAGCATTCGCTCCTGTCGTTGCCGCATGGGCCCGTGAGCACAACCCGGACATGGACCGCGTAAACGTGCGCGGCGGAGCGATGGCGCTCGGCCACCCGCTCGGTTCAACCGGCGCACGTCTGCTGACAACGCTGCTGCACGAGATGGAGGATGAGGACAAGGAGTACGGCCTCGTCACGATGTGCTGCGGCGGCGGAATCGGCACCGGCACGCTGATTAAGCGCGTTTAGAGCTCAGGTTCAGCTTCGCCGCCGCTGGCGCGGAGCGCCTCAGCGATCGGCTCGGATATTGGGGTGGACTTGTCGGCGACGTAGTCGTAGCCGACAAGCGCTCCCCAGCCTTCGGCCAGCGTGCGGCCGTCGGTATCGGAGGTCATTAGGAACTCGGTGCGAAAGCTGGAACGCTTCAGCGCGCGGGGGCGGATGAAGGTCCGCACCTCTTCGTCAAAAAGGCCAGGCGAGCGATAATTGATGTGCGCCTCGGCAAAGATTAGGCCGACCTTGTGCTCAGCCTCAACCGGGCTGTGCGAAGCGACCAGCGATTGGATGAAAGCGATTCGCGCACTCTCAAAGAAGCCGAGGAAGGCAACGTTGTTGAGGTGGCGCATAGCGTCGAGGTCGCCGAAGCGAATCCGGTCGACGTAGGAGAATGGCCAGCCTTCGCGTTCGGTCTCTACTGCCATTGAAAGCCGATCGTGCTCGTTGCAACAGGGAGTGGACTGGGGGGAAGGCCCGCGGCGACTTTCGGCTCGTTATATCCAGTCGGCGCGACGTCATTGGGGCCCTCAGGATGGAAGCAGGAAGCGAGGTACTGGATCTGGCCGCGACCGACTCCAAGCTCAAATTGGCCGCCGCCATACATTGCGATGC
>JANRFB010000071.1 GCA_030725785.1 Solirubrobacteraceae bacterium
TGCAGGTTGTTGCCGCCGTCAAAGCTCGCGATTCCGAAGTAGTAGCTCAGCTGCGCAACGGTACGGCCGACACCAAAGGCGACGGCGCCAAAGGCCCCCGCGACCAGCGCCAGTTGGCCAACGCTCGGGTTGCGCGCACGGATTGCTTTGAAGAGGAAGACGACCACACCGAAGATCAGCAACGAACCGATCCCGTAGAGAACCGTGCCGATGATCGGCATCGTCAGGCGGGTGCTCAGCCATTCGGCCTGAAGCGCAATCCGCCCTGGTGGAATCGGGTTGCCGGCGATCAGGTCACGGATTGCGTCGGTTGCCGTAACCGCTTCGCTGTCGAAGGTCGGCAGCCCCGAGAGCCCGAGGCTGGAGAGCATCGCGCCAACAATTGTTAGTAGGCCCGCTCCCCAAGCGCAGGCAGCAGCGCGCTTGCGGTTGGCCGCTTCCCAGGCCAGCGTGATCTCTGGATCCTGCGGCGGGCCGGGCGGCGCCTTCTGAGGCATTAGTGGACTCATCGGGAGGGAAGTCTACGCGCCAGGCGGTTCAATCGAGCAGCGCCCCGGCCGCGGCGACAAAGTCGCCGCTCACGATTAACGCCGAGTTGCCGAGCAACCCGTCAAGCTCGCCCGCTATCCGCGCCAACGGCGCCGATGCGCGGGGTGTAGAGAGGATTTTGATTGGGAGCAGGCAGTCGCGCATCTGGCGGTGGGTTAGCTCCAGACTTGCGAGCCCACCGTAGTCGGCAAAGCAGGCGCCGCTATTGGCCTGCGCGCTCGCCAGCAGGTCGCCGTCGGCGTTGGCTCCGAGCAGCGCTTCGATCGCCTGTTCGGTGCTGCCCGCCAGCAGCGCCGCTTCGATCGCGCCGCGCTGCTCGGCCAGCTCGCGCGTCGATTCGACGTCAAGCGAGTAGACGGGCGGGTCGGCAAGTACCGCAGCGGAAACCAGCTCAGGCCGGCGCAGGCAGAGATCGAGCGCGATCAGCCCGCCAAAGTCAACGCCAACTAGCAGCGCCGGCCCCAAGTCGAGCGCCAGCAGCAGCGCCGCTGCGTCCTCGCTTTGCTCGGTCACGGTCGTTGCCAGGTACGGCTCGGGCGCCTCGCTATTGCCATATCCGCGGCGGTCGTATTCGACGACGCGGCTGCGGTCGGCCAGCGGCGCCAGCGCTGCGCCGAGCCTCTCGCCGGCACCGCCGATGCCATGGATCACCAGCACGGAGGGCCCTTTACCGCTGCTCAGGTAATGAAGTTGGACTCCTACTCCAGCGGCGCTCGGCGTCATCGCTAGAATTAGAGCATGGAAGGCCCTGGCGGACTTGGTGACATCTTCGGTGATCCGGACGAGCTTCAGCGCAAAATGGCTGAGTTCGCTGAGCAGATGTCGAGCCAGCAGACTCTGGCATGGGCTGACAACGCGATCAAGTTGGCCGTTGACATGACGGTCGCGGCGATCGGTCGCGTCAACGTGCAGGGCACCGGTGCCGAGCAGGCCGAGCAGATTCGCTCGCTGATGGCAACGATCTTTCCTGAGGCAGTCGCGCTGGTGCGCGAAGCGCGTCAGGGTCTGCGCTAGCCACCGCCTGCGGCCTTCTCCTCGGCGCGGTGCGCCTTCCCGGCGCGCATCACGTCGCCAAACGAGCGGAAGCCGAAAATCGTTAGTAGCGCGAGGAAGCCAACTGCGATTGAGATCACGGCGATCGCAACCTGCTGACCCACCGAATAGGCGGCTACCACTGCAGCCGTTCCAAAGACGGTCACCAGCAGCGCCTGTTGAACACCGGCGCCGCCGGGAGTGAACGGCACCAGCGCAGCGACGGCGTTGATTCCCAGCACCAGCATCACGTTGCGGACCGAGCCACCGATGCCGAAGGCGTCGAGTAGCAGCCAGAAGGCTGCGCAGCGCAGTAGCCAGCCGCCGAACTGCACCAGCCAGACCTCACGCAGGTAGCGGCGCCAGTCGGTCAGAATCGTGAAGCCTTGGCGAACGTTGAACCAGAAGGCGACGACGCGACGCGAAAGAAAGGCGAATGCGACGAGCGCCGCCAGCGTCAGGCCGGTGACGATGAAGAGCGTTAGCTGTGGGTCGGTCGAAAGGAACGAAAGATCGAGCGTCCCCAGCTTCGGCAGCTCGGGAGTATTCGGGAAGACGCCCTGAGTGAAGGCGAACGTCAGCACCGGAATTGCGATCGTCAGGTCGAAGATCGACTCAACGACGAAGGCCGCACCAATCGCCGGGTAGGTCGACTGCGGCACCGAGAGCTTGACGAGAAAGAATTTGATGATGTCGCCGCCGCGCGCGGGAACAACATTGTTGAAGCCGTAGGCGGCGATGTAAGCGCCCCAGATGTTGCGGTAGGGGATTCGCTCCTCAGGGTAGGCCGCACCGAGCGTGTTGTAAAGCGCGAGCGCTCGCATCGAGAGGTAGAGGACGAAGATCACCATCCCCAGCAGCAGGGGGATTATCTCAACCTGGGCGAAGCTGTCTACGAAGCTGCGGGCCGCTTCGTAGATTCGTTGAAAGAGGTCGGTAATTGCCGCGATCTTCACTGCTCAAGGTTACGGCCCGCGCCGCCGGTTACCGGCGCCGGCTTGTTACTCGGGCTGGATCGTGGCAAGGCCGATCGCGGCCAACAGCGCTGGGTCGCCCAGTGAGCTGAAGACCTGGTCTTCAGCGCCGGCAAAATCGGCGTCGGCGAACGACGGGATCACATAGACCGTCATTCCCGCCGCGGCGGCGCTCGCAGCGCCGGGCGGTGAGTCCTCCAGCGCTACGCAGCCAGCCGCGTCAACGCCTAGCCTGCGCGCGGCCTCAAGGTAAGGGTCTGGCGCCGGCTTACCGTGGGGGACGTCCTCGGCCGTGACAATCGTGCCAAAGAAGTGCTCAACCTCTGCGGCGGCGATCGCGCGGTCGACGAATGGCCGCGGCGAGTTGGAGCAGAGCGCAACCGGAACGCCGGCATCGGCCAGCGCTGTTAGCAGCGCAACGGCGCCCGGCATCGGCTCACAGCCGCTCTCGAGCGCTACATAGACGAGCCGGTTCATCTCCTCGACCAGCGCCGGCCCTTCCTCGTCGGGGCGCCCGAGCTCACGCGCAAGGATGGTCGCCGCGTGGGGGCCGGAGTTACCGAGCAAAGCGATCTTGTGCTCGTCATTGAACTCAATCCCGTGCGCTGCGAAGAGCTTCTGTTCGGACTGCGTCCACAGCTCCTCACTGTCGAGCGTCAGTCCATCGTTGTCGAAGATCACCGCTGCTGGAAGGCTCATCGGCGCATCATCGCTGTTGTTGCGGCGCCCACGCTCACAGCGCGGCCAGCGCTTCAAGTACCTCTTCGTCATGCGTCTTCGGCGAGACCTTCTCAATCACATGGCGAACCGTTCCCGTGCCGTCGATGATGAAAGTTGCCCGCAGCGCGCCCCAATACTTCTTGCCGTACATCGACTTCTCAGCCCAAACGCCGTACTTCTCGCAGACGGCGTGGTCTTCGTCGGCCAGCAGCGTGAAGTTGAGCTTCTGCGCGTCGTGGAACTTCTTCACCTTTGCAACCGGGTCAGGGGAGACGCCTAGCACGCGCACGCCTTCCTTCTTGTAGTCCTTGAGGTGGTCGCGCACGCCGCAGGCCTGCGTCGTGCAGCCTGGCGTTGAAGCCTTTGGATAGAAGTAGAGCACGACGGTTTCGCCCTTTAGATCGCTCAGCGAGAGCTGTTCGCCGTTCTCGTCGGGAAGTTTGAAGGCCGGTGCTTTCTTGCCGCTTGCGATCATTCTGAAAAGGCTCCTTGTTGGCTGTCATCTGATTGAAGCAGGAGTGGGGGGTGAAGTTCGCTGGCCCTCGCCTAATGCGGGGGTGACTCCAATTCGCTCTCTTCTCTTTTCGTTTGCTGCATTGATGACGCTGCTGGCGATGCTGATCTTCGCGACCGGCGCCGATGCTGGCAGCTACGAGGTTCGCGCCTGCGATGGCAGCGGTATCAACCGCTCGTTTGTCGCGGTTGGCTCCTCGATGGTCGCTGCCAACGGCTCCTGCGAGGCGGTCCCCTTCCTCGGTATGCAGGTCCGTAATGGAATTGGCAGCGGCACCGCAGACGCCTTCACCTGGGGCGCGCTTGAAGCTGTGGCGCCAGCCGGCAGCGTAATCACCGGGCTGAGAGCGAAGGCGACCGCCTATGACCAGAAGGCCGCTGCCAACATCGACGGATGGCGCGCCGGCATCGCCGACGACGGTGGCTACCGCTGGTGCGGAATTCCTTCGCCGTGCGCTTGGAGTGGGGCACCAAGCGTCCCGATTGCGCTAGCGGGCCTTTCGACGACGCGACTGCGCCTGTTAGTGATCTGCGGCCTCGGCAGCGGCTGCCGCCGCAGCTCGGTTCAGGCAACGACGACGCTCAGCGATGTGATTCTGCAGGTTCGTGATGATGGCGGCCCGGGGATGGGCGCTATGCGCGGTGCCTTGGCATCCGGCGACAGCTGGGTCAGTGGTCCGCTTGCCAGCAGCTTTGATGCCAGCGACCCGGCCGGGATCCGGAGCGCCTCGATTAGCGTTGACGGAACTAGCGTCGCTGGCGTTGAGCACCAGTGTGATCAATATTTAATGTCGCCTTGTCCCAACGGTGGCGCCGGCGCGACGGTCGACACGCGCCAGCTAAGCGACGGCACTCACAGCGTCGTCGCCCGCGCCGTCGACGCGGCCGGCAATATTGCCGAGCAGCAGACGCAGATTAAGGTTGACAACACCGCGCCGACCGTGGCGCGCCCGGAGCGAAGCGCTGGCGGCGGCTGGAGCGCGGATGCCAATCCAGCGCTCACAATCGATGCCAGTGACGGCCCCGGCGGTTCCGGCGTGAGGTCGCTTAGCTGGGAGCTTTGCCGCACCGACGGCAGCGACTGCCGGGCGGGCGCCGCCGCGCCCGCCCCGGCGCTCAGCGTCAACTTGCCGGCCGCCGGAGAGTGGCATGCGCGCGTCACCGCGAGCGATGCTTTGCGCGCCGGGCAGCCCAGTGAGTGGTCGGCTCCGCTTCGCTATGACCCAGTAGTTCCAGGCCAGTCGCAGCTCTCAGGAGTCAAGCGCTGGAGCGACGGCCGCGCGCCTGTAGCCGTCCAGCTGAGCCCTTCGCAAGGCGCGCCGCAGGGGCCGTCAGGGATCGCGGGCTACGCCGTCAGTAGTGATGGCTCAGTTCCTGGCTCAACGCCGAGCGTCGGCGGCGAGAAGGCAACTGTCAGCCTCGGCGAGCTGCCGGAAGGTACGACCACCGTCACTGCGCGCGCAATCAGCGGCGCTGGCGTGGCGGCCGGCGAAGTTGGCCGCAGCGAAGTTGGAATTGATCGCAGCGCGCCGACGCTTGCGCTCGCGCCGGCGGCGGGCGAGCAGCCACGCCGCGAGGAGTGGTTCCCCCGCGCGATTGAGCTGCTCGCCAAGGCGACCGATCAGGCCGGGCTCTCTGGGATGACAGCAGCTCCTGACGAGCAACCGATCAGCGACGGTGGATTCATCGAATATCAGATCGACGGCGGAGCGCCGCAGCGTGCGCGCGGAGCTGGCGCTTCTATCGCCTTGACCGAGGACGGCATACACGCCGTCAGCGCTCGCGCTGTTGACGTCGCCGGCAACGTCAGCTCGCCCCAGACGCTGAGCTACCGGATCGACCGCCATCGCCCGGCCGGTTCACTCGTCCGGCCCGAGCCAAGCGATCCACGCCGCCTAACGGCCAGCGTCGACGAAGGTTGCATCGCTTCGGCTGTCCTTGAGCTGCGCCGCGTCGGTGAGCGCAACTGGGAGTACGTAGAGGGTCACGCCGAGTCGCGCTCGGTCTCGGGGCTCGTCCCCGACGATCGCTTGCCAGCAGGTGAGTACCAAGCACGCTTCCGCGTCGTTGACTGCGCCGGGAACGAGGGGATGATCACGCAGTTTGCTGACGGTTCGCCCGGCTTGATCACGCTGCCACTTCGGATGCACCCGACGCTGCGTGCCTCGCTGCCGCATTCCCGTGGCGCAGCTAAGGATCAGCTGACCGTCGCGCTGGGCAAGGCGGCGACGGTCGAAGGGCTGCTGCTAGACAGCCGCGGACTGCCGATGGTTGGCACCGACGTTGAGCTGCGCGAGCGCGTCGGCGGCGGCGCCTGGCGCTCCCGTGCCGCGCGAACTAGTGATGGCGATGGTCGCGTCCGCTTTACCTTTAGGCCCGGCACGAGCCGGTCGCTACAGCTCGTCGCAGAGCAGAGCATCACCAGTACCGGCGCCAGCAGCAACACGCTTCGGATCGACGTGCCGGCGGTGGTCACAATCCACGTTGCTCGCCGCTCGCTGCGCAACGGCCAGGCAGCACGCTTCTCCGGCCGGCTTGCCGGCGGCAACCTGCCGAAGAAGGGGCGTGAGCTTGAACTTCAGGGCTACAACCCTCTACGGCGCGCTTGGCAGCCGATCAAGACCGAAGGGCTGCGCTGCGACCGCAGTGGGCGCTGGCGGTCGAGCTACCGCTTCACGGCGACGATCGGCCGCACAGTTACGTACCGCTTCCGCGTTCGCGTAGCGCCACGGCCCGACCATCCGTTCGCGGAAGGTCATAGCCGCAGCGTTGCGGTGAAGGTTCACGGTTAGCGCGAACAGGCCGCGCGTCGCGTTCTTAGGCTGCGTCGTGTAGCGCGTTGATGCGCTCGAGCGTCGCGAGGCGCGATAGGGCGCGCTTCTCAAGTCGCTGCGCTTCAGCGGTGCTTACGCCCAGACGACGGCCAGCCTGCGCGGTCGTGTGTGGCGACTCGCCACTGCGACCGAAGCGAAGCTCGATCATCTGGCGTTCAGCAATTGGAAGCTCTTCGAGGGCGCGATCAATCTGCTCTGAGACATCGTCGTCGCCAACCTGGTCTTCCGGCGTCGGCGCGTCGCTGTCAAGCAGCTCGCCAAGGCTCGCTGAGTCGTCCTCGCCGACGCGGGCGTCAAGGCTCGCGGGCTTCGTATCAAGCTTGCGCAGGCGCTCAACTTCGTCCGGCTCAAATCCAGTTTCGGCGGCGATCTCCTCTGCCGTCGGGTCGCGCTCAAGCTTCGCTGCAAGGTCGGCAGCTACGCGCTCAACCTTGCGCGTCTGCTGAGCAACGTTTGCGGGCAGGCGGACGGTGCGAGCGGTGTTATCAAGGCCGCGCTGAATTGCCTGGCGGATCCAGAGCGTCGCGTAAGTCGAAAAGCGGAAGCCCTTGCGGTAATCGAACTTCTCCGCTGCGCGGATCAGGCCGATCATGCCCTCTTGAACGAGATCCGACATGCCAAGGCCGAGACCTTGGTAGCGGCGCGCGATCGAAACTACGAGGCGCAGGTTGGAGTTGATCATCAGCTCCTTGGCGCGCAGGTCACCGCGCTCGATCCGCTTGGCGAGTTCGAGCTCCTCAGTTGGGCGCAGGAGGCGGTACTGCGAGGCACGCCGCAGTAGCTGATCAACGGGGTCTGCGACCGTGGTTGGTTCGCGTACCTCGTCAGGCAGGGAGGATGAGATGTTAATTGTTGATTCCATATCCGATGTCCTAAGTAGGAATTGTAGCGGATAATCGTTGCGCGTGCAACCTCAGTCGCACTGCCCTTCGATCACGCTCTGAAACTAAGTATCACTGTGGTGGTAAAGAGATCCTGAAGATCTGACAAATCCCTTCTTCACCGTCAACTACGTACACCCTCTACGGGTAAAAGATACGTTCCGATCTTGCAAGCGTGCCAGCAGTGCAAGCTGGCACCCATCAACGCCCGGCTTCCAGGTCGCTCAGCGCGGCGGAGCTGGCGGCTGTCGCGGCGGCGGTGGCTGCACCTGCGTTGGCGCCGCGGGAACTTCAATCGGCGCTGAGGCCTGCGCTGGGATTTCCGTAGTCGGCGCAGTGACGCCAGTTACCACGGCGCTCTGAGACTCTTGAAGCAGCTGTTGGCCACACTGCCAGCAGTAGACGGCGCCGCGGCTGTGGGGAGCTCCGCAGGCGCGGCAGCCTCCGCTGATTCCCTCGTAATCGGCCGCCAGTAGGCGCTCAACTTCGCCGAGCTGGGCATCTACCTCTTGAAGCTCAGCAGCGCGGCGGACCAGCACGTCGATTCTGAAGTGGTCGCGGACCGCCATCTCGTAGGTCAGGCCGCCTAGATCCCATGTCATCTCGGCGACGATTGCAGCCAGCTCATCGCGGCGCTGGTGCATCTCGGTGTAGGCCGGCGAACCAACGCCAGGCTGCTGGTCGGCTGCTGCGTTTGTTCCGTTCTTACGAACTCTGTCAAGAATGCTCATCGTTATCCGATCGTGTCGAAGGAGCCGCCACCAGCCGGTGCCTTATTGTCAACTGGAGGGGGAGCGCCACCTGTACCCACCGTCTTCGGCAGCTTCACCGATTCTTTCTGGTATTGCTTGGGGGAGAGGTTTTCAAGCTTCTTCAGCGATGGGTTTGCAGCCGTTGATGCTGCCGGCGTCTCGCTCGTCGTCGACTTCGCCGTCTTCTTCGCTGCCGTTGCATCAGCATCAGCAGCTCCGGCGGCAGCATCGGTTGCCGGCGGCGCAGCGGTGACTGCTTGAGTGGTGGCAGCGCTGCCCGAGCCGCTGCCGGACTTACCGATCAGCACGCCAACGCCCAGCGCCAGCAGTAAGCAGGCGATAGAAGCGAGCGCTGGCATCGATGAGCGAGTCGTAGCGCCGCCAGCGCCAGCAGCGCCAGCAGTAGCTTGAGCCGGGCTAACGGCCGGAGCCTGCGCCGCGGCTTCGGCCGCAAGGATCTGCTGGAAGTGGAGGTTTGCGCCGCTGCGGCGCGTGCCGCAGGAGAGGCAGTAGCGCTGGTCGGGACTCAGCGCTGAGCCGCAGGTAGTGCAGGCGTCGCCGGGAACCCCAACTTGCACTGCGTTGATCTGGTCGCTAAACATGTTTTCTTACTCTCCAGTCAGTGTGGTCGGTGGTGCTACGCACTTAAGGCTTCCGCCCTTTGGGTTGCCAATGAAATAGACGCGGAAGAGGTTTGGTTTCTTCGTCGGCGCTGGCTGCAGGCGCTCGATGATCGCTCGCCCTGCGGCCTTAATCGTGTTGCCGCGAGAGCTGATGCAGGAGATCACAATGCGCTTCTGCGTGATCTTCGAATTGTTCGTGATCACGCCACCGAGGTAAGCACCTGAAACGTCGCTGTCGAGGGCTTCCTTGGAGAGCGCGATCTTCGGCAGGGCGGTCTTGAGCGGCGTCTCGCTGATCCCAACCTTGGCCTTCGCGCTGCGCGGGATCTCCTGCGACTGAATCTGGTTGTTGACCCAGAAGCTGCGCCCCGGCTCTACGGCTGCGGTGCTGATTAGCGAGGCGTCGAGCCCGGCCAGCGAGTTGTCCCAGATTTTCTTTTTATTCTTGCCGAGCAGTTTGACTGCGATCGGCACGGCCATCTGCGTCTTGCCGCTGTTAGCGAGATTGACGACGACAGCCGAGCCGTACTCGTCGTGAAGCACAGTCGTCGAGGTGACCTTGATCTTGGCGTTCTGCTTCGTCACCTTGAGCCCCTCGACGTTGAGCAGCTTCTTCGCGTTTAGCGAGAGTCGCTGGCTCGTTTCTTGGGTCGACTCGCAAGCAGAGAGCCCGCCGACCGCTGCCAGCAATGCTGCAGCTGTGATCGCCAAGCGGAAGATCATCCGAAGGCGCCACCGATGTAGTCGCGCGTACGCGCGGCCTTTGGATTGTCGAAGAGATCGTCGGTCGGGCCGTATTCAACGAGGTCGCCGAGGTACATGAAGGCGACGTGATCACCAACGCGGTAGGCCTGCTGCAAGTTGTGTGTGACGATCACGATCGCCAGCTCCTTGCGCAGCTCGACGATCAGCTCCTCGATCACGTTCGTCGACTTCGGGTCGAGCGCCGAGCAGGGCTCGTCCATTAGCAGCACTTCCGGCCGCGCAGCGAGCGCCCGCGCGATGCAGAGCCGCTGCTGCTGGCCGCCGGAGAGGCGTAGCGCCGGGTGGTCGAGGTTCGAGGCGACCTCGTCGTAGAGGCCGGCGCGCTGGAGCGCATCGACGACGTAGGGCTCTAGCACCTTCTTCTTCGGTCGCTTCGAGCCCTGCTCGCGCAGCGCGTAGGCGACGTTGTCGAAGACCGACATCGGGAAAGGGTTCGGCTGCTGAAAGACCATCGAAACGCGGCGACGGTGCTCTGTCACTTCGAGCGAATCAATGTCGGTTCCGTCGAGCGTGATCAACCCTTCGCGCCGCGCCGAACCTGTTACCTCAGTAAGGCGGTTGAGCGTCCGAAGCAGCGTCGTCTTGCCACAGCCGGAAGGCCCAATCAGCGCCAGCACTTCGCCTTGGCGGATCGGTAGCGAGACGTGCTTAACGGCTTGGTTATCGCCGTAGTAGACGCTCAGATCGGAGATCGTCATCCGCTCTGGGCCCGCGACGCCGCGCTTTGGTCGCCCGGCTGCGGCAAGGCTACGGTCGCCGGTGTTGGCGATCGCGACAGCATCCTGTGATGGCGGCAGAGCGACAGTCGGCTGGCTGTCGAGTGTGATCCGTCGGATCGGCGGCGGCATCATGCCATTGGCAGGCTCGTCTGTGGTCTGCGCGGGACGCGCGGTTGATTCATGCGGGTCGATCATCAGCGTGCTCCCAGCCTTGAGGTTTCTAGTCCAGTCTTCGCGCCACTGCGGGCGATCAGGTCAACGGCGAAGTTCAACGCCAGCACAATCAGCAGCAGCACAAAGGCCGCCGCGTAAGCCTTTTGAGGGGCGTTGCCTTCCCCGGCTGGCGAGTTGTTGTAGACGTAGCTGGTGAGCGTGCCACCGGTTCCCTTCAGCACGTTGAGCCCGGGAACGTTGCCCTCTGGGTCAAGCGTCAGTGATGCGCCGAGCAGCACGACGATGATCGCCGTGTCACCGGCGATCCGGCCCATCCCGAGCGCGGCGCCGGTCGAGATATTGGCCTTTACGGATGGAAGAAGCACGCGGCGAATCGTTGCGGCTTTGGTCTTGCCGAGGGCGTAAGAGGCTTCGCGAATGTGGAGCGGGATGGACTGCAGCCCTTCGCGCGTTGCAGCGAAGACCATTGGAAGGGCGATCAGCGACATCGCCGCGCCGGCGGCCAAGAACGAGCGTCCAAAGACAGCGCCGTCAGTGGCGGTAAAGGACATCCAGCCGAAGATCCCCTGCTGGAATAGGACGAGGCCGAAGAGCGCGATCACGATGTCGGGGGTGCCGGCGATGATCTCAATCCCCGAGTCGATCAGCCGCGCCAGCCAAGTTGGGCGACCGTATTCGACGATCCAGGTTGCCGCAAAGATCGCGATCGGTGTGGCGATCAGGATCCCAATTAGCGTGATCAAAATCGTCCCCAGTAGCGGGTCAAGAAAACCGCCGCTGGAGGATTGGTCAACGTCGGCCGTCGGGCTGCTGAGGATTAGTTGGGGGCGCAGGTACTGCAGCCCCTTGAAGGCCATGTAGGCGAGGATTCCAATCCCGATCGCACAGAGCAGTAGCCCTGCCGCCCACATCAGCACGTAGCCGATCCGGTCGGTTAGCCGCCAGGTGCTGATCGACTCATTAACGCGCTTCTTCTTCGGTGATCGGCCTTGGCGGCCGCCGCCGCCAGGTGAGCGAGGTAGCGGTAGTGGTGGAAGCGGCGGCGCTGCTCCCCCTGGGCGTGTCGGGACGCTCATTACGACCTCGTTCCGTATTTCTTCAGTGGTTGTTTGGCGATCCAACTACCGATCGAGAGGAAGAAAGCGCCGATCAGCAGCACGAGCGCCATCGCGTAGAGGCTGGACTGCATAGCCGGGGCGTTGATCGACTCGGTATTTTCAACGACGGTCGCGGCCATCGTACGGACCGGCTCGAAGAAGAAAATAAATCCATCGAGCGGGTTCGGCGAGAAGCCCTTCGAGCCAGCGACCATCGAGATCATGATCGCCTCCCCCAGTGCGCGGGCAGTTGCCAGCACGGCGCCAGCGATGATCGCTGGGCGGGCCGCGCGGACCGTGACGGACCACATCGCGCGCCAGCGGTTAACGCCGAGAGCGAGGGCGCCCTCTTTCCAAGCGCGCGGAATTGAATGCAGCCCGTCGACCGTGATCGCGATCATGATCGGCGTGATCATCACTGTGAGAACAGCGATGGCAACGCCCAGGCCGGTGCCCGAGAGCGGAATCACAAACTGAACCGAGCTCTTCTGCTCCGCGGTAATAATGCTGTCGCCGATGAAGGGGGCGAGCACGAGGATGCCGATCAGCCCGTAGATGACGGAGGGGACTGCGGCCAGTAGCCGCACGACGGGCACGATCACGCGGCGAATCCGTTCGGGGGCAAACTCAACGATAAAGATCGCCGACAGAAGCGAGAAGATCAGGCCAAAGAAGGTGGCGAAGAAGGTCGTCAGAAGCGTCGCGTAGATCAGCGGCCAGGCGCCGAGCTCGTATTCGGCGGGGCTTGGGTTGGCCCCCGAGTTGACCATCGCATCGAGCTGCTGGTCGACGGCTCCCTTAGAGGAGAACCACGAAAGCCCGTTGTTGGCAAATGAAGGCCACGCCTTGATCGCGATAAACACGAGCATGAAGACGATTACGGCCAGCACAGAACAAGCAAGCGCGCCGAGCAACAGCCCGGCGCGCCTGTCCGTCCACGGCTCTTTGAGCCGGCGCAGCACTATTTCAGTGGAACCCAGTGAGTTCCGGTGATCTTCGCGGCTGCGGATGAATCCTGAGCCCACTTAATGAACTTCAGGGTGTTGCCCTTAGCCCGTCCACGCGTAACCATCCAGAAGTTACGGACGCCGCCGTATTCGCCTGACTTTGCGTTACGCAGGTTGCAACCAACGCCGTTGTAGGACGCTGCGTTGACTCCTGTGGCGAAGTCCATCGACACGTAGCCGATTGCGTTCTTGTTCGACTTCACTGCCTGCTGAACCAGGCCGTTCGAGGCCTTCTGCGACGTGGCGCCGCTTAGCTTCGTGCTGCCAAGGAAGATCTTCGCGAACGCATCCTGAGTTCCGGAAGCAGCGGTTCGGACCGTGAGGTCGATCGCGCCGGTGATTCCCGAACCAGCAACATCCTTCCAGTCACGCACCTTGCCGCCGAAGATCGCTTGGATCTGCGCCTGCGAGAGGTTTGCGATTGGGTTAGATGGGTTCGTGATGATGCAGATTGCATCCTTAGCGATCTTGTTGAAGAAAACTCCCTTATCGCTCGACTTCGGGTTACGTGATGACATTCCGATCGAGACACGGCCAGCAGCAACGTCGGCAACGCCAACATCGGAGCCGCCCTGAGCGAGCTTGAACTTGACTGAGTTCTTGTTTTGCTTCAGGTAACCGCGAGCGAGCAGCGATGCGAGTGGGGCGACCGAGGTCGAACCGCTCATCGTGATCACTGGCTTAGCCGATGCGCTCGCCGGGAGGGCGATGGCACCAATAGCAGCCAGTGCGACGCTCACGCGGAGGAGGCGAACACTTGACATAGAGGTGATTCCTTTCGTTTCGTTTCAGTTGACAGCGACTTTTGCCGCAGCCTTTTCATGGACCTGCCGCAGGATTGTGCGCTTTGCGCTCTCACATGATGTGAACTGCTGGTGTGCTCGTGGTGAAGATGCCGTGAACGAGTGTTTCTGCCCCCGTACTGCCTCAACTCAGTCCGTTACCGGCTGTTCACATCGCGCCGGCATTGTTGCCCCACAATCACTGGCGATGGATTCCGAGTTCTTTAGCTCCCCGCTCGCTGAGCATGGCGCGCCTTGCCCGCAGTGCTCGGCAGCGATGTCAGGCGACCAGCGCTACTGCCTAAGCTGCGGCGCCCGCCGCGGCGAGGCGCGGCTCGATCCCGTTGAGGCGGCCCGCTCGCCGCTCGCTAGTGATCCGGCGCCAGTCGCACTCACCGCTGCCGCTCTTGGCGCTGCTGGGCAGGCAGGCTCGCAGTCGGCCGGCTGGGAAGGCTTTCCGCTCGGCGATCTCGACTTTGGCTCGCCGCGCGTGGTCGGAGGAGCAGTGCTGGGGCTTCTCGCCGTCGGCGTTGTGCTGGGAGTGATTGGTGGGCCAAAGGCCGCCAGCACCAGCGCCGCAGCCGGGCAGCCAGCGCTAGTTGCTTCGGCAGATGCGGCAGCGACCGATTCTGGCCTCGGCGGCGACACGCTCGACGGAACAGTCGATTCCTCGGCTTCGGCGGACGAGGTAGCGGTTGACACGGGCATCAGCGGCTTCGAGACCGTCACCACTCCCAGTACGCCTGATAGTGGTGGTGGCGGTGGCGGTACCACGACGCCGACGACCCCGACGGTGACCTCAGCGGCACCGATCAAGCATGCGTGGGTGATCACGCTCTCGGGCCCTAGCTACGACGAGATCTACGGTCAGGCCGCCGCGGCACGCGCACCGCGCGTGAAGGCGAAGATCGCTGCTAGCTCCTATCTCGGGACCGAACTTCGCGCCAAGGGAACGCTGCTTTCTAACTACAAGGCAATCTCAGCCGCTGGCTTGCCTAACTCGCTTGCACTGATCAGCGGCCAGCCACCAAACGCCACGACCAACACCAACTGCCCGAAATTCGTCGATCTGAAGCCAGGCAAGGTCGACGCCAAAACCGGGCTCGCTAGCGGCGACGGCTGTCGTTACCCACCTTCAACGACGACGCTTCCCGACCAGATGACAGGCGCAGGGCTGGTCTGGAAGGGCTACTTCGAAGCGATCGGCAATGATCCGGCGAGCGGCGTTACTAGCTGTCGCCTCCCCGAAGCCGGCGCTGACGATCCGTTCGCCGCACCTCGCCCAGGCGACGGCTACATGACCTGGCGCAACCCGTTCGTTTACTTCCGCTCGATTTCCGAGTCATCGGAGTGCGGGAGCAACGTCGTGGGGCTCGACCGCCTTGCGCCCGACCTAGCGCAGCCGGAGGACACTCCCGCCTTCTCGCTGGTTGCGCCCGACGCCTGCCACGACGGAAGCGCAGCGAGCTGTGGTGGTAATGCGGTTGGTGGGATCGCCGCCGCCGACGAATGGCTGAAGACGATCGTGCCGTCGATCATTGAGTCGCAGGCCTACGCTGACGGCGGGATGATCGTGATCACCAGTGATCACGCCGCCTCAAAGCCGACCGAGGCTGAGGCAAACGTTGGTGCTCTCGTACTTTCGCCCTACGCTGCCCAGGGATCGACCGTCTCGACGGCCTACAACCATTATTCGCTGCTGAAGACGCTCGAGATCGCTTTCGGCGTTGACCCAATCGGCAAGGCCGCAACATCGGCCGTCAAGGCCTTCGATGCGAAGGTCTTTGCCAACGCGCCGGTCGCTGGAAACGACTGAAGCTAGGCCGCGTGGCTGATCGGCGCGGTCACAAGACCTTTACGCGCAGACAACGCCCCGTTTACACGAGCGCAGCGTCCAGCCTTAACACTCTTTCCAGCATCTAGTCAAAGGCTGGGCATTCGGCGCGGCCACCAAATACACGGAGGGTTCTCTTGAACATGTTAAGTCTTAATCCGCGTCGCGTGTTTCTCATTGGTGTGGCGCTTGCCGCACTCGTGGCAGGCGCGCTGGCGCTAATCAGCTCGCTCGGCGCTCAGCCGTCACGCGCTGCTGTGAACGACAACCACATCACCTGCAAGGGCTTCATCAAGTCCGCCGAAGCTAATCCCGACGACCCTGAGCTCTATCAGGCTCAGTACAGGATCCGCTGCGACCAGGCGATCACCGGCTACTCACTGTTCATCAGTGCGCAGCAGGTTGAGGGGCTCGAAACCGAAACAGTCCCGCTCTTCGCTGACGGAAGCGTCGTTGCGGCAGACGCATTCTCCTGCAATGGAGACCTGCCAGGCAACGGCGTTAACTGCGTCGGCAAGTACAGCGACCTTGCGGGGATCATCACCGGAACGTTCGCCGTCGCTCAGCCGCTCTGCACCGCTGGCAAGCGGATCGAGCCGATCCTGACCGTCGCAACGGCCTCGGTCTCGTCGGCCAACAAGCCTGTTCTAGGGATCTCAGGCCCCTTCACTCTCGGGCAGTCTTCTGACTGCAAGGGCAAGAAGAACAAGCCGCGCACGATGCCGCTGATGCCTAAGCCAGAAGTTGACGAGGTTGAGCTCGGCGATCCGGGCTACGACGGCCCAGTAACGGACTCGCGTAAGCGCAACTAGAACCAAGCACCGCGCACAGCGCGCCCCGGTACGCCCGCCCTCTCCCGCGGAGCCGTACCGGGGCGCAGCTGCGTTCAGGGGCCAGCTTCTGGCCCCTGAACTAGCCGCCTTCAACCTCCCTGAGGCGCTGCTCGCTAGGCCGCTGATCGGGGTCGGGAAGTTCAACCCCGGGAGGCAGTTCGAGGCGCATCTCGCCTACGGTTTCAATCCTCAGCGTCGCCGGGCCGGCCGAGCATTGGAGCACGTGGCCAGCCTTGGTGCGGTCTTCGCTAATGAAGTGAAGGTGGTGGCCGGCCATCTCGACCGAGTCGGCAGCGTGGGGGAAGCGGAAGCCAACCAGCGTGCCGCGCAGGTTCTCGTAG
>JANRFB010000072.1:0-8288 GCA_030725785.1 Solirubrobacteraceae bacterium
CGCCGACACCAGCGCCGACACCAGCGCCGACACCAGCGCCGACACCAGCGCCGACACCAGCGCCGGGCGCAGTTAGCTCGAGGGTTTTGGTTGACACGCAGTGGGCAGGTGCGTGGTGCGGAAAGATTGTCGTCACCAACGCGACGGCGAACAACCTGGTGATTGACAAGTTGACGTTTTCGGTCCCGTCCGGTGACTGGATGACCAGCACTTGGGGCGGCACGTTTACGAATATCGGTAACGACTACACGGTCGTCGCTCCGAGCTGGGCTCGGGTAGCTGCCGGTGGCAGCTACTCGGACACCGGCATGTGCGTCTACGGCTCTGGTTCAGGTCAGTTGAGCAACATTGTTGTAACGGCGCATCAGGCCGACACAACCCCAACCCCAACCCCAACCCCAACCCCAACCCCAACCCCAACCCCAACCCCAACTCCGACCCCGACCCCGACCCCGACCCCGACTCCGGCTCCGACCCCAACTCCAACCCCAACCCCGACTCCGCCGGCTGATGACCACGATGGTATGCCGATGCCTGGTGACGGCGGTGGGTATGTGGATCTGGCAACGTTTGGGCGGTCCCACGGCAGTGACCACACCGGCGATGATGGTCTTGTCAATGGTCGGACGGCGATCACGACAGAGGCGCACCTGGCGTACAACAATCTTCGACAGTTTGTTGGGCTCCCGACGCGGACTATTGATGAGGTCGGCGCGTGGGCCTTCGCGAATCAATTGACGAACAACAGCCAGGCCTGGGGTACAGACCAAAAGGGTGTTGGACTTTGGTATTCGATGCAGGGTGCCAAAGTTGGCTGGATTGCCGACGATAAGTTTGATCCGCAAATTCTGGCTGACATCCAAAGAACAGCGCGATTGGGATCTGCCGCGAATGTCATGGCAATGGTTGAGGAGTTTGGTCACGAAGGTTTTGCCGAGTACCTGATCAACAACGATTTTGATGAGGCGTTCATCAACACCTTGAAGATGGAGCCGCATTACGCCGGTTGGATGCATGACCGGGCGCATGGGCGGCTTCCGATTGAAGGTGTTGCTTTCGCGCACGACCTGAACCACTTGGCAGTTCTCAGTCACGATCAGAGGCAGCCATTCATGAACGACACCTGGGACTACCCGCAGTGGCCAGCTCTGGAGGTCACGCGTGCACGCGTGCTGGAGTACTTCCAGAGCATGGTTGTTTTGGGTGATCCGCTTGCCAATCATCTCAGCGATCTTCCGGGTGCCCCGACCCCAACCCCGGCCCCAACCCCGGCCCCAACCCCGGCTCCAACCCCGGCCCCAACCCCGGCTCCAACCCCGGCTCCAACCCCGGCTCCGGCGCCAACCCCGGCTCCGGCTCCAACCCCGACCCCAACTCCGGCTCCGGCTCCAACTCCGGCTCCGGCTCCGGCTCCAACTCCGACCCCAGCGCCAACTCCGGGAACGGCGAAGTTGACGGCGGCGGTCACGAAGGACTCGACTTGGACCGGCGGTCTGTGCCGCAGCTTCAAGATCGCCAATTCGGGCGGCAAGTCGTCGACCAACTGGAAGCTGATCTTCACGCTGCCGAGCAGCGTTAGGATCACCGATAGTTGGAGCGGCACCGCCACGCGTAGTGGCAACGTCGTAACCGTTAAGGCGCCTAGCTGGGCTGCATCGATAGCTCCAGGCAAGAGCGTCGCTGCTTTCGGTTTCTGCGCCTCAGGCGCAGGTGAGCCAAGCGCGATTAGCGTTACCGAGGTCGCCTCAGCGACAGCGGCAGCAGCACGTTCGCGGACGACCGCCCGCGCAAGGGCAGTAGAGAAGGCAAAGAAGATCCGCCGCGCCCACAAGCGCAGCGGAGTACGCGCCTATGCGGCGGGCAACCAAACCAAGGCGGCGATCAAGATATGCCCCCTTGTCAGAAAGGTCAATTCCTAACCGCCGCTAAGTGGCGGCACGTTTTGCTCGAAAGAGTGCAGAGAGAGTGCCGCTAGTCGCTGGGGGTGGCGTCGACCAAACGCCACGGCGCGTCGTCTGAGCCGTCAAGCGCCAGCGTCCAGCTCTCGCTGAACTTCACTTCGCGGTCCTTGTCGCCGTACAGGACGGCGGCGGTGTCACGGTTCTCGAGGTACCGACGGCCACGGACCTTCAGCGTCACGCTCATCCGCGCTGGCGCCGGCTCCGCGGCCAACCGTTCGATCGTAATTGCTTCGATCTTTGGCCCGCGCACGACGAGCCTGGCGTTGTGGCCGTCGGCCGAGGGGTAGAGCAGCTGCTCGATCGCCTCGGCACTAGCGACCGCTTCAAGCGCAGCGTCGGGGCCGTCAACGGCCTCAGCCCAGGCGGCAACGGCGCGCCGTGTCGCGGCGGCCAGTACGTCGGGGGCAAAACGCCCGTCGACGAGTGAGAGGTCCATTGCCTGAGTGCGCGCGTCAGCGGCCAAGTT
Source organism: Solirubrobacteraceae bacterium (assembly GCA_030725785.1). Classification (GTDB taxonomy): domain Bacteria; phylum Actinomycetota; class Thermoleophilia; order Solirubrobacterales; family Solirubrobacteraceae; genus F1-60-MAGs163. The sequence continues at coordinate 2,428 of JANRFB010000072.1, forward strand.
GACATCAACGAGCTCGGCCGTCGAAGTCCCCTCGAGCGCCTTGTCGGCAACCGCCGCTTCAACGATTGCCTCGTCGCGAAGCCTCGCGTCGTCGGCCCACGGCGAGGCGATGATCGGCGCGTCGAGGTGATGTGCACCTTCGCGGTCCTGTTCGATCGAGAGCAGAATCCAAGCTCCATCGCGCTTGGCCAAAGTCCAGTACTCGCTGAGCGTGACGACCGAATCATCGTTCTCGCTGCGCATGATCCGCATTCCGCCATCGGTCTCGACGAAATCTTCCAATGTCGCTTCGATGTGGACGATCGCGCGGTCATCGGCGTCGGCGGCTTTGTTGTCAATCCCGACATAGAGCACCTCCGGCCCGCGCAGCACGCGCACCCTGTTATGCCAGCCGCGCGCCGCGAAATCCTGCATCCGAAGCCGCCATTCGACGAGCAGATCGTCGCCAACCATCGTCTGCAGCGCACGGTCATCGCGTTGATCCCAGGCGTGCTGAATGGCACCGAACAAAGCCGCCGTTCCGGCTGTGATTGCAGTGGCGTCGAAGGCAGCGTCGTCGGCCGCCGCTTCGGCCGCCGCCGTCCGCACGCGCGCGTCGCGCTCGATCCGCCTTTGGCGCATGTTGCGAACCGTCATGTAGGAGCGAAACATGCTCAGCAAGATGATTAGCGCGATCACGCCGAAGACGAGGAAGAGCGCCAAGACCGAACCGGCGCTCGCCGTGCCGCCATAGCCGCCGCCACCGCCGAAGCCGCCGCCATAGCCACCGCCGCCGAAGCCGCCTCTTCCGCCGCCGCCAAAGCCGGAGGAGCCACCGCCGGCCCGCGCGAGCAAGAAGATTGAGCTAATCAGCGTGTCCATCGTTCCTACATCGTCGCAGCATCGCCAAAGCGTTGGCGCGCCTTACCTGCGCGGCGATGACTCAGCGCGAATTTCAGGCGCCGCCGAGCGCGCCGCGGCGGCCCTTCTTCGCCACGAATGCTGACTCAAGGCCTTCGCGGTCGAAGCCGCCAAGAACTTCGTCGTCGGTCGCGTAGCGGTAAAGAGCGACGCGGAAGACGGCCATGATCGTCGTCTGAAAGAGCAGTGCGATCACGAATACGAGCACGCCGATCGCGATCAGCAGGCCGCCGCCAACGGCTGAGGATCCAGCCAGAAGGAAGCCAAGAACCATCATCACGATCGCAGGCAGAATCGCAACGAAGAAAGTGATCAGCCCGATCGCGCTGGAACCGACGACGCCCTCACCCCAGCGCTCCTTGACGACATGAGCCGACGTCTTCAGCGCTTCTTTGGGCCCCAGCCCTTCAATCGCAATTACAGGAATCACGAAGAAGGTCGCAACGGCCCACGCGAATCCGGCAAGCCCGCCGACAATGGCGCTGACTACGCCGCCGGCAACCTGTTGCAGGAGGCTCTGAATTGCCGAGATCAGGATTCCAACGAACAAGGCAACCGCGGCCCAAGCGAAGATCAACTTCATCCGCCCTCGCGCAGCGCTGATGCCCTGCGCGACGGTCGTATCTCGCCCTTCAAGCGCTTCGGTAGCGCAGGAAGCCAGCGCGACGGAGGCAAAGACGCCGACCACGGTCAGCAGATAGACGCCAATGATCACAAGTGGCAGCGCGCCCCAAGGCGAGTTGATCGCGACGGCAACAGCGGCGCCACCACCGAAAAAGATGATCATCGTCACGATCGCCGCGACGACCGAGATGATCGGGAAGGCGAGCAGTGACTTGTCGGATTTGACGACAGCCCAGCTCTGTTTCGACAATCTCCAGCCGCGTTTGACTCGTCCCATGGCCGGGAAACTACTAGGTTGAGCAGGTGGACGAGCAACTAGATCTGCCGCATTGGCCGCCGGGCACGGTCTGCATCCTTGCCACCGGCGGCGACGGGCCGCACGCAATCCCTGTTAGCACCGCTGTAAGGGCGTCAGGAGATCGCATTGTGCTCGCGCTGGGTGCGCGCCGCGGCTCACTTAGCCGGCTCCGTGAAGATCCGCGAGTCGCCTTGACAGTGCTCGCGGCCGGCGACGTTGCCTTTACTGCCCACGGAACTGCGCGAGTTGTTGAAGAGCCACTTCCTGGAATCGACGGGGTAATAGGCGTTGAGATCAACGTCGAGCGGGTCAGCAGCCACAAAAGGCCGACCTTTTCAATTGCCGACGGCGTCGCCTGGGCATGGGCCGACGACGAGGCGCGCGAGCGCGACGCAGCGGTTCGCAGAGCCCTGATTGCGCTTTAGTGAGAAGTGATTACGCGGTCGATCAGGCCGTACTCGACCGACTGCTGAGCGGTGAAGAAACGGTCGCGTTCCATGTCGTCATGGACCTGCTCAACGGTTCGTCCGGTGTGCAGCGCATAGAGCTCGTCGATCCGCGCTCGCGTCTTGAGGATCTCGTTCATGTGAATCTCGATGTCCGATGATTGACCCTCAAAGCCGGACGAAGGCTGGTGGATCAGGATCCTGCTGTTGGGAAGCGCGAGCCGCTTGCCTGGAGCGCCGGCCATCAGCAGCAGCGACCCCATCGACATCGCGACGCCACAGCAGATCGTCTGGACATCGGGCTTGATGAACTGCATCGTGTCGTAGATCGCGAGCCCCGCGTAGATCGAACCGCCGGGCGAGTTGATGTAGATCGAAATGTCCTTTTCCGGGTCCTCTGACTCGAGGTGGAGCAGCTGAGCGACGATCAGGTTGGCGATCTGGTCGCCGATCGGCTGGCCGAGAAAGATGATCCGATCGTTCAGCATCCGCGAGTAGAGGTCATACTCACGCTCCCCGCGTGAGGTCGTCTCGATTACGGTCGGGATCAGCGGCATCACTTCACCCTAGGGCATCATCCCCGGGGTTCCGCCCGCGTGGAACGTCAACGTGCCGACAACCCAATCACCAGACGGAGTAAATCTGAGCCCGCAGGGAAGCGGCGCGCTGGGCCGCGTTCCGCCACTCACCTTGGTGTTTGGATCGATCATCTCGGTTCAGTTTGGCGCCGCGATCTCGGTCACGATCTTCGACGAAGTAGGCGTTGCAGGTTCGACGCTGCTGCGACTGGCTTTCGCCTCGCTCTTCCTTTTTCTGCTCAGCCGCCCGAAGGTTTCGAAGTGGTCTGCCAGGCAGGTCAAGATGGCGATCGCATTCGGCGTGATCCTCGCGGCGATGAATCTCGCCTTCTACCTCGCGATCGACATCCTCCCGGTCGGGATCGCAACGACGATCGAGTTCCTCGGCCCGATCTCAATCGCAGCAATCTTCTCGCGCCGACTGCTAGACGGTCTCTGGGTGGCGCTCGCTGCGGCTGGCGTCGTGCTGATCGCACAGCCATGGAGTGGTGGCAGCCTTGAGCTGGAAGGCGTGCTGCTGGCGCTTCTGGCGGCGTTCTTCTGGGCGGTATACATCCTGATAGCGCAGCGCGCTGGCGAGATCTTCCCCGACCGCGACGGGTTGACGATCGCGATGATGATCGGCACTGCAATCGTCTTCATCCCAGGCGTCGCGTCGGGTGGAGCGACGCTCGTCACGCCGCAGATCCTGCTGCTCGGCGCGGTCATCGGCCTGCTCAGTTCGCTGATCCCGTACAGCTTCGAGCTCGAAGCCCTGAGGCGAATGCCGGCCCGAGTCTTCGGCACGCTGATGAGCGTCGAGCCGGCCGTCGCTGTGCTCGCCGGCTTCATCGTCCTGAGCCAGAAACCGACGCTTCTTGAGCTCATAGCAATCTCACTCGTGGTTGCCGCCAGCGTCGGCGTAACGCGGAGCGCGCGGGCGCTGCCGGCCGAGGCGGCGATCGAGGCCTAAAGCGCCAAGCTGTGTAGCCGCCATGTCGGCGCGTAATACTGCGGGGAGCCGTGTTCACGCTCAACCTGCCAAACCTGCTGACAGTTCTGCGGATTCTGCTCGTGCCGGTGCTGGTCGTCGCGCTGCTCTCGCGTGGTGGTCAGACCAGCGATGTGCTCGCCGCTGTCGTCTTCGCTGCTGCCTCAGTAACCGATGCGCTCGACGGTTGGCTGGCGCGCACGCGCGCGCAGATCACCACCTTCGGCAAGCTGATGGATCCTGTTGCTGACAAGCTGCTGATCATCGCTGCCTTGCTATCGCTCGTTTCTCTGGGGCGGCTTGCGGCCTGGGTTGCGATGGTGATCGTGGCGCGCGAGTTTGCCGTCACCGTGGCGCGCATATCGGCCCGCTCAGAGGGTGTCGTGATCGCAGCGAACTGGTGGGGCAAGGTCAAGACCGGCGTGCAGGTATTGACTATCTTCCTGCTGATTCTGCTTGTCCCTTCACCGACTTGGATCGATTGGCTCGTCTACGTAATGGTCGCCGTCACGGTGGTCAGCGGCGTCGATTACTTCTTTGGCATGCGTCGCCTGCTGCGCGAAGCTGAGCTGCGCCGAGCCCACGCCAGCGAAGGGTCGCCGCAATGAAGTGGGCCTTTGCGTTTCTCGCCGTCGCGATCATCGCCTCGTTTGGCACCGCGATCTACATCGTTCTCGGCAACCGTGACCCGGTCCCAAATGAGATTTCGGCATGCGTCAAGAAGGCTGGGCTGGCTGAGGCGCGCTCACAGGACGCGCTAAGCGCCGTGCGCGCCGACATCGTCGCCGGTGGGTTGAAGGTCGCTCAGCGCTGGGATTGGGGCAAAACTCGCGGCGTGCTCTTTCAGGGGCCAGCCAGAAGCTACGCCCTGCTGGCGCTTTGGAACGCAGACTCAGCCTCGCTCGCCAACGCCGACGCTGGGAAAAAGGTCTACAGCGCTCCCGGCGCCCTACCACTAGTCAGCGTCGAAGTGCCCGACAATGGAGTACTGCGTAGCTGCGCCCAGCGCGCAAGCGGCTAGCGGCCGCCAGCGTCAAGCCACTCGCGCATCGATGTGTGATGCATGAGGTGCTCGTCGGTGGCGATCTCGCGCCGAAGCTCGCCCAGCAGACCAAAGCGTTCAGCGGTCACGTTGTGCTGGTGAATCGTTTCGAGGTTCTCTTGACGGGCGGATACGAAGGTCGCGTCGTCGAGCTCGCCGTAGCGCTTGATCACTCCCTGAATAACTTCGCGCACGCAATCTTCAACAAAGCGCGGCCGACTGTGCGCCTTCTCAACTACCGAGCCCTCATCGGAGCGTTTCATCAGCTCGTAAATCTCGCTCGACATCGAGCCCTCAACGATTGCCAGCAGGTCGGCAGCCTCAACGTCAAGTTCGCTGCCCTCAACGGAGCCAAGGTAGAGCGTTCCCAGCCCGCGCTGGTTGTGCGTCGCGATCGGAACAGCGGCGATGATCTGCTCAATCTCTTCGTTCTCAAAGCCTTGCGCGCTGAGCCGGTCGCGGGCCGTTGCGGCTACCAACTCCTGAGCGCAGGGGCAGGCCGTCATCCCCTGAGCAGTAACGCCAACGAGTCGCCTCGTCCCTGCGTCGCTGGCAACCGCCGCGCCATGGAGCGTGTAGATCTCTTGCGTCGTAATCCCTGAAACCGGCGCTGGCTTGTGCTCGGGGTAGCGGGCCATGATCGTAACTTCGGCGCGGCGCGCTCCTTGGCGCTCGCGGACGCGCTCAGCAATCTTCTGCGCTAGCTGCTCAGCGCGCAGCGCCGAGCCCTCTACGGCGAATTCGCCGACCGCCTCGTTGACGACTTCCTCAAAGCGCGACATGTGCGCGCCCTTCTGCTTGGGCCCAAGGTCGACGAAGCACTCGAGCTGAGCGTGGTAGGACTGTTCGGCGCCCGGTTTGCCGATCCGGATCACTTTCTCAACTCCGGTCACGCCAACGCGCGAGAGCGAGATGTGGATCTCAGGCTTGTAGTTCTGGACGTCGGGCGAATTGCTTAGGGCTGAAAGTTCCACCTTAGGACCTGCCTTAAGTTGGGGTTGGA
>JANRFB010000072.1:8388-16326 GCA_030725785.1 Solirubrobacteraceae bacterium
GAATTGCTTAGGGCTGAAAGTTCCACCTTAGGACCTGCCTTAAGTTGGGGTTGGATTAAGGGTAGCCCAGCTTTAATCAGGCTTGTGCTATTAGTTACGTTGTTGGTTACGGGTTTGCTACATCGCTGCGGAACTACAGACTGGTTACGGGCGAGGCACTCGGATCGTTCAATCGAGATATATGACGTTTCAGTAGGAGAGTTGTGTGGGGAGGGGGGCCGTTTGGAGAACGGCTCCCACAATGTCTTAATTGAGGAGCTGTGGAGAATATGCACGCAACGAAGAGCGCAGGATTGCTCGCCGATGAAGCACCGGTATGGGAGCTGGCAGAGCTGAAGCCACTGATCGTGACGGGGCAGGAGAAGGGCTTCCTCACCGTCTCGCAGATCACAAAGTGTTTCGAAGAGGTGGAAGTATCGAAGGAGCAGGTGCAGGAGCTACACGGCCACCTGAAGGAGATGGGGATCGACCTCATAGCCGAAGGCGACGATGGCTCCGGCCCACCGCTTACTGAGGGCTCACGTAAGCGCACCAAGCGGGCCTCTGGCGGGAAGAATGATGAGATCGACCTGACGGTCGAACCGAGTCTTGACTCGCTGCGCCTCTACCTGCGCTCAATCGGCCGCGTGCCGCTGCTCAGTGCCGTTGAGGAGGTAACGCTCGCGAAGCGGATCGAGCGCGGCGACATGAACGCTAAGCAGCACATGGTCGAAGCGAACCTGCGACTCGTCGTCTCGATCGCCAAGGGTTACCTCGGCCGCGGGCTCACCTTCCTTGACCTGATCCAAGAAGGCTCCCTGGGGTTGATCCGCGCGGTCGAAAAGTTCGACTACCGCCGCGGCTACAAGTTCTCGACCTACGCCACATGGTGGATCCGCCAGGCCGTTACGCGCGCGATCGCCGACAAGGGCCGGACAATTCGAATCCCCGTCCACATGGTCGAGAAGCTCAACAAAGTCGTTCACGTCGAGCGCCAGCTGGTTCAGTCGCTCGGCCGCGAACCAACTCCAGAGGAGATCGCGCAGGAACTCGAGTGCAGCGCCGAGGACGTGCGCGAGATTCTGCGCGTAAGCCAGCAGCCGATTTCACTTGAGAAGCCGGTCGGCGACGAAGACGACTCGCAGCTCGGTGATTTTGTCGAAGACGACGGCGTCGTTTCGCCGTTCGATCTGACCTCCGACTCATTGCGGCGCGAAAACGTCTACCGAGCGCTGAGCACGCTGCCGGCGCGCGAGCGCGACGTGATCATCATGCGCTTCGGGATCGGTGGCGGCAAGCCTCGGACGCTGGAGGAGGTCGGTCGCGCCTTTGACGTTACGCGCGAGCGGATCCGCCAGATCGAGAACCACACGTTGAAGAAGCTCGAGTCGCTGCCGGAGGCTCAGAAGCTGCGCGACAGCGCCTGAGCTCTACACTTCCGAGCGCTGTGCTCGGCGGGATGTCCGAGTGGTTAAAGGAGACGGGCTGTAAACCCGTTGGCTCTGCCTACGCAGGTTCGAATCCTGCTCCCGCCATTGGAGTGCCTGTGGGCGCGCGCAATCCACATTCCTCGTAGACGGCTCTTAAGAGCGCGTCGTAGTTGCCTCTCTGAAGATCTCCGAACGGGTCTTTCGTGTAGCCCAGCAGCGTGCCGAACGGAAGCGAGAAGGCAGCGCGCATCGCCAGCAAGCGCCGCTGCTCATCGTTCTGAGCGGTGAGCACCTGTGCGGCAACGTTGAGCTGGCGAATCTTGCGGATCCTGCGCGGGAGTGCACCGATCAGCACTAGCGCAGATGGGATCAGGAAGGTCAGCCAACCGAGCAGCTGCGCGAGCTGTTCGATCGCTAGCTCGCCCTGGCGGCCTGCGGCGACCGCGTTGCCGCCGGTCGCCTGGCCGGCGTCGCGCAGCGCGCCGCTGAGATCGCCGCCGACGAGCGGCACGTTGCCAAGCGCGTCGCCGGCCTGCGTGAAGCCATCGCGTACCGAGTTTCCGGCGTCCTGAACGCCGCGGCCGAGACTGGCGATGTCGTCAACGGTGTTGTTGACCTTCATCCCTAGCCAAGCGAAGACGACCAGCAGCGCCAGCAGCACTAGGTCGCTGACGACGGCACGGGTGCGAAGGGAGGGGACCTCTGGGTAGATGCGCATTACTCAATTCTGCCGCCTGCTTCGGAGCGCTTGGCCGAGCATGCGCGATCGGTGCGCCTTCAGTACGCTCAGCGCTGCCAACCAAACGACTTCCTAGGAGAACCACCAGATGAGCACAGTTATCGAGTTCACAATGCACGCAAACCCGGGCCAGTACGACCACCTGCTCGAGGTTTATTCGGAGTTCGCTGAACAGATGAAGGAGAGCCACGAAGGCCTGACCCAAGTATTGGTTGTCGGCGACCCGGCAAGCGGTCTTGTCCGCGGCATCGGCGTCTTCGAAACGTCGGATCAGGCTGAAGCGGTCAACAGCGAAGAGGTCTTCGCTGACTTCAATTCGAAGGTAACACCGCTGATCTCAGGTAGCCCGGAGCGGATTGAGCTGAACCTCGTCCACACCTTCACGCGGTAGTAGAAGGCTTCAGCGCCGCCGGGCGAAAAGCGCCCGGCGGTAGTGGTCCTCCGCTGGGGCTCGTAGGCACGATTCTCGGCGCCGCCTCCGGGGCGCAGAACGACTTATGTCCCGCAGTGTTGATGGAACCAACGCTGGGGAGAATCACGGCTAACCGACGCATCGTTCGGGCGCAGTGGTAATGATGGATCGATGCTGAGGTTGAGGAGATCACTTTTTGTTGCGCTGATAACGGCTTCAACGATGGCCCTGTCGGTTAGCGCCTCGTCCGCTCGCGTTCAGAGCCTTGTTCCTCAGCAGTCGTTGCGCGGCCTCAAAATCGGAATGCTCTCCAACCAAGTTCGCGCCGTCGCAGGAAACCCAAGCAGCAACAAGATCACAAGCCATCCGATCATGGGCAAGACACGGGTGATGAAGTTCGGTGCCGTTCAGGTGACTTTTCGTGGTACCGGCAAAACGGCAACAGTTGTGAACCTTTCAACGACGAGCCGCAAAGAGCGCACAAGCGGTGGCATTGGCGTTGGATCAAGCGAGCGCGCGCTTGCTGCAAAGCTGAAGGGTGAGCGCTGCGTCACACAGCTCGGTTACCGCCATTGCTATCTGGGCAACTGGAAACCAGGCTACGTTGTGACTGACTTCTCGATTTCCAAGAGCGGCCGCGTAACGCGGATCACGCTCGGCCTTGTAATCGACTGAAACGGGCCTTTGGCGCATCTCTGCCGCGCTACTTGCGCCTAACGGCGGGCGCAAGTGCTATCAACCAATGATGATCAAAACTCGCCTTCCCCTCGCACTCCTCCTATGCGCGGCTCTGCCGCTAGTTGTCGCCTGCGGTTCATCGCAGAGTGCAGCCGACAAAGCTGCCGAGCAGGCAGCCAACGAGCAGGCCAACCCGCCGACGATCACCGACGTGACGACGCCGGCGGTTAAGGCCGTCAAGGTCACGCCCGGCCCCGGCGAAGGTGACATCAAAGTCAAGCCCGTCATCCCTCGCCAAAGCGGCGCGGCGCCGAAGGTTCTGATCGTTCAGGACCTCATTGTTGGGACCGGCGCAGAAGCCAACAGCGGCGACAGTGTGACCGTTCAATACGTCGGCGTTCTTTTCGCGAACGGAAAAGAATTCGACAGCTCTTGGAAGGCCGGCAAGCCATTCACCTTCGACCTTGGCAGCGGCGGCGTTATCGCTGGCTGGGATCAGGGCGTTGAGGGTATGAAGGTTGGCGGCCGTCGCCGCCTTATTATCCCGGCCGAACTGGCTTACGGTGCCGCCGGTTCGCCACCCTCAATTCCTGCCAACGCAGCGCTCGTCTTCGACGTAGACCTAGTGAGCGTCAAGGCAGGCTAGGTGCGCACACCGATCGCAGCGGTCTGCGTAGCGCTGTCGCTCTGCTTCGTGGCCAGCGCTGGCGCTGCCACAACGCAGGGCGGGGAACCGCACACCGTTAAGCCCGAGGGCGGCGCGCTCGACCTAGTAAGCACATCTTTTGGTCAGCGCAGCCGTGAGCTGGAAATTATCTACCGCTCGACCGAGGCGATCACGCCACAGTTGCTCGCTGAGGTTAAGGGTGGGCAGATCTGCACGGTCTTCGCGCAGGCTTCGCTTGCGGCGCGATCGGTCTGCGTAACGCGAACCGACGGCAAGTGGCGGATTGTCTCGCGCGGTGAGCGTGTCGAAGGGAGCGTCAGCCAACCGCGGGCGAGCGAGCTGCGGCTGCGCTTTAAGCCGTCGGCGGCGAAGCTCCGTGTGGGGATCGCCGACGTCTACGTGAAAGCGACTGCCGCTGGTTGCAGCGCTAAGCAATCGCGCGCTGCGAAGATCACGTGGTCGGAAGCAGAGATCGTCTCAGCCGCCGTTCTTGAGCTCCCTTGCGAACACCGCGTGCCGCGCGTTGGCAGCTATCAAGCACGCGTATGGGACGTTGTCACGACCGGCTGCCGCCGCAGTGGCGCTGGGCAGGTAAGTCGCGGGCCGTCGGGCAAGCGGATTGCGCTCACATACGACGACGGCCCTTCGACCTACACGCCGGCGTTTCTGCGCGAGCTGCGCAAGCTCGGGGTGCCGGCCACCTTCTTCCTGATCGGCCAGCAAGTCTCGGCTAACGCTTCGCTGGTGCGATCGATTTTGCGTAGTGGCAGCATGGTCGCCAACCACTCCTGGAGCCACCCCAACATGGGTGGCGGTGGCGCGGCGGCAAGCTCGCAGCTTCGAGATGCAAACGCGGCAATCCGCCGCGCGACCGGCTTCACCCCTTGCCTCTTTCGCCCACCGTATGGCTCAACCAGCGCCGATCTGGTTAACCGCGCCAATGCTCAGGGGATGACCTCGGTTCTCTGGAGCGTTGACCCGCTCGACTGGCGCTCCCCCGGGACCGGTGCGATTGTCAGCACGGTTCTTGGTCAGACGCAAGGCGGCGCGATCATTCTTTCCCATGACGGTGGCGGCCCGCGCTCGCAAACGCTCGCTGCGTTGCCACAGATCGTCCGTACGCTCAAACAGCGTGGCTACAAGTTTGTAACGCTGACCGATCTGCTCGGCTATGCGGAACGCATTACCCTCGTCAAATAAGACAGAGAGCTAGCGGCGAGCGGTTCGTGCAGCAGTCGGATTGGCCTTCAGGTAGGACGAGATCCGCTTCTTCGGCACGACAAAGATTCTCTTACCGGTCATGTAGTTGCCGGAATCCGACGAGCGGCTCGGTGGCGGGCGGTAAACGTCGATGTGGCGGCCGTCGATTGCCCCGCCGGTGTCATCGGCACGGAACCAACCGTCCTTGTTCTTCGACTTATAAGTGGAGATGTAGACGAGACTGCCCCGAGGGATAAGACTGAGGTCGACGGCCACGCTGCGGTAATACTTGAGGTCAAGCGAGGGGCCCTCAGCGAAGCTAATTCCGGTTGGCTTGACGTAACGGGTTCCGGTGCCGTTGTACCAGCCACCGGTTTCCAATGGGAAGGTGACTCGGCCGCTCTTCGATCGCCAGTAGCCCTCGCCGCGCCAGAATGGAGCGAAGACGCTGCCAGTCCCGAAACTCGCGTTCTTGCCGCTCGAGGTGATCCAGCCGCTCGAGCCGAGATTATTTATGTGGTACCGCTTGCCGTTGGTGCCGATCCCATCTCCCTCCATCGACAGCCCCCGGGCCGAATAGAGCCAGTCGACGCGGCTTCTGCGCGAGAGCCCCGGCGTGTAGACGCGCTCGCCAACGAACCACGCTTCCGGAGCCGGGAAGTATTCGGTGATCGTCACACCGCTCAGCCACGTCTCCTTTTTCAGCACTGCCGAAGCGCTTGCAGGCAGCAGCATCGCGCTTGCGACCACGGCAAGCCCGGCGGCGAGCGCGGCACGAGAGAATTGGGGAGCGCGAAGAGCGTTCATCGTCGTCTAAACACGGTAGCGAAGCAATAGCTGCGGCCGCGAAGCTAAACCTTCAGCGCGCCTTGGCTATTCCCTGCCCGCAAGGGCGCAGCGGGCGGTGATGACAACTTTTCTTGCCCGCCTGTGTTTGTAAGTTAGAGAACGATGCTCCCGAACTGTCACAAACCCCTCGTTGGCGGGTCTGAACTTGCAGTAACGCCCAGTTTCGAGGTTGATAATGAGACGTAGAAAGACGAGAGCACTTTGCGCAGGGCTCTGCTCGGCAGCGGCCCTAGCGGTCTTGCCGACGCTGGCGAGCGGCGCGGCGTTTGAGGCAACACCCAACCTGATCGCGGCACCAGCAAACAACATTGGGGTTCACTCGATGTTGTACCAAGACACCCCCTACAGCGCGAAGAAGGAGATGTTCGCCCAGGCTAAGGCTGTAGGTGCGTCCTACATTCGCTTAGATCTTGGCCTTACCTCGATCTTCACGCGCGGCGAATATCGTGGCCATCCCTTCTACCAGAAGAACTGGGCTCAGACCGATCAGTACGCCGAGCTCGCCAATCTTTACGGCGTAAAGATTCTCGCGAACCTCTACGCAACACCATGGTTCATCGCTGACTGTCCTGCCGGGACCTCCCGCGAGGATGCGTACCACTGCCCTCCATCCGATCTTGTCCGCTACAAGGCGATGGTCGCCGAGGTGGCAGCACGCTACGCGGGGGTAATCGACACGTTCGAGATCATCAACGAGCCAGATACGGCACGCGCTTTTTACGGCAGCCCGCAGCAGTATGCGCGGATGTTGTCGGCCGCCGCTGACGGAGTACACGGGGCCAACCCCAAAGCGCGGGTCGCGATCGGTGGCGTAGCGCGGGTCTCGGACACGAAGTTCACCGACGCCGTGCTCGCCGCTGATCCGTCGCTCCCGGCCAAGATCGACATCAACACGATCCACCTGCGCACATCGGCGCGCGGGACGGCTGTCTTGGTCGACACTTGGCGCAAATACTTCACCGCCAACGGAATGAACGGCCCGCTCTGGCTTACAGAGTTTGGCTACCCAGCCGAGACGGCGTTCCAGTTCGACGCCAAGTTCCGTGGCGGCGAGAGCGCGCAGGCGGCGTTCCTTGAAGCGACGATGCCCGGGATTGTCGGTGCTGGCGCTGAGATGATTTTCGTCACTCAACGCGAGTGGGGTTCCGGCGCATTTGCGTCGGAAGGAATCTTGAGCACCGCCGACCCGCTACCGGCTAACCCTGCGGTCCGGCGCAAACCGGCCTTCGACGTCGTCAGGAGTGCAGCGGCATCGCTCGTTCCCGTGGCGTTGCCAGCGCCACCAGGGACTGTCTCTTTCCCCTACAGCAAGAACCGCAGCGCCAAGGTTGTTCGAAAGGCGATCACGCTCAACTTTGCCTGCGTATCGGTTGGAATCTGCCCAAGTAAACGGTTCCGCCTAAAGCTCACGAACGGCAGCGCTTACAGCGTTGTCAGCCCTGCTATCCCGGCTGGCGGAACTGCTGCCTTGAAGCTGACCTTGACGAAAGTCTCGCTGCGACTGTTGGCCCGAGCGAAAGGCAAGAGCATTCTCGCTCGCTTAACAGACACTAAGTCTGTTGGCGTTGGGTCAGCCCGAATTCGTGGCTAGCGTCGAGCGGCGCTAAGCGCGGCGTAGGTGGCGGCCGTCGCAAGCTATCCTCCGAGCCTGCGCCCTCCTAGCTCAGTTGGTAGAGCACTTCCATGGTAAGGAAGGGGTCACCGGTTCGAGTCCGGTGGAGGGCTCTGGAGGGCGCCGATGCTTTACTCAGCCCCTAAATGAACGCTCCGAAAGACGCAAACGTTCAGGCCGATGATGGAACCCGCCCGGCGGGCGCGATCGTCAGTCGCTGCCGCTTGATCATTGACAGCGAGCGGTTCCAGTTCTTCATTGTTGGCGTGATCGTCGTCAACGCGATTTCGCTCGGGATGTACACCTTTGGCAGCGTCGAACAATCACTCGGCCCGACGCTCGCGCTGGTCGACAAAATCTGCTTGGCGATCT
>JANRFB010000073.1:0-6479 GCA_030725785.1 Solirubrobacteraceae bacterium
ACCCAACGATGAGCGAAGCAGTGCTGGAAGCGGCCCGCGCCGCCGACGGCTGGCTAATTCACGGCTAGGCGCAGATGGATCCGCAGCCGGCCTTCTACTTCGATCTGGCCAGCCCCGAATGTTATCTCTCGGCCGAGCGGATCATGGCGGTGCTGCCACTGGCAGCGGAGTGGATTCCAATCCGCGGCTCAGCGCTGCCCTCGCCGGGTGATCCAGCCGAGCAGCAGCAGCTGGTGGAAGAGCTCTCCGATGAGCGCTCACTGCAGGCGCCGCGCTGGCCATCGCCTTTTCCGTTCGAGAGCGAGCAGGCGATGCTGGCAGCCACTTATGCGAAGCAGATTGGGCGCACGGTTCCGTTCGTGCTGGCGGCCTTCCGCCAGGCCTATGCCGGCGGCCGCGCGCTAGACAGCGACGACAACATCGTGATCGCCGGCTCGGCCTGCGAGATGCATCCTGCGGCGCTGCTGAAGGGGTGCGAGCTGCGGATTGTCCGCGACGGCCTTGATGCGGCGACGGCGCTGGCGCTGGAGCGCGGCGTGCGCGACGTGCCGGCCGTTTGGGTGCCCGGCACCATCGGCGGCTACCAACTCTTCCACGGCGACGACCAGCTCGAAGCGGCGGCAGCAGCGTTGAGCGAACAGGCGGCGGCTCAATGAGCGCTTTTCGCGACTACGACGTAATCGTCACGCGCACCGGCCTCGCGCCCGGGCGACTTGCGCCGAGCGACCGCTTCGACCACATCGAGGTCGTCTCGGTTGAGGATCTTGAAGTAGTTCTTTTCTGGGATGTGCCGGCCCGCGTTACCGGCCGGATGGAAGCCTCACTGCGCGACGACCTACAGCGACTCGAGAGCGAAGAGTTCATCGCCCGCTGGAGCGCGGTCACGAGCGAAGATGACTACTAGGGTGGTATCCGATGGCTGAACACCCGCTCCCTTCTCCGGAGATCTCGCTCGACTGGTTTAAGTCGATGACCTTGATCCGCCGTTTTGAGGAGCGCGCCGGTGAGCAGTACACACGCGCAAAGGTCGGCGGCTTCCTCCACCTCGCTATCGGCGAGGAGGCGACGATTGTCGGTGCCGTGGCGGCGCTGCGCCCGACCGATTACATGATCGCCACCTACCGCTCGCACGGACAGGCGCTGGCGCGCGGCAGCGAGCCAGGGCGCGTGATGGCCGAACTCTTCGGGCGCGTAGACGGGCTCTGCCGTGGCCGCGGCGGCTCGATGCACATGTTTGACCTTGAGCGGCGGTTCATGGGCGGCTTTGGAATTGTTGGTGGCAACCTGCCGCTGGCGGCCGGCTTCGGCCTCACCAGCGACTACCTCGGCAACGATGACGCAACGCTCTGCCAGTTCGGCGACGGCGCCAGTAACCAGGGCACGTTCGGCGAGACGCTCAACCTTGCCGCGCTCTGGAGCCTTCCAGTCGTCTTCATGGTGACCAACAACCAGTTCGGGATGGGCACCTCGCTTGAGCGCCACTCAGCGCAAACCAATCTTCAAACCAAAGGTGAAGGTTTCGGCGTTCCCGGAATGCAGTGCGACGGGATGGATGTGATCGACACTTGGGCCGTGACCAGCGACGCGATGCGAATCGCGCGCGAGGAGCGCCAGCCGGTGCTCGTTGAAGCACTCAACTACCGCTTCCGTGGCCACTCGATCGCCGACCCTGAGGATTACCGCAGCGAAGAAGAGGTGCTGGAGTGGAGCAAGCGCGACCCGCTCGTGACCTTCGGCGACCGGCTAGTCGCAGAGGGCATCCTGACCGATCAGCTGCGCGAAGCGATTGACCTTGAAGCAATCGCGGCAGTCGACGAGGCCGTTGCCTTCGCCGACGCCTCGCCGGAGCCGGAGCCAAGCTCGCTCTATGACGACGTCTACGTGCTGAGCGATCAGGTTCGCGGCTGGTATTCGGCCGACCACCGCGGCGCAGGCGTGCAGAAAGGCGAAGACCTTTCCTAATGGCCGAGATGCGCTACCGCGAAGCATTGAACCAGGCGCTCGCCGAAGAGCTTGAGCGCGACCCGAACGTCTACCTGATGGGGCAGGACATCAGCGTCTTCGGTGGCGCCTTCAAGGTGACTGAAGGGCTGATGGATCGTTTCGGCGAGAAACGGATCCGCGACACACCGATCTCGGAGAACACAATCGTCGGCCTTGGCGTCGGATCGGCTATGACCGGTCTGCGGCCGGTGATTGAGCTGATGACGATCAATTTCTCGCTGCTCGCGCTCGACCAGATCATCAACCATGCCGCCCACGTTCGCTACATGTTCGGTGGCCAGGTCAGCGTGCCGATGGTCGTGCGGATGCCGCAGGGCGCCGGCCATCAGCTCGGGCCAACACACTCACACAGCTTTGAGGCGCTCTACCTCCATGTTCCGGGGCTGCTGGTTGCCGTGCCCAGCACCGCCGCCGATGCAAAGGGTCTTCTCAAGACGGCGATCCGCGACGATAATCCGGTGATCTTCATCGAACACGAAACTCTCTATGGCCAGCGCGGCGAAGTTCCCGACGATCCTGACTTCACGGTTCCATTCGGCCTGGCGGCGATTCGTCGCGAAGGCACCGACGTGACACTGATCGGTATCTCACGGATGGCACAGACAGCTGAGCGCGCCGCCGAGCAGCTCTCGGCCGACCACGGGATCGAAGCAGAGGTGATTGACCCGCGCACGCTGCGCCCGCTCGACCTCGACACGATTCTTGAATCGGTCGCGAAAACCAACCGCTGCGTGATCGTCGAAGAGGGCTGGCCGCACGGCGGTGTCGGTGCCAACCTCGCGGCGCTGATCCAGGAGCAGGGCTTTGACGACCTCGACGCACCGGTCGGGCGCGTAACCGGCGTCGACGCGCCGATGCCTTACGCGAAGAACCTCGAACAGATCTCGTTCCCACACGAACAGCAGGTGATCGACGCGACGCTGGCGCTCTTCGGTGACAGGAAGCGAGCCTCGCGTGGCTGAAATCGTGATGCCGCGACTCTCCGACTCGATGGAGGAGGGGACGGTCGTTCGCTGGCTCAAACGTGACGGCGACGAGGTAGCCCGCGGCGAAGAACTGGTCGAGATTGAGACCGACAAGGCGACGATGGCATACGAGTCAGATACCGCCGGAACGCTCCGGATCACCGCTCAGGAGGGCGCGACGCTGCCGGTCGGCGCAAAGATCGCAGTGATCGGTGACGACGATTCGGAATTGAGCGAAGCTGCGGCTTCTGCCGAGGTTGAGGTGCCGGAGCCTGCTGCGCCGCCAGCCGACAGTGGCGAGCCTGCTCCCACCGCCTCAACTCCAACGCGAGGAAGCAGCGACGCGCGCGTCAAGGCCTCGCCGATTGCGCGGCGGATCGCAGGCGATACCGGCGTGGATCTTGATTCGCTTTCCGGCAGCGGCCCTGGCGGGCGGATCGTCAAAGCCGACGTTGAGGGTGCCAGCACCGCGGCTCCCTCGTCCACGAGCGGCGACGAAGCGAGCGGTCGCGGCACCGTGACCAGCACTGAGCCGACCCGCACTCAGACGCTGATCGCGCGGCGGATGGCCGAGTCGCGCGCCACTGTTCCCTCCTTCACAGTTCAAATCAGCGTCGACATGACGACCGCGACGACGCTGCGCGCCGAACTGAAAGCAAGCACCAGCGAGGGCCAGGCGGTGCCGACGATCAACGACATGGTCGTGAAGGCCAGCGCGCTGGCGCTGCGCGAGCAGCCTCAGGCCAACGGCGCCTGGCGCGACGGCCACTTCGAGCACTACTCCCGAGTGAACATTGGTGTCGCAGTCGCCGGGCCGGGCACGCTTGTCGTGCCAACCGTTTTCGACGCTGACGCAAAGACGCTGGCGGAGATCTCGGCCGAAACCGGCGAACTGGCCGAGCGCGTGCGCGCGGGCACGATCACGCCGCCGCAGACCAGCGGCGGCACTTTCACCGTCAGCAACCTTGGAATGTTTGGCGTGCGTAGCTTTGAAGCGGTGATCAACACGCCGCAGGCGGCAATCCTCGCCGTCGGCGCGGTCGAGCAACGCCCAGCCGTCCACGAAGGCGGGATTGAACCGCGGATGCTGATGGAGCTAACACTGGCCTGCGACCACCGCATCCTTTACGGCGCCGACGGAGCCAAGCTCTTGGCCCGGATCAAGGCGCTGCTTGAAGCTCCACTCTCGCTCGCGAGCTGAGAGTAGGCTGAAATGGCTATGAGCGACGAGGCTCGGGAATGCTCGGTTGTCGAGCTGGGGCGGCTCGATTACCGCGAAGCAAACCAGCTCCAAGAACGCGTCCGCGACGCGCGCGAGGCGGGAGAGATAGGTGACACGCTGCTGCTGCTCGAGCATGACCCCGTTTACACGCGCGGGCGGCGCAGCAGCCCTCAGGAGCTTCCCCAAGAGGCAGCTTGGTACGCCGATCGTGGGATTGAGATCGTTGATGTGGATCGTGGCGGGCGTGTCACCTATCACGCCCCCGGGCAGCTCGTCGGTTACCCGATCGTCAAAACGGCCGACGTCGTCGCCCACGTCCGTTCGCTCGAACTCGTAATCATCGCGGCGCTGGCATCTGTCGGTGTCGAGTCCCGCGCACGGGTTGATGAGGGGGCCGACTTCACAGGTGTCTGGGTCGAGGAGCGCAAGATCGCCTCAATCGGTGTTCATATGCGGCGCTCAATCACAACGCACGGTTTCGCAATCAACCTCAATATGGATCTCGAACCGTGGCAGTGGATAGTCCCCTGCGGTCTGCAGGCCCCAATCACCTCGGTCGCCGCCGAAACCGGCACCGAGGTCGACGCCGACGCCTTCGCAGCCGAGGTCAGCCGCGTTTGGGCCGCCGAGCGCGGCGGCTCGGCAGCAGAACTCAGCGGCGAGCGGCTGGCGGCGCTCATCGCACCGACCGACACGCCGCTAGCCTGACTCTGTGGCCGACGAGCCGATGATCCGCGCCCATCAAACACGCTCTCGCTCCAATCCGGGCGGGATGGACGTGAGCGCCGTACTCGGCGCCGATGTGCAGCCGATCCGCGCACGCAAGCCGCCGTGGTTCAAAGTGCCGCCGCCGGGAGGAGAGCGCTATCGCGAACTGACGGCAATGATCAAGGATGAAAACCTCCACACCGTCTGCCAGGAGGCCGCCTGCCCGAACGTTGGCGAATGCTGGGAGCGGGGCACCGCGACCTTCATGATCCTCGGTGACACCTGCACCCGTCGCTGCGGCTTTTGCAACGTCAACAGCGGCAAACCAACTTGGAATGATCCGCTTGAGCCGGCCCGCGTTGCCCGCTCGATCGCAAAGATGGGCTTGCGCCACGCCGTGATCACGAGCGTCGACCGCGACGACCTGCCCGACTACGGCTCAGGAATCTGGGCGGCGACGATCCGCCAGTGCCGCGCCCAGGCGCCGGACTGCAAGGTTGAGGTGCTGACGCCCGACTTCCGAGGCGAAGAGATGCCTCTGGCACGGGTCCTTGCAGAGCGGCCCGACGTCTTTAACCACAACGTTGAGGTTGTGCCAAGGCTCTATTCGGTGGCGCGCCGCGGCTCAACCTGGGAGCGCTCGCTGCGTGTGCTGCGCAACGCTCGCGCGATCGGCGGCGAAGGGCTAGTCACAAAGTCGGGCCTGATGGTCGGTCTCGGCGAGACCCACGATGAGATCGTCGAAGCCTTCACCGACCTGCGCGGAGCGGGCGTGCAGGTGCTGACCGTGGGCCAGTACCTAAGGCCAACCGAAGAGCACCTGCCGGTCGTGCGCTACTGGCACCCCGATGAGTTCAAAGAACTGGAAGCGGCGGCCTACGAACTTGGCTTCTCGCACATCGCCGCCGGGCCGCTGGTTCGCTCCAGCTACCACGCCGACGAGCACGTCCCCCAGGAGCGGCCCGGTGTCGGCCCGCTTAGCGCTGCAGTCGGCGCCTAGCCCGAGGGAAGGCCCAAGATGCGTGCCGCGCTACTTGCAATCGTCTTCATCTTCCTGCTCGCCTTCTTCGCGATCACGCTCGTAACAATCCAAACCGAAGGGCTGACCGTGCTCACGGTCCTGTCGATCGTGATCATCGCGCTGATGGCAATCGGCATCTTTGGCGCGCTCGCCAGTGGGGCTGATCGCGACGAGTGACCACTTCGTATTATCCTTCGCAAGAGACGTTGACCGACCAGTCAGTCAAAGGAGTAGTCCGTGGATCTTAATGACACACCAGAACAGGCCGAGTACCGCAAAGAAGTACGCACTTGGCTCGACGCAAATAAGGCAGATGCCCCCATTCTTCAGGGCGAAGGCGCCCTCACCGACCCCGACGAAATCCTCGTCGCTCACCGCGCTTGGCAGGCCAAGCTGGCCGAAGGCGGCCTAGCTGGAGCCACATGGCCCAAGGAGTACGGCGGCCAGGGCATCGGCCCGGTCGAGTCGGTTGTCATCAGCCAAGAGATGCAGGAGGCCGGTGTGCCCGGCATCCTCGACGTGATCGGCGTCGGCATGCTCGGGCCAACAATCATCGCCC
>JANRFB010000073.1:6579-13316 GCA_030725785.1 Solirubrobacteraceae bacterium
CCCGGCATCCTCGACGTGATCGGCGTCGGCATGCTCGGGCCAACAATCATCGCCCACGGAACCGAAGAGCAGAAGCAGCGCTACCTCGGGCCGATGCTCCACGCCGATGAGATCTGGTGCCAAATGTTCTCCGAGCCGGCAGCCGGCTCCGACCTCGCCGCCGTCCAGACGCGCGCAAAAAAGAACGACGACGGCACATGGACGCTGAACGGGCAGAAGGTTTGGACGACGAACGCTCAGTTCGCCGCCTACGGCCTGATTCTCGCCCGCACCAACCCCGACATCCCGAAGCACAAGGGGATGACGATGTTCATCGTGCCGATGGATGCCGAAGGAATCACCGTCCGCGGCCTCAGGCAGATCTCCGGTGAAGCAGAGTTCAACGAGGTCTTCTTCGATGACGTCGTAATCGACGCCGATTCGGTTGTTGGTGGCGAAGAGAACGGCTGGGGCGTTGGCCTGACGACACTGATGTTCGAGCGCCTAGCGATCGGCCTCGGCTCGTCGTCATTCGGTTACCGCGCAACGCGCTTTGCCGAGGCGATCAGCGCCGACCCTGTGGCAGCAAACGACCACGAGGTTCGCCACAACTTCGGCGAATTGGCCGCAGAGCTGGAAGCGATCCGCTGGACCGGTTACCGCTCGATCAGCGCCCTTCAGGACGGGCAGATCCCAGGGCCGGAGTTCGGCCTTGCGAAGGTGACGACCGTCAACTGCGCAGTCCGCGCCGGTGACCTGATCGCCGACATCGTTGGGCCAGAGGCGCTCGACGAGGCCAGCGAGTGGTCTTACATGATCTCCTTCCTACCAGGCCTCAAATCGGCCGGCGGTACGGAAGAGATCCTGCGCAACACGATCGGCGAGCGCGTCCTCGGACTGCCGCCGGAGCCACGACTTGACAAGGGCATTCCGTTCAGCGAGCTGCGTGCCAAGGAGAAGGAAGGTGCAGCAGCATGAACCTCGGACTCTCAGATGAGCAGGAGTTCCTACGCGACGCGGCGGCAGACGCTTTCTCGCGCGTAAAGACCGTCGAGGCCGCCCGCGAGGCGATCGAAGACGAATCAGCGATGCCTGACATGTGGCCAACGGCCGCTGAAGCTGGCTGGCTTGGTCTACTAGTAAGCGAAGAGAACGGCGGCGCCGGACTTGGCGCCTATGACGCGATGCTGATCGCTCAGGAGGCCGGCAAGGTGCTGGCTGGCGTTCCGCTACTGGGCGCGCTTCCGGCCTCGATGCTGCTCGACATGGGCGGCAGCGACAAGACCGAAGCCGTGGCCGCAGGCGAGCTGAAGGCCTCATGGCTACCGGCCTGCCCGCCAAGCTCGATCGAGCCGCGCTGGACGGTTGAGCCTGTCGAAGGCATGGCACGTCCCGATGCCCCGGCGGCAACGGTTGACGGCGACACGGTCACCTTCAACGGAACTGTTGGCTGGGCGCCCGACGCCGGCGAGGCAGAGCTGCTCGTCGTGATCGGTGTCGACTCGGACGGCAACCCTGTCGCCGCTGCTGTTGAAGCCGCTGCTTCAGGCGTCACGGTTGACGCCGACTGGCGCTACGACGCGACTCGGCGACTGGCGACAGTCAAGCTCGACGGCGCCTCCGGCACGAAGCTCGACCTCGACGCCGAGCAGATCGCCCGTGCCTGGTACCTCGTCCAGGCGCTGATCGCCGCCGAGTCGGTAGGCACGATGGAGACGGCGCTTGAGGTTTGTCTCGACTACGCCAAGGAGCGCTACACGTTCGGCCGCGCAATCGGTTCGTACCAGGCAATCAAGCACGGAATTGTTGAGATTCTCCGCCGCCTTGAGAACTCCAAGTCGCTCTGCATCTACACCGGGTTCGCGTTTAGCGACAAGCCGGACGAGATCGCCTACGCCGCCAGCTGCGCACGTTCGGTAGCCGGCGCCGGACTCGATTTCACGGCTCGCCAGCAGATCGCCGTTCACGGCGGCATCGGAGCCACTTGGGAGCACGACGCGCCGTTGACGTTCCGCCGCGCGCAGCTAAACCGCCGTCTTGTTGGTGGCCATGGAATGTCAACCGACCGCGTTGCCGACGAGCTGCTGAACGGCCGTGGCCCGGTTGTCAGCGTCGGCTAAAAGAAGCAACGCAAAGAGATCTTGGGCGAGTAGGGTCGGCTAATGGCTGACCCTCTCGACCCGTCGGAAGCGACGGTTCAGCGCCACGCAGAGGCGCTGGCGTCGCTCCCCGCCGACGACGGCGCAGACGCAGCCAACGCCGCCCGAGGCCTGATCGCGGCCGCCCCCAGCGACCTGCAGATCACGAACGCCGACGGCCGAGTGATCTGGAGCCTCGCTGAGTACGGCTTCCTAAGCGAATTCACCGAGCCGCCCGAAAGCGTACACCCAGCGCTGTGGCGGCTTGCGCGACTGAACATGAACGCCGGCCTCTTCGAAGTCGCCGAAGGCGTCTACCAAGTGCGCGGCTACGACATCTCGAACATGACGCTGATCGAAGGCGACACGGGCGTGATCGTCGTTGATCCGCTCGTCTCGCCAGAGTGCGCGGCTGCCGCACTAGCGCTCTACCGCGGTGCAAGAGGAGATCGAAAGGTCAGCGCGGTGCTGCACACGCACAGCCACGTTGATCACTTCGGTGGCATCCGCGGCGTCCTCAGCGAAGGCGAAGCGTTGCCGATCTGGGCGCCGCAAGGATTCACCGATGCGGCTATCAGCGAGAACGTGATCGCTGGTTCGGTGATGGTGCGCCGCGCCTCCTACATGTACGGCTCAAATCTTGAGCGCGGCCCGCGAGGGCAGGTTGATGTGGCGATCGGCAAGGGGGTTTCGACCGGCAGTCCGTCCCTGGTCGAAGTGACAGATGAGGTCACGGAGACCGGCCAGCAGGAGACGATCGACGGCGTCCTATTTGAGTTTCAGATGGTTCCCGAAACCGAGGCCCCTGCCGAGCTCAACTTCTTCTTGCCAGAGCGAGGTGCACTCTGCGTTGTCGAGACGGCGACGCAAGTCCTTCACAACATCCTCACGATCCGCGGCGCGCAGGTGCGCGACGCGCTCTGGTGGTCGCAGTGCATAAACGAATCGGTCGAGCTCTTCGGCTCCCGTACCGAGGTCCTCTTTGCAGGCCACCACTGGCCAACCTGGGGCAACGAAGAGGTCGTGAAGTTCCTCAGTGAGCAGCGCGACCTCTACCGCGTTCTCCACGACCAAACGATCCGGCTCGCAGGCGAAGGGCTCAACGGCGAGGAGATTGCCGAGCGGATTGAACTACCGGAGAGTTTGGCCGCGCTCTGGCACACGCGCGGGGCGTATGGCTCGATGCGGCACAACGCGCGCGGTATCTACCAGCGCTATTTCGGCGTTTACGACGGCAACCCAGTAAACCTTGACCCGCTTACCCCGAGCGACGCTGGCGGCCATTACGTCGAAGCGATTGGCGGCGCCGAGCGGGCGCTTGAGATTGCCGCGCAAGCCCTTGCCGAGGGCGATGAACGCTGGGCAGCGACGCTGGCCGGGCACGTGGTCTTCGCCGAGCCAGAGAACGCAGCCGCCCGCGAGCTTCAGGCTGCGGCCTTTGAGCAGCTTGGCTACCAAACCGAAAACGCGACTTGGCGCAACGCCTACTTGACTGGAGCAAGCGAACTGCGCGATGGCGTCAGCAGCGAAGGGCTACGCGCGCAGGCCCCAGACATCGTACGAGCGCTGCGCACCGGCCAACTCTTCGATGCGATGGCAACGCGGATCAATTCCGAGCGGGCTGCGCAGAACGATTTGATCGTGGCTTGGAACTTCACCGATATTGACGAGCAATGGACGCTCCGCGTGACCAATGGAGCGCTCAGTACCGTCGCCGGCAAACTAAGCGCCGATGCTCAGGCGACAGTCACAACGACTCGCGCCACGCTGAACTCACTGATCCTGCAGGAGATCGACGCAATGGAAGCGTTTGGTTCTGGAGCAATCAGCGTCGACGGCGACCCGATGGCTCTGGCTGGGTTCCTTGGCCTACTAGACGACCCGCCGCACGACTTTCCGATCGTCACGCCGCGAAGCTAGTCGGCCGCAGTACCGCCCACGTCGGTGCCCGACGGAGCCTCGGCGCCACCGTTGCGCTTGGTGCGGGCTGGCGAGAAGCTGCTCACCTTCCAACTTCCGTCAACTTTGACGAGTGTGACCTGCCCGATTCTAAGGAGCTGAGCGGTGGCCCTATCACCGCTGATTTTGACGTCTGTGACCTTCAGCTGCGAGAGGCCCGGCAGATCGGTCAGCGTGATTCCAGCTTTCGACGCGCAGGCCTGCGCCGCTGTTGCGCCACTCGTGCTGGCGCTGGTGTTGACCTGCAGACCACAGAGCGTCGTTGCGTCGCCCTCCTCGGCTGCCTGCACGTAGCTGGTTACGGCCGCTTCAACCTGCGTACTAGTCGATTGCTGCGCACCGCTCGTCGTAGTGGTTGCGATCGTCGCCGTCGGTGTGGTCGTCGCCGCGGTCGTCATCGGAATCGTTTCGCTGACGCTAACCGTGTCGGAGCTGCCGCTACCGCTACTGGAAACCAACGCCGCGGCAGCCACGCCGGCACCAATGACCACGAGAATGATGATCAGCAGAGTCGTCCGAGTCACAGCGCAGATGCTAAAGCGTCACGCGGAGAGTGCGGTTCGCAGCCCAGCGATCGCCTTGTCGGCAACCTTGCCGAAGCCAAGCCCAAGCGCCGGATCAAAGATCTTCAGCGCACCCTTCAGAGTCAGCTCAGCGTCGTAGGTGACGAGCGAACCTGTGCCGTCAGCTTCGACCGTGATCTCATCGACGCTGACGATCGTGGAGCTTTCACCGCGGACAATGAAGCGATGCGGCGCTTCGTAGAGCGTCGTTTCGTAGATCAGCGTGATCGTGCGGCCGAAGAAGCCGGCGTCGAGCTCGACGCGATTACCAACTCCTAAAGGCCCCTCGTAGAGCCTGCGCGCCGCCGAGATTCCTGGATCCCACTCAGCCGTGGTCGAAAAGTCGGCCAGATAAGCGAATACTTCCGCTGGCGGCTTCGGGCTGGTGACTGTTTTGTGAGCGTGGGCCATTTGTAGATCAGCGCACCGCAGCGCGCTGATCTACAACGTAGCGCTGTCCTCAGCTGCCGCCACCGCCGCTGGAGCGAAAGGCGTTGCGCTGGACGGTGGTAAGCGCAGTGTTTTCGCGCAGCACCTTCGAAAGGGTGGTACGGCGAACCTGACTTAGCTCACGGCCACGCAGCGAGTTCTCGTAGTAGAAACGGTCACCATCGCGCAAACGAGCAAACTGGTCGGCGACGATCCTCGTGAAGACAGGTCCGAGCGAACCTCCCCTGACGTGGTCCTCGGCCAATCCACCGACCCAGAGGTCGATGTTCGAGACCGAGCCATAGGCGGCTTCAAGCGCCGCCGCGGTATCGGAGTTGGAGCTGATCTGAGCGAAACTCGTTACTCGCCGCAGTCCGTAGGCAGCGCGAACCGTGTTGTAGTCGGCGAGCCCGTGGTCACGGCCACGTTGAATATTCATCGCGGCAAGGTCAAAGCCACCGGAACCTGGAGGTCCGAACAAGAAGTTGCGGACATCGTCGACAACCTTAAGGTCGATCTCCTGCATGTTGCCACTCGCTGCGGCCTTCATGAACGGATCAATATCGCCCTGGTGATTCGGCAGCGTGGGGTCGAAGACGGTCGGGTTGAAGAAGGCATTACGCAGCTCAATCGGTCCTTGCGGCGTTTCACTCCCGTCGTCGTTGAGACGACCAATCTCGCCGTCGAGCATGCTGTGACCGACCCGGTATGCGGCACTCGAGAACTCGTTCGCGATGCCCGGGTTGACCCTCGGGCGGTAGCCCCGGTAGCGCGGCAGCGCACGAGCGCCGAGCATTGCTGGCAGGAACTCGTTGTACGTGATTGCTTGCAGTTCGCCGATCACGATGCGGCGAGCCTTCTGATAAATCTGCTCGTCAGTGAGTGAAGGGTTACTCGCCGCGATCGCTGTCGCCTGCCGGTTGTGCTCGCGCAAGAACAGTGTCTGCAGCGAGGTAAGCTCAACGTTCTCGTTGGCGCGTACGTCACCGCCGAGGAAGAGCTTTGTGTCCTCAACAACGTGGGCGTCGTTTTCGTTCGGGAAGCCATCGGTGTTAAACGGCAGCATGTTGCCTTCGCTGGTTCTCATCTTGCCGCCGCTGAGCGTCCTGAGCGCGGCGGCGCGGGTCGGGTCGGAACCGTAGACCTGCGAACCATCGATAAATGCCGTAACCGAAGTCACCTGCTGGCGCTGATTTGAGCTTCCCGTCGCCGGGTCAAAGTTCGAGCGCGTGAAAGGCATCTGCTTGGTGCCGCTCCCGGTCGGATCAAACGAGGAGTCGCCGGCCGGGATCGCGATCGGCATTGACTCGCCAGAGGTAGGCGTCGTCAGCGTGATGTCGTGATCGAGAAACTGCCCGAAGACGTAGATGAAGTCCGACAGTCCACGGTTGTTCTCGGCGCTCGCGAGCTGAGTGTTAAGCGCGTTTGAGATCGCCCGGGCATTTGGGCGCGTCGCGCCGGCTGGAGCCGAGCGGCCATCGGCGTATGCGGAAGCAGCGCGGCGCAGCAGCTTTACGCCAACCGAACCCCACTCAGGATGAGCAGCGTTGTTGCCTACCCCGGTAACCGAGTAGGTCTTCGCATCGGTCGAGCGACCTGGCTGACGGCCTCCCTGCGGGCGCTGGGCCTGTGGCTGCTGTGCGGGGCGCTGGGCCTGTGGCTGCTGTGC
>JANRFB010000073.1:13416-62962 GCA_030725785.1 Solirubrobacteraceae bacterium
GCGGGCGCTGGGCCTGTGGCTGCTGTGCGGGGCGCTGGGCCTGTGGCTGCTGTGCAGGGCGCTGGGCCTGTGGCTGCTGTGCAGGGCGCTGGGCCTGTGGCTGCTGTGCGGGGCGCTGAGCCGGTCGGCTGCCGCCGGATGAATTCAGCGGCTTGGCTACCAAAGCTGCCGGCAGCGCTAGAGCAGCAAGTGCTGCGAGGGCGAACGAGAAAGTCGACTTCGTGCGGGACATCTTCGATAACTCCTTGGTGGGTTTTTAGAACTCCCGACCTAAACCGCCGCGCTCCCGATAGTTGTCCCCGAATCTCTGAGAGAACTCTGAGATCGCGAACGAATCGGGATGGCTGTGGCTCAACCGGTTATCTACTTAGATCGCCGAGAGCCCGAGATGTGACGCTGCAAATAACCCGAATGGAGCTAGCCGGACTCGAACCGGCGGCCTCCTGGGTGCGATCCAGGCGCTCTCCCAACTGAGCTATAGCCCCGCAAATGCGAGTGTAGCCGGGCATCACCGCCACAGGCTGCCGCGTAGCTTTCTCTCCGCTAGGCTTGCCGAATGGGAATGCTTGATGACGCAATCCGGGAGCATCTGGATCTCAAACGCCGGCAGGGCGCGGATCCGTCGGAGATCGCACAGCTTGAAACTGAAGCGCTCGGAGGCGGCAAAGATGCCGAGCTCGAGGCAAAAGAGAAAGCTGAACTCGTCGAAGCCGAGGCGAGCGTCGCGGTCACAGAGATCGCCGCCGACGAAACGGCCGAGGCCGAGCTGCCCCTCGCCGAAGAGAAAATCGTCGATCAGGAACCTGAACCTAAGGCGAGCCAGCCGACGGAGCAGTTCACGCCGGCCGAGCTAGAGGCAGCGATGCAGGCAGAGCCAGTCGTCAAAGAAGAGCCGGTCGCCGAAGAAGAGCCAGTCGCCGAAGCGAGCCAGGAACTTTTCGAAGCCGAAGAGCCAGCCGAAAGCGCTCAGGAAGCCGACAGCGGCGCCGCTGACGAGGCCCGCGATGAGCTGGAAGCAACGCCCGATTTCCTCGAAGAGACGCCCGAGCACGACCGTCTCTGGTTCGAGCGCAAGCCGCCGCGCGACTTCGACTTCTGAGCCGCTCCTCTAGGGAACGCGGTTTGTCGTCATCGCACGCTTGACGAGCTTGACGCTGGCGCCCCGCGGCGTGCGCGCGAGCGTCTTCGAGTTAAACGAGTAGAGGCCAAACTTCGGCGCGTAACCGGAGACCCACTCGAAGTTGTCGGTAAGCGACCAGCCGATCCAGCCGACGACGTTGGCTTCCTTCGCGACGATTGAAGCGCGCATCTGGCGCAGGTGGTCACGCAGGTAGGCGGGGCGCAGGCGATCTTTCGCATCGGCGATCCCACTCTCAGTGACGATCACCGGCAACTTGTAGCTGCCGGCCGTCTTCAGCACCTGGCGGAAACCAGCCGGGAAAATCTCAGAGCCGAAGTCGCTGCATAGCGTCGGGCATGGAGCCGCAGTCGGAGCGCGCTGCCAGCGATAGGAGGTAGCCGGCAGGAAGTCGAGCACCGGGATCTGTGGAGTGATCGGAGCACCGAGCGCAGTAGCGCGGCCGCGGAAGTAGTAGTTGAGGCCAACGAAATCGGCACGGCGGCCGTGAATTGCCCGCTCGCCGGCGCCGATTGTTCCATCAGCGTTGGCGTCAAAGTTTCCCCGCACCGCGGCATCGACGAAAATCCGGTTGAAGAGATAGTCGGCGTGCTCGGTGGCGGCGACGTCGGCAGCGCTTGACGGATTGGTTGGCGTGAAGGCGATCATGTTCTGCACCAGGCCAACCTTCGAAGTGCGATCAAGCTTCTTGACCGCTTGGTACGCGACGCCGTTGGCGGCCTCAAGGTTGCGGATCGCCGTCGTCGCTGCCGTGAAGCTGTAAACGCCAGGCGGGAAGTTGCCCTCAACGAGGCCAGGAATGTTGGCGTAACCGTTCGTGACGACGACCATCGGCTCATTGATTGGTGCCCATCGATCAACGAGATCGCCAAATCGCCAGGCGGCCCAGGCCGAGTAGCGCTCAAACTCAGTGACGGTTGAGCCGCTCAGCCAGCCAGCGCGCTGTAGCGGCGGAAGCTCGGCGTTCGGGTCGCGGCCAGCGAGCGCGGCGCGGACGGCGAGCGGGTCGTGAATCCAGCCCGGCAACGTGAAGTGGTTGAGCGTGACAAACGGCGACATCTTGCTGGCACGAATCAACCTCAGGATTTTGCGGTAGCGACCGACAGCCTTTGGGTCAGCTTGGCGATCGAGCGCGCGCAGCATCTGCGGGCTCGTGGAAGCAACGCCCGGCAAGTTCGTTGGCTGCTTCGGAAAGAGCCGACTCCACTCGAGCCCCATGCGGAAAAGGTTCGCTCCGAGCCCCGAGCGGGCGAGCTTGATGTCGGCCTCGTACTTCGACCAGAAGCCAGGGCCGTTCTCCGGCATCTCGCCGCTTACCGTGCCGCTGGCGATGTTGCCCTTGTCATGGACCCAGGCCCACCAGTCGCTCGTCGGGTCGGTATCGCGGCCGCGGCCCATCTCGGACTGGAAACCGGCGATCGCTGTACCCCAGAGGAACCCTTTCGGCATCGAGCCGCCGGCAGGCTGCTGCGCGACTGCGGCTGCCGGGAGCGCGCAGAGCGCTGCGATCGCGGTGGCGACCGCGACAAACCGTGAAACGGAAGAGAAGCTTCGAGCAGAGTTCATCAACGCCCAATCTAGTCGAGCCGGAATGGTCGTGGCGCCGGGTCAGAGCTGTGGGCTCTAAACTTCCAGCTTGAGGGGCCATAGCTCAGCTGGGAGAGCGCCGCCTTTGCAAGGCGGAGGTCGTCGGTTCGATCCCGACTGGCTCCATCGAACAGCACGCGCAGCGCAAGCGGCGCGCTGGTGATTGATCTTGGAATAAGATCATCTGATGCGCACTCGCACCGTTTTGGTGGTTCTTGCAGCAGCACTCGCTTCTGGATCGCTCAGCGCAGCTTCAGCAAGCGCTCAGGCCGCGGCACCAACGGTCTGGCTCTGCAAACCGGGGTTGGCATCCAACCCCTGCAGCAGCTCGGCAAAGACAACGCTGATCAAACCGAATGGCTCGAAGGTGACTGAGCCACTGAAAGCCCAGGCGAAGCAGCCAATCGACTGCTTCTACGTCTACCCGACCGTAAGTCAGCAGATGACGCCAAACGCGAATCTTGAGATCACAACGGCTGAAACCGGCGTCGCGATTGCTCAGGCCTCCCGCTTTGCGTCAAAGTGCCGCGTCTACGCGCCGATGTACCGGCAGTTAACGCTGGCGGCACTGTTCGGTAGGGCCAGCGGAACGCCGGACCGAGAGATTGGTTACGCCGACGTCAAGGCAGCGTGGAATGAGTACCTCTCTAAATACAACAAGGGCCGCGGCGTGGTGCTGATCGGGCACTCGCAGGGAACCGGCGTATTGGCCCGCCTGGCCGCCGCGGAGATTGATCCAAAGCCAGTCGTTCGGCGCAAGCTGATTTCGGCGCTGCTGATCGGTGGCGGTGTTACCGTCCGGCGGGGCAAGGACGTAGGCGGCAGCTTCAAGAAGATCGCGGCGTGCCGCAAGAGCAGTCAAACGGGCTGCGTGATCGCTTACAACACGTTCGCGCAGCAGCCACCAGCCGTAACCAACTTTGGCCGCACAACGAAGGCTGGCGAAGAAGTTCTCTGCGTCAACCCCGCCGCGCTTAAGCGCGGCCGCACTGGGAAGGCGAAAGTTTTGATCCCAACCTCACAGCTTGCGTTCGGAGGCACCCCTCTCGCACCGAATCCATGGGTAGCGATGAATGACCTCTACACGACCAAGTGCATGAGTTCCGGTGGTGCAAGCTGGATGCAAGCCAACGACATCGGGCGTGCGAGCGACAAGCGGGTCCGTTTCGGCGCTCCGCTGGGCCAGTCGTGGGGGCTCCATATCGTCGACGTGAACATCGTGCTTGGCAATCTGCTCGACCTAGTTGACGATCAATCGGCAGCCTGGCGCAAACTCTAACTTCGGCGCGGCAGCGCTTATTCGCCACTTAGCTTCGCCGCTACCCTAATGAAGACTGTGTTGTCCTTCATTCGTAGAACATCCAGTAAGACGCTTGCGGCTCTTGGCGCTGCGGTGGCGTTGGTTGCCGCGCTAGGCGCGGTAGCTGCAACCGGTGCCGACGGTGGCAACGACCGGCCGCCAGCGAAGCCACTGGCAGAGGCGATTGCCTCCTCTCTCGATGGTCAAGAGATCGACGGCCTATCTGCTCGCGTCACCTTCACCAACGAGATGCTCGAATCGGCCGGCATGGTTAAAGGCGCCGACCCGCTGATCGGTGGCGGCAGCGGCAGGCTCTGGGCCTCGAACAATGGTGATGTTCGAATCGAACTGCAGTCGGAAGCTGGCGGTGGCGATGTACAGATCGTTGCCCGCGGCGACCAGCTCTGGCTCTACCACGCGGCAGCCAACACGGTCTACCGCACGACGATCGAGCCGGAAGAAAAAAGCGGCAAGAAGGACGGCAAGGAAGAGTGGCCACCAAGCGTTGCTGCCGTCAGTCGAATGCTGGAGCAGCTCGGTTCTGAAGCTGTCGTCTCAGGCGCCATTCCAAGCAATGTTGCCGGCAAGCCCGCTTACAGCACGCGAATTGAACCGAAGGACCAGAGCGACCTGATTGGTGGCGCAGACGTAACTTGGGACGCCTCAAATGGCGCCCCGTTGCGCGTCGCAATCTATGCCCGCGGCGAGAACGACCCAACGCTGGCGATCGAGACCACCGAAGTTAGCTTTGGAGCCGTAGACGACGCCGTCTTTGCGATTCAGCCCCCGGCCTCGGCGAAGGTTGAGAACATGAGCGCCGCCAATGCGCCGAGCGCAGCCGATAAGCCGAAGCGGCCGATTACTGGGCTCAGCGCAACACGCGCAGCAGCGCCGTTTGAACTTTCCGCCCCAGCCAAGCTCGCGGGGCTGCCTCGCAGCGAAGTGATGCTCGTTGGCAGCGGCGACAAGAAGAGCGTCACGATCACTTATGGCGAAGGACTCGGCGCGATCACGGTGATTGAGAGTGCTGCCAGCGGCAAAGACGAAGCAGCTTCGCTTGGCGCATCTGAGCAGGCCAAGCGCGACGGGATTGAAATCCCGACAGCGAAGGTCGCTGGCGCTGAGGCGACAGTCTTTGGCACGCCACTTGGATCGCTCGTCAGCTTCACTCGCGGCGGAGTCCGCTACGTCGTGATCGGCTCAGTAACAGAGCAGGACGCTCTCGCCGCTGCCCGCGGGCTCTAACCACCGTGAGCGAACAGCCGCCGGTCGCGCTCCGCGGACTAACGAAACGGTACGGCCGTATTACCGCAGTTGATGACGTTTCACTAACCGTCAACGAGGGCGATGTATTTGGTTACCTCGGGCCAAACGGCGCTGGCAAGACGACATCGCTGCGGATGATGCTGGGACTGATTACCCCGACCGCAGGTGAGGCCCGTGTATTTGGCCACGACCCGCAGAAGTCGGTCGATGCGCTGGCCGACGTGGCCGGCTTCGTCGAAGCGCCGCGCTTCTACCCATACCTCGACGGCATGACCAACCTTCGCCTCGTAGCTGCGCTCGATGGCAACGAAGCGAAAACGCGAATTGATGAAGCGCTCGATGTGGTTGAGCTGACAGGCCGCGCCGGTGACAAGGTTGGCGGCTACTCGCACGGAATGCGCCAGCGTCTCGGAATTGCCGCGGCGCTGATCCGCCGACCGAAGCTGCTGCTGCTCGACGAACCAGCGACCGGCCTCGACCCTGGTGGCATGCGCGACATGCGCGCGCTGATTGCGCGGTTATCGGCGGAGGGAATGACTGTGATGCTCTCCAGCCACCTGCTGGCCGAGGTCGAAGAGCTTTGCAACCGTGTGGCGATTGTGCGAAGTGGGCGGATCGTCTACGAAGGCGAACTTGACGAGCTGCGCGCTACGGCAGGGTTGACGATTCGGCTGCGCACAAGTGACGATGAGGTTGCACTGCGCGTCCTCTCTGACCGCCGCGGAATAAGCGACGTGACCCGCCATGGCGCCGCGCCGATCCAGTTCCGCGCCGCCGACGAAGCGGCGATCGGCGAGCTCTCGCGCGCGCTCGCCGACTCCGGCGCACTCATCTTCGAGCTGGCACCAAGCGCGGCAACGCTCGAGGATCTCTTCTTCGAACTGACCGAGGGCGAAGGCGACGCTCAGGCGGAAGAGAAGCGGCTTGACGAGCTCTCCGATCTGACCGGAGGGCCTCAGTGAGCCGCCCGGGAACACTGACCGTCTACCGCTGGGAGCTGCGCAAGCTTCGAGCGCAGAAGCGGACCTACCTTGGACTCGGCGCCGCTGTGCTGGTGCCGATCGTCTTTTCGGTTGCGGTCGCGATCCAGCCCGGCGAACCGGCCGACGTGCCTTTCGGCCGCTACATCAACGACACCGGCCTCGCCTTCCCGCTCGTAACGCTGCTGTTCGGCTCAATCTGGTTCTACCCGCTGATCGCGGCGCTCGTCTCCGGCGACATCGTCGCCAACGAGGACAACAACGGCACGCTGAAGACGATCCTGACGCGCTCGGTTGAGCGCAGCCAGATCTTCTTCGGCAAGGTGCTGGCAGCCTTTAGCTATTCGATCTTGGCGATCATCCTTAGCGGCGTCGTCGCAACAATTGCCGGCATCATCGTCTCTGGTTTTAACCCGATCCCAACACTCTCGGGAACGTTGGAGACGCCGGAGCGAGGTTTGCTGCTGGTGGCGGGCAGCCTCGCCGTTTACCTGATGCCGATCTTGGCGATCTCCAGCTTTGCGCTGCTGCTATCGACCGTCTTCCGCAACAGCGCCGCGGCCGTCGTCGGCACCTTGATGTTCTCGCTTCTGCTGCAGCTGGTGGTAATTATCCCCGGCCTCGACGGCCTCCAGCCCTACCTGCTCAGCACACAGTTCAACTCTTGGCAAGGGCTGCTGCGGACCCCCGCCGACTGGGATCCGATCATCCGCGCCGCTTGGGTTTCAGCGGCCTACGCAATCCCGTCACTAGCTATTGCGTTGACGGTCTTCCTGCGCCGCGACGTAGCCGGCGGCTAAGCGGCCGCAGCCGGGTTTTGCTCAGCCCACTCGATGATCTTCGCCGACTCGTCGAAGCCAGTACCGTCATCGAATTCAATTGCGGGAACCCATGTGCGACCGGTGACGGCCTTCACGTGGCGACGCTTCGGTTGGAGCGCTAGCGGCAGCGGTCCGAGGCCGTAGACCTTAACCACTTCGGGGTCGTAACCGGCATCAAGCAGCGCCTGATGAGCTTCACCGCAGGGATGCTTGTGGCCAAAGAACTTGGTTGTCCAAGCGCCGTAGCAGACGTAGAGCTTCATCCGATCAGCGCCTTGACGCGTTCGACAACGGCCTGCGGCGTGATGCCGAGCTTCTCGAGCACCTCGTCGCCCGGCGCTGACGCACCGAAGCGATCGATCGCGACCGAATCGTCAACCCACTTCTGCCAGCCCATTGAGATCGCCGCCTCGACCGAAACTGAAGGCAGGTCGGGCGGAATAACTGAGACCTGGTACTCCTCGCCTTGCGCTTCGAAAAGCTCCCAACTTGGCATCGAAACGACGCGGGTTGGGATGCCGTCGGCAGCAAGAAGCTCAGCGGCGGCAACCGCGACCGAAACCTCGCAGCCGGTTCCTACAATGACGGCGCGGGCAGGCTCGCTCGGTTCGCTCATCACGTAAGCGCCCTTGTCGAGCCCCGAAGCCGGCGCCATGCCACCCTCGCCGCGGTCATAGACGGGAGTGTCTTGGCGACTGAGGATCAGCGCAGCCGGTCCGGTTAGGTCGGCGATGATGAAGCGCCAAGCTTCCGCCGTCTCATCGGCGTCAGCCGGGCGAATCACGGTCAGCTTTGGAATTGCTCGCAGCGCGGCGAGGTGCTCTACCGGCTGGTGCGTTGGGCCGTCCTCGCCGAGCGCGACCGAGTCATGCGTGAAGACGTAGGCGACGTTCATTTCCGAGAGCGCTGCAAGGCGGATCGCGCCACGCATGTAATCGGAGAAGGTGAAGAAGGTCGCTCCGTATGGTCGAACGATGCCGCCGTGGGCGGCCATTCCGTTAACGGCGCCACCCATCCCGTGCTCGCGCACACCGAAGTAGACGTTGCGGCCTACACCGGTCTCGGTGTAGTGCTCGCTCTCTCCGCCAGGGAAGATCGTCCTTGTCGAGCCGCTGAGGTCGGCAGCGCCACCGACCATCGTCGGGACGTGGCTGGCGAAAGCTTCCATCGCCTTGCCGCCGGCAACGCGGGTTGACATCTTCTCGGCTCCCCAGGCAGGAGGGAGAGTCTCGTCAAAGCCCGGCATCGGCTTGCCGGCCCAAGCGCAATCCCATTCCTCGACGCGCTCAGGGTTGGCGAGCTTCCAAGCCTCAAAACGGGCGGTCCATTCGGCCTTCTCGGCGGCGCCGCGGGCCTTCTGGTCCATGTGAGCGCCAACGTCATCGGGCACGTAGAAGTGCTTGTCCGGATCCCAGCCCATCACCTCTTTGGTGGCGCGAACCTCATCCTCGCCGAGCGGCGAGCCGTGGGCGCTGCTGGTGCCCTGCTTCTTCGGTGACGGGTAGCCGATAATCGAGCGGATCCGGACCAGCGAGGGGCGGTCCTTCTCCTGAATCGCCCGGTCGATCGCGCGCTCAACCTCATCGAGGTCATTGACGTTCTCAACGTGCTCGACGTGCCAACCGTAGGACTCGAAGCGCTTCGTCGTGTCCTCCTTGTAGCTGAGCGAGGTTGGGCCGTCTAGCGAGATATCGTTGTCGTCGTAGCAGTAGACGAGCCGATCGAGCTTCAGGTGGCCGGCAAGCGAAGCGGCCTCGGAGGCGATCCCTTCCATTAGGTCTCCGTCGGTGACGATGCCGAAGATGCGGTGATCCTGAACCTCAGCTCCGAAGCGGTGGCGGAGGAAGTTCTCCGCGATGGCCATCCCTACGCCGTTAGCGAAGCCCTGTCCTAGCGGACCGGTTGTGACCTCTACGCCGGGAGTTGGGTTCTCCGGGTCAAGCTCCGGGTGGCCCGGAGTAATTGAGCCCCACTGGCGGAACTGCTTGATGTCATCCATCGAGACGCCATAGCCGCTCAGGTGCAGCATCGAATAGAGCAGCATCGAGCCGTGGCCGCCGCTGAGTACAAAGCGATCGCGATCCGGCCAGTGCGGATCGGTCGGATCGAAGCGCATGATCTTCTGGAACAGGACGTAGGCAACAGGTGCCATCCCAAGCGGCAACCCAGGGTGCCCTGAGTTAGCCTTCTGGACCGCGTCCATCGAGAGGGCGCGGATCGTGTCAACTGATTGCTGGTCTAGTTCGTCGCTCATAGCTGTGGAGTATCCACTAGCTAGCCGACCGACGTACTGCGGCCAGCGTGGTTTGAGGTCAGTCGGACTTGTCGGACTTGCCCGACTTCGCCTTCTTCTTCTCTTCGTCGCCGCTAGCGATCGCTGGCGCCGAGCGAGCGGCGCGCAGCTCGTAATCCTTGCGGACACTGTGGTCTGCAGTTGAAAGCACCTTGTCGGCTTTGAGCGCTCGACCGAGAGCCTCGCGTGGGCCACGCCCCATGACCGACATCACTTGGTTTAGAGGGCCAACCGAGCGCGGTACGAAGACATCGAAGCGGGGCTGCCTCAGCGCCGAGAGAATCTCGTCGGCAACGTCCTGCGGCAGCGCCTGCTTGACGGCGCGCGTCTCAGAGAGGCCGCCACCGAGCTCGGTCTGAACTGCGACCGGCATCACGCAGGAGACCTCGACACCGGTGCCTCGCAGCTCGGAACGGATCGCTTCGCTCATTCCGACGACGTAATGCTTCGTGCCGCAGTAGGTCGCTCCGTGGGCGTAACCAGCTTTGCCGGCAGCAGAGGCGATGTTGACAACGTGGCCGTGCCCTCGAGCAACCATCGACGGAATCGTTAGGCGGCAGCCGTAGTCAACGCCGTAGATGTTGATGTCGATCATCCGCTTCGTCGTCTCCATATCCTCATCGAGGTACGGGCCGAGCTGCATGATGCCGGCGTTGTTGATGATCACGTCGATCGGGCCGAGCTGCTCCTGAACCGAGGCTACGAAATCCGAGAATGAATCGAAGTCGGTGACGTCGAGCTGGAGGCCGATTGTGCCGGCGCCGATCTCGCTGGCAGTCTGGGCGGCGAGCGGGCCATCGAGGTCGCCGATTGCGACCTTCATGCCGGCGCGTGACAGCGTCTGCGCTGTGCTCTTACCGATTCCACGAGCACCACCGGTGATCGCGACGATTTGACCTACGAGATTGCGTTCTTGCTTAGCCATTTTGATGCTCCTTGAGACGCGCTTCGGCAGTTGCTAAAAGCTACCGCAAGCCGCCTACATGCGTCATTTATCCTCTCCGCGGTCGGTCCAAGCAGGACCATCCTCACGGTAAAGATCGCCGCCACCAAAAACGGTGCTGAGCGTACGCCGCAGGATCTGGCGATCGAGTTTCCAGGAGCGGTTCTCGATGTACCAGAGGTCTAGCTCAATTCGCTCGTCCCAGGGCAGCCCGGCGCGGCCATTGACCTGCGCCCAGCCAGTGATGCCGGGGCGAATAGCTAGCCGGCCGCGCTGGCGCTGCGTGTACTGATCAACCTGCGAGGCAACGGTTGGCCTTGGTCCGATGATCGCCATCTCGCCGCGCAGCACGTTGATCAAGTTCGGCAGCTCGTCGACTGAAGTACGTCGCAGCAGCGTGCCGAGCCGCGTGATCCGGTCATCGTTCTCGGCGACAGCTAGACCGGCGCCAAGGCTTTCAGCTCCGCTGACCATCGTTCGAAGCTTGATCACCTCGAACTCGCGGCCGTCAAGCCCGACGCGGCGCTGTCGGAAAATCGGTGAGCCGCGCGACTCGAGCGGTACGGCGATCAGCGCGAGCAGCAGCAGCGGCGAAGTAACCACCAAGGCCGCGGCCGCGGTAACGAGATCGAAGAGACGGCGCAGCATCAGCGCGTTCCCTCCGGCGGCGCCCAGCCAGCCGGCGTGCCGTGGCGCAGGTAATCCCAGAGGCCGGCGCCGATCGATGCGGTGGTCAGAACGTAATAGCGAGCGATAAGAAGTGGCTTGAAGGGGATCACCGCTCCGAGCAGCGCCGCGAGAAGTAGCAGCAGCTGGAGTGCCAGCGTTACGAGGTAGACGGTTCCCTGCCCAATCAGAATCAAATTGGCAACGAAGGTGACGATGTGCAGCTTCGGCGTTACGTAGCGCAGCCCGCGGTGGCAGTAGATCATCACCGCGTAAGAAAACGGGTAGCCGCGAGGCGAAAGTAGGCCGCCGCGCAGGACGATCGGCCAGGCGTGGCTCATCATCCGCCGCTTGCGCGCAAACTCGCCTTCGACCGTTGGCACCATCTTTTCGCTGGCCCGGGCGCTGGGGGCGTAGAGAGCGCGGCGACCGCGCTTAACGAAGTTGAACGGAAAGCTGAGGTCATGACCCATTACTGGATCAACCTCGATGTAGTCGGCGCGCCGCACGGCGTAGATCGCGCCGTTGCCGCCGGTTACGGAGGCCAGCTGCGATTCACGCGCGCGCTGCCACATCTCAAATCGCCAGTACAGGCCTTCCTGATTGGTAGAACCATCGGCGCCGCTGAAGCGGACTTGGCCACAGACGTAGCCGACGTCAGCGAGCCCTAGCTCACCGACTAGGACGCGCAGCGCATCGGGCTCCCAGCTGGCGTTGGCGTCGGAGAAGGCAATAACGGTTGAGCGTGGGTCGGCGGCAGCTACGGCTGTGTCCTGAGCGCGCACCTTCCCGCCCCACTCAAGCTCGAGTACGACGTCGGCACCGGCGCTTCGCGCCTCTGCCGCTGTTTCATCCGGCGAGCCATCGCAGGCGACGATCACTTCAAGCCGCTCGGCCGGCCAGTCGAGCTGGCGAGCGTTGGCGACCCGAGAGGCGATCACCGACTGCTCGCGGTGCGCGGCAATCACGAGTGTCACAAACGGCTCATCCCCCGCGATGATCAACTTGGGCTGCTGCGCGCGACGACGGCTGAGCTTGCCCCAGATGCCAAGCAGCAGCGGATAACCCAGCTGAGCGAAGACGAGCAGTCCGACGGAGATCCAAAAGATCACTTCGACGGCAATCACTGAGCACCACCGCCGAGCAGCTTCGAGTAGAGCTCAAGGTGGAGTGCTGCAACGCGATCCCAGTCGTAGAGATCGCTCGCGGCGGCAACGGCGCCCTGCGCCAGCTGCTGGCGGGCATCGTGATCGGCGAGCAGCCGCTCGAGCGCGCTGCGTAACGCGGCCGCGTCACCGCTGGGAACCAGTTCGGCCGCGCCGGCTGCGGCGATCTCGGGGAAGCCACCGACGTCACTAAGCAGCATCGGAGTGCCAAACGCGAGCGCCGTAAAACAGACGCCGGAGTGGTCGATCTCGCGGTAAGGCAGAAGCGCTAGATCGGCTCGCTCGAAAAATGCGGCAATCTCGCGGTCGTCGATGAAACGTTCAACGAAACGAACGTTGCTCGGTGCTGAATTCTTTAGCGCCGCCGTGTCCATCCGCGGCATCCCTACGATCCAAAGCTCAGCATTTTCGATGCCACGCCACGCCTCGATTGCCACGTCGAGCCCCTTGTATGGGCGCATCAGGCCGAAGCAGAGAACTACCGGCCCTTCGACCTCGGCCAGGTGCGGCGGCAGCGGCGCAGGGTTTTCGATCTCGGCTAGGTGCGTGAAGGTCCCGTGCGGGATTACATGGCAGCGCTTGGCTGGCACGCCGAGTTCGCGCTGCAGCCGCTCGCTGCCGTCCTCGCTATGGACGACAACCGCGTCGGCGCGAGCGTAGGCGCGGCGCAGGCCCGCAATCTGGCCGGGGCGTGGTTCCCGAGGGACAACGTCATGGGCGGTGATTACGAGCGGCCGGTCGCTTGGAAGTAGAGCGGCACCAATCTGCGGCAGCGGCAGCC
The DNA here is from genome assembly GCA_030725785.1 of Solirubrobacteraceae bacterium. Lineage (GTDB taxonomy): Bacteria > Actinomycetota > Thermoleophilia > Solirubrobacterales > Solirubrobacteraceae > F1-60-MAGs163. Next base: position 26,358 of record JANRFB010000073.1, read on the forward strand.
ACTGAAAGTGAACGACCTGGGCACGGCGCGCTGCGCGGCGGTAGCGCAACATCTCGGGAACCTCTGCCGCTAAACGAGAAGCAGAGCGCAGCTTCGAGCCCGGCTGGCCACGCAGCATGCCGCCGAAACACTGATCTACTCGATATCCGTCGGCGGGAGCCACATCGCCGTAGCTGAAAGGGCCGCTGCAGAGCGTTACCTCAGCGCCCCCGCGTGCCAGCGCCGCACAAAGCGCACGGTCGTACGGAGGCGTGTAAGCCGGAGGGTCGACGACGTGAATACGCACTGAGCAGCACAATAGGAGTTGTGGCCGAAGTAGATCTCAGTTATTGCGTCGTCAACACCCAGCAGCGGGAGCTGCTGCTGCGCGCGCTGGATGCCATTGGCCGCGAGCAATCGGCACTGAAAATCACTACCGAAGTGCTGGTTCTTGACAACTCATCTACCGACGGCTCGGCCGGCGCGGCGCGCGACCATCCAGTAGTCGACGATCTCGTGGTGCTCGAACAGCGAGCCGGCAAGGCAGAGAACGATTCGATGCTGCTGGAGCGCGCGAGTGGCCGCTACGCACTGCTCTGCAATGAGGACACCGAACTTCAGCCAGGAGCAACGCAGGCGCTATACGCCGCGCTCGAAGAGAACCCGCTGGCCGCCGCCGCGGGCGCCAAGCTGCTCAACCCCGAGGGCCAGGCCCAGCCCAGCGCGTGGAGATTCCCAGGGCCGCTGACAGCGCTGGCCTCAGCACTCTTCGTCCACCACTGGACCACCGTTCAGAGCACCGGCGAGATAACCAAACCTGTCGACTGGGCGCAGAGCGCGGCGCTGCTGGTACGGCGCGAAGCAGGCAGCCAGATCGGTTGGCTCGACCCCCAGTTCTTCGTCTACTCTGACGAGGTCGACTTCTGCAAACGGCTCTCCGACGAAGGGTGGGAGACGCTCTATGTGCCGAGCGCGCGCGCGATCCACCATGAGCAGCTCTCGACCGGGGCTCTGCCCGAGAAGCGGATCGTCGAGCTCTCGCGCAACCGCGACCGCTACATGCGCAAACACCACTCGCGAATCTCAGCGGCGCTGGTGCGCTGGCTGACTGCTTGGACGTATTCGCTTCGAGCGATCGCCGCGACGTTCCTGCCCGGCCACAATGCTGCCCGCTACCGCGCCCATGCACGCGCATCACTTCACCCCGATCGGGGCGAGGGGCTGCGCGAAGCGGCGCTCGATTACAACCGCGGTGGCCGGCGGCTTTAGCTCTTGGCTTTGTCGGTCTCGGGCTTGTAGCCGAGGATCTTCGCCCACGGCGTCAGCACGAACGCCACGAGCAGACCCAGGAGCAGCAGCTGCAGCGCAATCAGCCATGGCGAGGCGAGACCATCGTCGAGCAGCGACTCCAGCGTCGTCGTCGCAGCTGAAGCACCGGCGACGTAAATCGAATATGTGACAAGACGCCCACAGAAGAATGCGGCTGTGATCGGCAGCAGCTTCACCTGCGGCGCCAGACCGGCGGCCTCGAAGAGCTGAGTTGATGGAAGCGGTGACACAAGGAAGAGCGCAAGCACGCCCCAGCGGCCACGGCGCTCGTCCGTCAGCGTCGCACCGATAGCTTCAAGGTCGGTGCGGCGCCTGCGCGGTAGGCGGTACCCGATCTGACGGAAAACGGTTGCAAGCAGGAGCCGGCCAGCGGACGAGGCGAGCGCACCGGCCAATACGAGCAACCCCACTGGCAGCTCATACTTGAAATTGAAGAAGACGATTACGGCCCAAGTTGGCGGCCCAAAGACCGGCATTAAGTTGACGGCGAAGACGACGCCCAGCACGATCGCAAGCTGCCCGGCCATGCTCATCCAGCCTCAGCGGCGCGGCCGCGACGAACAGCCTCAAGCAGCTGCTTTAGCTCCCCAACCGTGACGACGCGCAGCCCGACCAGGGCAGGGGCAATTGCGAGGAGCACCAACGTTCGCAGGACAAAACCGGTGAGGCCATCGTTGGCGATCAGCAGCTCGCCAGCGACGCTGAATGTCGACACGACGACGACCAGCGGCACCAACCGCGACCACTCAAACGGAACCGCAAAGACGTTGCGAGTCAAGACGAAGAGCACACCCAACATCGCAACGTAGGCGACGCAAAGCGATATTGCCGCACCGACTACGCCGAGCGCAGGCACCAGCCAGATCAGAAGGCCAAAGTTGACGACCAACCCGGCGGCGGCCGAAGGCAAGGTACGAACCGTCACTTTGGCTCTCCCGGCGATCGTAACCAGAACCAGGTACAGGCCGTAGAGCGCCCAGCCGAGCGCCAGCCAAGGCAGAGCTTCATTGGCAGCGAAGAAGTCAGGTGCCGTCAGCAGCCGCACCAGCCAAGCGCCAAGCAGCGTGAAACCAGCCACAAGCAGCGAGCTAACAATCATGTAGGCAGTCGTCACTCGCGCGTAAACCTGTTGCGCGCGCTGGTCATCGACGATCGAGTACGCAAGCGGCGGCCAGGCAAGTTGGAAGGCGCGCACGAAGATGATCACGGCTGTTGCGAGCTTGACCGCAACCGAGTAGAGGCCGGCCGCGGTTGGGCTGTCGGCGCGCAGCAGGTAGGCGCGGTCGACGACGTTGAGCAGGAAGACGGCAGCGTCGGCAGGGATCGTTGGAGCTCCGTAGCGCAGCAGCGGCCCGAGCAGCAATGGCCCGCGTGGAATCCCGATGTGCTCGCGCAGTACAAACGCCCAGAGCCCGACGAGGACGATCGACGAGGCGACGTAATTGCCGAGCACGTAGCCGCGCGCACCCTCGTCGAGAAAGACGACGAGCGTGACGGTAAGCCCAACCGTCAAGATCACATTTATCGAGGAGGCGATCAGGTAGGCGCGGCGGCGCGCGCTGATCCGCAGCAGTGCGTAAGCCATCTCCAAGTTCGTGAAGGCCCAGATCCCGAACACCCCGGCCGACATCAGAGCCGCGTCGGAAGTTCCAAGCACGAGCTCGGAGAGCGGCTCGGCGAGCAAGATTCCGACTGCCAGCGCGACCGTCGAGCTGATCAGCACGAAACCACTCGTCGTCCGGACAAGGTGGCGGCGAGCATCGTCGCCGCCGGCCTCGTGCCAGTGCCGAATGAAGGCCTCTCCAAGGCCGGCACGCAGCAGGATGCTGGTGAGAATCACGAGTGTTAGCAGCGTCTCGGCGTAACCAAACTCGGCCGCCGTTAGCGAACGCGTGTAGAGCGGCAGTGTAAATAACGCAAGCAGTCCGGCCAGCAGACTCGATGCCTGAAAGGCCATCCCCGAGGTGGCAAGCCGCTTGAGAATGCTGTCCATCTACAGGCGGACGCTACCCACCCGCGCGGTGGAGGCCCGCGCGGCTAGGCTGGCGGCCGTGAGTTCACTAGCGAACAAGGGGCAGCCGATCTGCGTGCTGCTGCTGGCACGCGAGCTGGAGCAGTTCATCCTGCGCGAGCAGGCCGAGGACCTTCTGCGCTCCCCGGCCGTCGTTGCCGTGGACCCGCCGCGCGTTCGCTACGGCGCAATGGCGCGGCTTCCGCGCCCAGCCGCTGCTGCCCTGGCGACGTGGCAGGCGAAGCGACTGGTGAGACGGCTTCGTAGCGACCGTGGCGAGCCGCGCGTCGTCGTCATTTTTCACCCACTGCAGCTACCGCTTGCAGAGGCGATCCAAGCCGACTGCAGCGGCTGCGAAATCTGGTATTCGCGCTGGGATCGCTATGAGCTCGCCTACGATGCAACGCCCGAACGCCGCCAGCGCCTTGCCGAGCTGCACGAAAAGGCTTCGAAAGCTTCGTCTCTGACATTCGCCGTTTCCGACACGCTTGTCGAACTTGAAACCGCTGCTGGCCGCGAAGCGTTGCTGGTGACAACACCGGCCGACTCGTTCCCGGCGCCGCAGGTCGACGGAACAGTCGTTGCGGTCTCGCTCGGCCACCTCGGCTGGCGCACCGACTGGGCACTGCTGCGCGCCGTGGCCGAGAAGCTCGGTGAGCGGCTCGTACTGCTCTTGATCGGTGACTGGCATGACGACGAATGCGCCGACGACCCTAATTTCCAGGCCTGCCGCGCCCACCCGAGCCTCGTCTGGCTTGGCCGCCAAAGTGACGAGCAGGCATCGCGGCTGATTCTCACCGCCGACGTCGGAATCATCCCCTTCAAGCTCGAGCCGTTTAACGACGCCGGGCTGCCGAACCGAATCCTCAAGTACGCGAGGCTAGGACGCCGGACAATCAGCCCGATGCTGTCAGGCGTGACCAGTTGGGCGCCAGCGGTGACGCGAGTGGCAGACGCCGACGAGTTTGCCGCCGCCCTAATCGAGCAGGCCGGCGCCCGCACGCGGCCCGACGGTGAACTTCGTGAGTGGGCCATCGCTCAAACCGCGCGGCGCCAAAATGGGCCGCTCTGGCAACGGCTCGAGCAACTCGGCGTAGCTCGCGACAGTTAAGGGCAGCGCGCCCATGCCGCGATTCGCCCGTGCCTTGCGATCAACTTGAAGCCGCGCGGCGGATAGTCGGTTGCCGTTTCAATCCCGGCGGCAGTTCCGTAGCGCTTATGCGCTTTCTGATCAACAAAGACCAGCGCAACGCCTGTGCGCGGCTGTCGGTCTGAGCGCGAGATCACGGAGCCGTTAGCGCTGTCCAGAATCCAGAGCGAATCGGGCACGAGACTGAAGGTCGGTAGCGTCAGAGGGCCGCAGCGGAGCGCCACGATGACGGCCGGGTCGCTCAGCGTTGCAACGAGGTCACTGTGAACTCCGGTGACGAAGGCGAGCTCGTCATTGGCGCGGCCGCTGACGTCGCCACGCACCAGCGTGACTGCCAGGCCAGCGACAACGAGAAGCGCAACGGCCGCAGCCCAGCCGCGGCGCAGCCGGCCGCTCGGCAGCTCAACCCACCCAGCGAGCGCGTAGCCGGCGAAGATCAGCAGCGCAACCGCGGTGACCGTCAAATAGCGAGGTATCAGCGAAAGGCCGAGAACCCCAAGCAGGATGTAGGTCGCGATACCGATTACGACAAGTCCACCACCGACGTAGAGCGAGACGGCTCGGCGGCGAATCGCCTCGATCACGAGCCCGACCAGCGCAAGCGCCAAAATCGGCGCGCGAAGAACCCATACCAGCGCGTCGAACATTGTCGAAGGAACATTGCCAAGTCCTCGAGGACGGCCGAGCTCCTCGGCAAGGCTGCTGGTGGCAGTCAGCGCGTAGAGCGGCTCACCAACAGCCCACCAGTCAAAGAGCACCCAAACCAGCGGCGGCGCCAACACCAAAGCCAGAAGCCCAAGGTGCGGGCTGCGGCGCCCGCTCTGTGGATCGGGCGGCCACACACACCAGAGCCAGTAGACGCCACCGAGCACCCAAGCCTCGGGCCGCAGCAGCCCGGCGGTAGCGAGCAGCGCCATGACGGCGACACCTCGGCGACGGCGCTCGGCTTCGAGCGCCGCAGCGAGGAAGACGAGCGCGAGGAAAGGCAGATCAACAAAGCCGCGCGCAGCGTAGATCAACAGAGTGATCGTCGAGCCAGTCAACAGCGCGGCGAGCACTCCCGGCCAAGTGCCATACATCACGCGGCCGATCCGCCAGATCGACCAAGCACAAAGAGCGAGCGAGCCAAGCGCCACTAAGACGATGACACGATCGGCATCGGAGCCGAAGATGACGGAGAGGACCCCGCCAAGCAGCAGATAAAGCGGGTGCGCCGTTGGCGCCTGGTAGACCCCGATTGAAGGAACCTGCCCGGCGAACAGCTCGCGCCCCCAAACGAGGTGGTAGTAGGCGTCATACGACGGGTAGCTGCCGACGAGGAGCCAGGCCACGACGACGACCACTGCGACGAGTGCGACGCCAATCAGTTCGCGCCGCGAAGTATTCACGGGCTCGAACTCCCGTCCTGCTCCTGCGATCGAGCAGCGGCCAGCGCAGTCGCGACACCTAGCAGAACCCAAGTCAGTGGGTCCTCAAGGAAGGCGGCATAGATCAGGGTGTGAACGACGACGGCGGTGAATGCGGCAGCCACCCCGACCTGTATCTCCGGCCACGGCGCCGATCGAGCGCCACGCAGCGCACGGATGAACGCCAGCACCAGCAGCGCAAGATAGGCGAGAAGGCCGATCACACCCTGCTCCGCCGCGACGGTCACGGGAATCGTGTGTGAGGCCGAGGCCGCGCGCTCAAACGAAACATTGTTGGTACGGCGGTACTGGCGCGAGAACGACCCTGCTCCCCAACCTTGGAGTGGGCGCTCGACAAACAGCTTGCCGCCACCGGTCACCAGCGCGGAGCGGCCGCTCGTGACGCGCTCGGCCGTCCGTCCACCGCTCAGCGCGCCGCTGCCAACCGCCACGGCGATTCCTCCAAACAGCAGCGCCGCGACGACGATCCCGACCGTCCAGCGCACGCTCCATCGCAGCGCGGCGATAACGCCAAGGCCTGCCAGCAAAGCGACAAAGCTCGACTGCGAGAACGTGATCAGCAGCCCACCGAAAAGAACCACTGTCGCTAGTCCACCAAGGACGACCTGCTTATTGGTTTTCTGCCAACAGATCCAAGCGACTAGCAGGACGATCACAACGACGAGGAAGCGGCCAAAGATGTTGGGGTCAAAGAAGACCGAATTGACTCGGAAGTAGTCGGTGAACTGGTTTGAGGCGATCACCTTGGGGTTGAGGAAGATGTGGCGCGTGGCAAACTCGACGAACCCGACGGCGGTCAGCACCAAGGCCAAGCCAACGAGCACGGCAAGGGCGCGGCCGGCGAGCTTTTCGGTCCAGCGCGAGCGCGAGATCAAGACAAAGAGCAGCGCGAAGGGGACGTAGAAGAAGACGACATTCTCAAGCGCCGGTGCGCTGCCTAGCCCATAAGCGCTCTGAAGCGAGTAGATCACCAGCACCGCAGCGATTACCCACTCGAGCGCGCCCGGCCTGAGCCCTTGCTCGTTTGCACCGCTGCGCAGTCGCGGAAGCAGCCATGCCAGCGCGCCGGCGGCCACCACCAAGTAGAGGCCGAGCAGGAGACTCGCGGTCGAATCGCCGACCGAAATCGGAATCCGGAACGGCAGCGTCAGCACGACAGCGATTGGGAAAGCGGCAGGCCTTCGCGTGAAGAGAATTACGAGCGCAGCCAGAGCCAAGATGCCGATCAGCAGCGCGGCAACCGCCAGAATCGGACGATCGCGCAGAGTCGCCAGCTGGTCGGCGTCGGCGACGTGAATAACCAAAATCACTGGCGCAAGAACGAGCGTCGCCAGCATCAGCCGCGCACGCGCCGTCGCCGAGCCCACGACGAGAGTCGCTCCAGCCAAAAGGCTGCAGATTGTTAGCGCGAGAGCAGTTGCCATGAACGCGTCATCAGTCCTTGAACATCGGGGTCGGTTGCCAGTCGTGAAGGGAGCTGCGGCAGGCCGTAGCGAATTACGGTTCCTTTGCCGACGCGGAAGGCGACGATCGTGACCGCTCCATCGCCGGTAACTGCAGAGGCAAGCGGCTTGCCTGAGGGAACCATCTTCGTCGCTTCAATCGCGGTGTAGTTGTTGAAGAGCCCGCTGGTTCCCTTGAACAGCTCAATCTGATCTTCACCGGCGGTGACGTCGAAAGTGCCGACCGCAGGCGGATCGAGCTTGCTGCCAAAGATGTCGGCTGTTGCCGGCGGCAGCGGCGCTACGAGATTGGCTCGCTTCGTCAACGTGACGGAGCGAAGCAGCGAATCGGTGCCGGCTTCAACGAGCGTTCCGCCAGCGGTCACGAAGCTGCGCAGCTTCCGCGCCGCCGCCGGTGGGAGCCAGACTGTGTCACCAACCAGAAGCACGCCACTGTGGCCAGCGAGCGTCGGGCCGCGTCCGCTCGCAAGGCCGTAGTCGGTCGTCAGGTCATAGCGGTATCGGTTACGCGCAAGCCACTTCATTATCGGCTGCTCTTGAACCGCAAAGCGAGCTGGGAGCGGCGTGCCGAGCACGCGCCTTAGCGTTGCCGGGCCGCCGCTGGTGAGCAGGTTCGGTTCGCCGTCTCCATCATCGTCGACCGGGTTTCGACCCTGCCATGTGATCAGCGGCAGTACGACCAGCACTGGGTGCGAGGCAGCGTCGTCAACGGCCAGTGGAACAGATGAGCGCAAGCTGCCCTTCTTTGCCGTGAAAAGCATCAACTGTGAAGACTTGCCGCGAGGCTTGACACGGACCACCGAGGCCGAGCTGCGGCCACGTAGCGATGAAGATTTTCCAAGCTGGCTGAGCGTCCAGCTGAAGCGCTGACCGTTCGCGGCGACGTTCACGCTGGCGAGGGAACCGGCCTTGATGGGTAGCAGCGGTGGCTGAGCCGCAATCGGACGCACCGTTATGCCTCCTCGACCGGGCAGCCGCTGGCCGTAGACCGTAATCGGAATTCCCTTCGCGTCGAGCGGCACCGAGCTGCCGAGAACGCCGGCTGAGTCGCGGCGCTGGGCGACAACGAGATAGGTGCCTGGGGCTACCGGGCGGCCGTCCGCAGCGCGGCCGTTCCAGCTCGCCCGATTGGAGCCCTCTGCGATCGGCACTTCGGCAACCTGCTGGGTTGGCAGCGGCGCCGTTCGGAATATCAGCAGGCGCCCGCCGCGCGCCGGGGCGTTGAGGAGTACCTCTGCTGGCTGGCCGTCGGCCCTTGGCAGAAGCTCGGGCCCAGAGCCAGGATCTGGGCCTATCGAGACAACGGTCACCTTCGGTGGCGTGTCATCGACGAGGAACGACTTCGGCACGACGATGCTGCGGCCCTCGCGGCGAAGCGTGACCCGAATCCGGTAGCGCCCGTCGGCGACAACCTTGCCGTTCTCGTCGCGGCCGTTCCAGATCAGCGGCGCGATCGTGCGGTAGGCGGGAAGCTGAATGCCGGAGCCGAGTTCACGGACGCTGTCCCCCCGTTCATCGACGACAGCGACGTCGACAAGCTCGCTGCGCTTAAGGCGAAAAGTGATCCGTTGACGTTCGAACCGGCCATCGCCGTTCGGCGAGATCGCTTCCGCGCCAAGCCGGAAGGAGAGCAAGACAGGATCTGCGGTCTTCAGCTTCTGAGCGAGAAAGAAGGCGGCGCCCGTGGCAAGCACGAGCAGCGCGAATATCACCTGCGCGAGCCGCGTCAAAGCGCCACCAGACTCCCGTTATCGGGGCGCTCCGATCCGTCCCTGCCCGCAGCGCGCAGCGCAAGACGGATCACGTTGCCATGGCAGATGATCACAGTCACTCCAGTTTCGCTGCGCGCGCGCCAATCGTCCAGCCCCGCCGCCACGCGTGCAGCCTGGGTCGCAAAACTCTCACCACCCGGAAAGCCCCAGTCGGCGCTGAGCTTGACGAACGACGTGAACGCTTCAGGATCCTCCGCGGCGACGTCGGCGAAACTACGGTCGGTCCATTCGCCGGTCTCAGTTTCGGCAAAGCGCTCGTCAACCTGCGGCTTAAGGCCAACCAGCTCGGACACGATCGTCGCCGTCTCGAACGCCCGCGCAATGTTGCTCGACACCAGCGTCACCGGTTCAAGTGCCGCTACCGCCAGCGCCAGCTGACGCGCCTGTTCGCGTCCAGTCTCGTCGAGCGGCACGTCGCCCCAGCCTTGGAAACGGCCCTCCAAGTTGTAGGCGGTCTGTCCGTGCCTGGCTAGATAGATCACTGCGCTTGATCGGCGCCGAGCACTACGACGACGACGGCGTTCTGGCCGAGGACGCGGATGTTCTCGTCGATCGCCGTCACTGCAGCGCTGCTCAGCCCGAGCGTCTTTGCTACTTCATCGGCAGCCGCTTTGGCTCCCGTGTCGTAGTAGACGGTTGAAGACTGGGCGGTCTGATCGGGCGCAGTCGTGACTGGACCGACCTTCGTGAAGCCCGCCGCCTGGAGCTTGTCGGCGGCAGCCCTTGCCAGCCCACTTCCGGTAGTACCGTTGAACACGGCGACCTGCGTTGTAGCCGGATCGACCGCCGAAGCGGCCGAGTCGGTCGTCGTCGCAGTCGTTGGCGCTGGCCCAACACTGTTGGTTGCCGGAGTCGAGCTGGTGCTCGAATCGCTTCCACCGAAGACCTGCGTAATCAAGACGAAAGCGATCACGATGATCGCCAGTCCACCAACGACCACGAGCAGCAAGGAACGCCTGCCACCAGCGGGTGGCTCTTCGGCCTGAGCGCGGCTGGCGCGCGGCGCCGGCGGACGCGTGGGCGGAATCGTTATCTCATCGGTTGCGTTTCGAGCCGGAGCAACCGTTCGCGGGCGCGGGCGCGCGGGCGGAGGCGCGGGACGACCGGCGGCGCTGGTGGCAGGAGCCTGTGGGGCAGGGGGCGCCGGTGTAGCGGCCGGCGGCTGCGCTGCCGGCGTGGCGGCGACTGGCGGCGCATCGGCGGCAGGCTTCGCGGCAGAATCGGCGGCAGCTTTGGCCGAACCAGCAACGGCTTGTTTCGCTGGCGGCGTCGGAATGGCGCCCGTTGCAGACTTGGCAGCGGCGGCAGCGCCAGCTGCAGGAATGGCGCCGGTGCTCGGCTTCGCTGGCTGCCCAGGGACGGCGCCACCTGGCGGCTTCGGAGCTGGACCCGGCACAGCACCGGTCGCCGGCTTAGTGGCTGGCTTCGCCGCGGGGGCGCTAACTGGAGCGCGTGGACGACCTGCCGCCGTAGCCGCGGCGCCGGTTGCCGCGCCTGCGGTAGCCGCCGCCGTAGCTGGCGCTGGCCGCGCAGCCGCTTCGCTAATCCGTTCAGCCGCTTCAGCGTCACGTTCGGGAGAGCGCCCGGCCCAATCGCGCAGCCGCTTTACTTCGCGTGCCTGCGCCGCGTAGAGCGCCGCGAGCACGCCAATGCCAACAACCGCGGCTAGGCCAGCGAGCGCACCAATGTGGTCGATCTGGTTTGAGATCGAGAGAGCAGCGTGAACCAGCGTCATCGAGGCTTGATCTTATGCCTTGGAGTCGCTGGACTGCTGTTCGAGCGCCGCTGCGGCAGCGTCTTGCGACCTGTCGGCGTCGGTGAAGGCTGCGACTTTGGCAGCCAGCGCAGCAGCATCACCAGTCGCCACCAAGACGTCGATCTCTGCAAACCAGCCAGCAATCTCGCCGCCTTGACGGGCTTTACGCGAAGCATGAACGATCTTCTCAGCCGGCGTTGGCTGCGGCCGCTCATGCGGATTGAAGAGCTCCTCGTGGAGCTTCTCGCCGGGCCTACGGCCGATGACCTCGATCGCGATGTCGCGATCGGCCTCCAGCCCTGAGAGCTCGATCATGTCGCGCGCGAGGCCGATGATCGAAACAGGCTCACCCATCTCGAGTACAAAGATCTCACCGCCGCTACCGAGCGAACCGGAGCGGATGATCAATTGGACGGCCTCTGGAATCGTCATGAAGTAGCGCGTCATCCGCTCGTCTGTGACGGTCACCGGGCCACCACGGGCGATCTGGCGGCGGAAGATCGGCACAACCGAACCAGAAGAGCCGAGCACGTTGCCAAATCGAACGGAGGCGTAGTTGGTCTTCGGAAAGCGCGACCCCATCTCCTCGACGGCATATTCGGCAAGTGCCTTCGAAGCGCCCATCACGGTCGCTGGAGCAACCGCCTTGTCGGTCGAAACGAGCACAAAGTTGTGAACCTCAACCTCACCGGCCAGCTCCGCGACAAGCCGCGTCGCGACAGCGTTGTTGCGAATCGCCTCAACAGGGTTGCTCTCCATCAGGCCAACGTGCTTATAGGCAGCAGCGTGGAAGACAAATGTTGGCCGATACTGCTCAAAGACCTCACGCATCCGCCCAGCGTCCTTGCAATCGGCCAGTACTGCCGTCAGCGATGACGGATGAACGTGGCGATCCTCCTCGAGCTCGCGCTGAATTGCAAAGAGATTGTCCTCGGCGTGATCGAGAATCACCAGCCGTCGTGGCGCAATCCGTGCAATCTGGCGGCAGAGCTCGGCGCCGATCGAGCCGCCGGCGCCGGTCACCAGCACAATCTCCTTCGACAGATAGCTTCCAACCCGGTCGAGCTCCATCCGCACCGGCTCACGACCGAGAATATCCTCGACCTGGACCTCGCGGACCTGTCGGACGACGTGGCCGGAACCGGCCTGCAAGAGCTCAAAGACGGTCGGCAGCGTGCGGACGGGAATGCCGCGGTCGCGGCCAGCGCGTACTACGCGGCCGCGCAAAGTTCCCGGCGCCGAAGGAATTGCGATCAAGATCTCATCGGGCTCGGCTTCGTCTAGAATACGACCCAGCTGCTCCGTGCCGCCGAGCACTTTGACACCGTCGATTCGTAGACCGGCCTTGAGCGGGTCGTCGTCAACAAAACCGACCGGATTGAGCGCAAGCGTTGGGTTGCGCAGGATCTCTCGCAGCGTCAGGCGGCCGCCGTCGCCAGCGCCGATTATCAGCACGCGGCGGGCATTCTTGTCGGCGCGGAAGCCCCGTATCGGCCGTTCACGGACGGTTCGGGCAACGAAGCGCACACCGCCGACGAAGAGCAGCATCAGTAGGAAGAAGAGCGCGAGCACACCGGTTGGAACAAGCACATTGATCTCGCCGCCAGCCGATTGGTAGCTGACCGGGTGAAGCAGCGCGACCAGGCCGGCAAGCGCGACCGTCAGCAGCGCGACGGCCTGCAGCACACCGAGATAATCGCCTTGGGTTGCGTAGCGCCACTGGCGCTGCTCGGTCCGCAGCAGCAGGAAGATCACGAGCGTCAGAACGACAACCCACGGAACCGTCTGCTCGAAAAGCCGCTCGTAGCGCGGCGGTGGGCCTGCTGCTTGGTCAAAACGAAGTCGGAAAGCGAGAAAGTAAGCAAGTGCGGCAAGCACTCCGTCAACCAATAGCTGCGCAACTGAGTGGCGATGGAGCGGAAAAACCGCCGAGCGGAGGCGACTGCGCATCAGAGCGAGATTCTAGCTCTAACGCGCTCTCCCTTCAGCGCCGCGCAAGGATGCTCGCAGGCCGTCAGCGCGCGCTCAGCAGCAGCTCTACCAGCAGCTCTGGATCACGACGCACGCGTTCTGCCTGCGCCGCTGCCTCATCGCCGGGAGAACGACGACTGAGAACGACCGCTGCGGGGTCCTCAAGCCGTCCCATGCGGCCGTCGGCAATCAGCTTCTCGTCGACCGCCCCGATCTTCCCTTCGAAAGTCGTCAGTACCGGCGTGCCGAGCGCAACGGCCTCGCGGTTCATCGTTCCGCCAGCACTCACTACGAGGTCGGCCAGCGCCACCAGAGATGGCCCGTCAACGGCGACCTCGGGGATCACGAATCCACCGGCCGCGATCAGCTCGGTGCGCTGCTCCTCAGTGCGCGGTAATACGACAACCTGCCCCTGCTCTCGCAGCCGCACCAAGACCTCACTGAAGGCGTTGTTCTCGAAGCGGTGGTAGAGCGATACGGCCGGTGGTGTGCGAACGACGGCGAGTGGCTCCTGGCCGTCAACGCCGAGCAGGTCGAGCACGGCGCGATCGGGCTCGAAGTCAGCGAGGTAGTACTCCTCTTTAAGGCCCGGGTAACGGCGCAGCTTGCCGCGCGCTCCGTAACGATCGAGCCGCTCTGGTGGAATCGCATCGGGAACGACGACGGCCTGCGCGAGGCGGCAGTTGACGTTGTGCTGAACCGTTGCCCACTCGTAATCGAACATCGTTGCGGCCGGCACACCGAGCATCCTCGCGGCGACGCTGATGTCGTTTGAGCCATGGCCGATCGCCAGATCGAAGTTGCGGCCGCGGGCCCATCTGCGCAGCGCCAACGAACGATCGACGAACCCGCGCGCCTTGGCCGCTAACTTGCCGCCCCGGTGGTGGCCGATGACGGCGGCGTCGATTCCGTACAGCTCGCAGAGTGCAACAGTCTGGGCGAAATTGCGCGCCGTTACTTCAACTTCGGCGCCGCTAGCGCGGAGCCGCTCGATCACAGGCCTCAGTACGAGCACGTGCGGCGAGTTCGTTAGGTCGACCCAAACCTTCATTGGCCAGACGCGTCGCGAACAGCAGTAACAACCTGCTCAAGCTGGCTATCGCTGATCGTTGCGCTAATCGGCAGCGCGAGGTGACGGCGGGCCGCCTGATCGGTGCCTGGCAGCATCTCCGGAGCTGGGCGCCAAGCACGCATCGACGGCTGCTCATGAATTGGGCTGCGGTAATAGCCGCGCGATTCGACCCCACTGGCGCCAATCTGCTCTGCGAGCCGGTCAGGCTTGTCGGTCGCAACGACGTAGAGGTGCCAAGCCGGCGTCGCCGCCTCCGTCGGCTGAGGCAGCGTCACCAGATCACCGAGGCCGAGTTCGCTGTAACGCTGACCGGCGGCCGCGCGGTGCTTCGCCCACTGCGAGAGCTGCGGCAGCATTACTCGCAGCACGGCCGCCTGGATCTCATCAAGTCGCGAATTGAAACCGATCTCCTCGTAGTTGACGCGATCTCGTGAGCCGTGGAAGCGCAGCATCCGCACGCGCTCGGCCAGCTCCCTGTCGGAGGTCGTAATCGCGCCACCGTCGCCGAAGGCGCCAAGGTTCTTCGACGGGTAGAAAGAGTGCGAAGCAATTGAGCCGAGCGCCCCTGGCCTGCCCTCTGACCCAACCGAACCGGCAGCTTGCGCGCAGTCTTCAACAACAGGCACGCCGAGCGCCTCTATCTCAGCTACCGGGGCAATGTTGCCGAAGAGATGAACAGCGACAACGGCCTTCGTCCGTGGCGTCATCACCGCTTTGACCTGCTCGGCGGTCGATGTGTAGGTCACGGGGTCGATGTCGCAGAAGACGGGAACCGCTCCGGTCGGCGGAATCGCTTCGGCGCTGGCGTAATAGCTAAACGAAGGCACGATCACCTCATCGCCGGCCCCGACGCCAAGTGCACGCAAAGCGATCGTGATCGCCTCGGTTCCGTTGGCTACTCCGATTGCCTCGGAAGCTCCGACAACTTCCGCAAACTCGCGCTCGAAAGCCTCGACGTTCGGGCCGAGAATGAATTGACCGGCGGCGGATACCTCAAGCAACGCCGCATCGATCTGCTCGCGCAGCGGGGCGATCGCGGTCGTTGGATCAAAGAGCGGAACGTTCATTGCGACCCCAACGCTACCCTCTCGACCGGTGCCGTTCTCCACGCTTCTCGTCCTCGCGGCGATAACCGACAAACTGGCCGACTGGGCGACCGGCGTCGTTGGTGACCTCGGGCTGGCCGGGATCTTCGTCCTGATGACGCTGGAAAGCATGTGCATCCCAATTCCCTCTGAGCCGACAATGCTTTTCGCCGGCTTCAACGTCGACCAGGGGACCTACTCGTTCATCGCCGTCGTCAGCGTCGGCGTCGCGGCGAATGTGGTCGGCTCGTGGATCGCTTACGGTTTCGGTCGCTTCGGGCGGCTTGAGCTAATCGAACGCCACGGCAAATGGCTCCACATCACGCCGGGGCGGCTCGAGCAGGCCGATCGCTGGTTTGAGAGCTACGGCGGCTGGGCAGTCTTCTTCTCGCGGATGCTGCCGATCGTGCGTACCTTCATCTCGCTGCCGGCCGGCGTTGCCCGAATGCCATTCGGACGCTTCACGCTTTACACGTTTCTCGGCTGCATCCCTTGGATGGCGGGGCTGACCTACCTCGGCATGACGGTCGGCGACAACTGGGAAGAGTGGAAGGGTTACCTCCACTACATCGACTACCTGGTGGCCGTAATCATCGTTGCCGGCGCCGTCTACCTCTTTATGCGCTGGTGGCGTTCACGCGGCGGCTCGGCCGATGCCCCGGCCGCTTGACCAGTCGCTACCGCTGCGCCACGCGCTAGCGCTGGGGCTGATGCACGGTCCCGCCGAGCTGTTACCAATCTCCTCCTCAGGCCACACGACTCTCGTTCCGTGGCTGCTCGGCTGGCCCTATCCGGAGCTCGATCCAGCGCTCCGAAAAAGCTTTGAGGTTGCGCTCCATGCCGGTACCGCGGTCGGGCTGCTAATCGCGCTGCGCAGCGAAGTAGGGGAGGCAGCCAGTTCGTTTGACCGCCGCCGCGCGATTCTGATCGCCGGCTCTTTCATTCCACCGGCGATCATCGGCTATACGCTCGAAGGGCCGATCGAAAAGCGGCTTGGGACACCGGCATCGATTGCCGCCGGGCTGCTGGTGGGATCAGCAGCTATGGCACTGGCCGATCACTTCGGTTCGGAGCGGCGCGAGCGTGACGACGCAAACCTGATCGACGCGCTGCTGCTCGGCGCAGCGCAGGCTTCAGCGCTAATGCCAGGAACCTCGCGCGGCGGAATGACGCTGAGCGCGATGCGCGCGCGCGGCTTCACCAGGCCTGCCGCCAGCGCCCTCTCTAGGCACGTTGCGCTGCCGGTGATCCTCGGCGCCAGCGCGCTCAAAGGAGCGCGACTGGCGCAGCAACGTCTGCCGCCGGGAGCCGGCTCGCGGCTCGCGCTCGGCGCCGTCGCAGCGGCCGCCTCGACGCTACTTGCGGCGCGTCTTGTACCGGTCGAAAGAGTTGGCCCGCTACTCCCGTATGCCGCCTACCGCAGCACGCTGGCGGCGATCACTCTGCGCCGCCTGCGAAGATCGCAATCATGAGCGACGCCTACGCTGCCGCCGGCGTGGATACCGACCAATCTGACCTCGCCGTCGACGCGCTGGTTGACGTCCTGCGCACAATCGATCTCGGTCGCCCTTCGCGCTCAATCGTTCGCTCCGGCCATTACGCCAGCGTGCTCAAGGTCAGCGACGAGCTGGGCTTGGCGATGTCAACCGACGGCGTCGGCTCGAAGCTCGTCCTCGCCGAGCAGGCCGACCGGCTTGAAACGGTTGGAATCGACTGCATCGCAATGAACGTCAACGACATCATCTGCGTCGGCGCCGAGCCGATCGCAATGCTCGACTATCTTGCCGTGGAGCAGGCTGACCCGGCTGCGCTAGCGCGGATCGGTGAAGGGCTTAAAGTCGGCGCTCAGCAGGCTGGAATTGAAATCCCGGGCGGCGAAGTTGCCGTTCTCCCGGAGCTGATTCGCGGCCACCCGTCACCGCACGGCTTCGATCTCTGCGGCACTGCTATCGGCACCGTCGTGCCCGACAAGATCATCCTTGGCGATGCGATCAAGCCCGGCGACGCCTTGATCGGGCTTCCCTCCAGCGGCGCCCACTCGAATGGCTACACGCTGGCGCGCAGCGTGCTCGTCGAGAACGGCCCGGGGCTCAATGCGACTCCGGAGCAGCTTGGTGGCGAAACGATTGCTGACGCGCTTCTGGCACCAACGGTGATCTATGTCAAGGCCGTACTCGACCTGCTCGCCAGCGGTCTCTCGGTTCATGGGCTGGCGCACATCACCGGCGGCGGTCTTACGAACCTGCGCCGCCTTGCCCCAGGCCGCGTCGGCTACTCGATCGAAAGCCCTCTACCGGTACCAGCGGTCCTTGAGCTGATCGGCGAGCTTGGCAAGGTGCCCGAGAGCGAGATGTGGGAAGTCTTCAACATGGGCTGCGGCCTCGTCGTCGTCGTCGCCGAAGCCGACGTCGCTGGCGCGACTGCGATTCTCGCCTCCCACCATCCCGGTGCAGCGCGGATCGGGACGGTGACCGATCGCGCTGACCAGACGCTCGGGCCCGGTGGAATCGTGGTGGGCGGGAACTGAACGCACGCCCAATGAGCCGCTTCACGACCAACAGCAAAGCGTTCACCAGCTACCCCGCTAAAAGCCAATGAGCTCGCCGGTTGGCACGATCCTCGGCGGTCGCTACGAGATCGACGAGGTGATCGGCCGTGGCGGCATGTCGACCGTCTACCGCGCCCATGATCTAACCCTGGAGCGTTGGGTCGCAGTCAAGATCATGCACCGCGAGGTGGCGCGCGAGAGCGAGCAGCTCGAACGTTTCCGCCGCGAAGCCAAGTCGATTGCAAAGCTCTCCTCGCCCTACGTCGTCGGCGTGATCGACGCAGACGAACAAGATCAAACCCCATACATCGTGCTCGAGTACGTCGAAGGTCAGACGCTCAAACAGCGAATCCGCGACTTCAAGCGGCTCGACATCGCTGAGGCCGTGGCCTTTGCGATCGAGATCGCCCGCGGCCTTGAAGCCGCCCATGAGCGCCAGATCGTCCACCGCGACGTCAAACCGCAAAACGTCCTGCTCGATGAGGACGGGGCAGCGCGCGTGACCGATTTTGGCATCGCCCGCCAGCTCAACGACGAGTCGCTGACGGCCGATGGCCGCGTGCTCGGGACAACCGATTATGTGAGCCCCGAACAGGCGCTCGGCCACGACGTTACGCCACAGTCCGACCTCTATTCGTTGGGCGTCGTGCTGTTCGAAATGCTGACGGGGGATGTTCCCTTCCACGGCGAGAACCAGGTAGCCGTCGCGATGTGCCACGTTCGTAATGAACTCCCTGACGTGCAAAAGCTGCGCCCCGAGGTGTCGACAGTGCTGGCGACGGTCGTCGACACGGCGACCGCGAAGGACCTCGACGTCCGCTATCGCGATGCGCACGAGATGATCGCCGACCTCGAAGAAGCGTTGGCCGTCGAAACTGCCCGCAGCGGCCACATCACCGGCGAAGCAACCGCAGTCTTTGAATCGCTTCCGCGCGAGACGCGTCAGCGCGTAGCCGTCAAGATGTCGCACCCTTGGCGCTGGCTCGCGCTGATCGCGCTGGGAGCTGTGCTCGTCGTCGGCGCCTTCGCCTACGTCGCCAGCACGGCCCAGCGCGGCACCGGTACTGAGAACGCACGCTCCGGCGACGGTTTGACGGCCGTTTCACTTAGCGGCGGTTCAGCTCAGGCATACGACCCCGCAGGCGACAACGCAGAGCACGACGACGAGGCGGCATTCGCCGTTGACCGCAGCCCGTCAACGATCTGGTCAACCGAGGATTACCTGGGCGGCAACCTCGCGAAGCCGGGGCTCGGCCTCATAATCGATGCGCGCCCGTCGCTGAAGGCGCGGGCGATCGACATCGCCAGCCCAACCCCGGGTTGGTCGGGCAGAATCCTCGCCGCCAGCGGCAACAAGCCGCCGCCGACGGTAGATGACCCAGCTTGGACTGAGGTCGGCCAAGTCCCCAGTGCCACAGCTCGAACGAGAGTCCGCCTGACCACTGATGGCAAGGCCTTTCGTTGGTACCTGATCTGGATCGAACGCTTCGCGCCCGGCCAAAGCACGGTTCAGATCAGCGAAGTTTTCCTCTACCGCTAGAAGCGGTAGCCCGCCTGCTCGCGATAGCGCGCAAGTGCGATTTCCAGCAGGCGCCCGCAGAGCTCGGGGTACTCGATACCGCTCTCCTGCCAGAGCCGCGCATAGACGCTAGTCGTCGTGAAGCCAGGCATTGTGTTCAGCTCATTGAGCAGGACCTCTTCACCGTCAACAAAGAAGTCGGCGCGCGCAAGACCGCTGCACTCGGCCTCGCTGAACGCCCGCAGCGCAAGTTCGCGGACGCGGGCGGCGGCGCTCTCGGAGATCCGAGCAGGAACAATCAGCTCCATTCCCCCAGGCGTGTACTTGGCCTCATAGTCGTACCAACCGCCGGGCGACGCGCTGCGAAGCACGACGATCTCACCGGCGACGCTGACCTGCGCCTGCTCGGCGCTACCGAGGACTGAGCATTCAACTTCGATGCCGCCGCAGGCCGCTTCGACGATCACGCGTGGGTCATAAAGAAAGGCCTGCTCCAACGCCGCGTCCAGCTCACCGGCCTCGGCGACGCGGACGATCCCAACCGACGAGCCAAGCCGCGCCGGCTTAACAAAAAGCGGGAGGCCGAGCGCTTCAATCTGCGCGTCGAGCGCAGCTCGATTGGTTTCGTAGCTGGAGCGGGTAAGCGCGACGAAATCGACCTGCGCGATCTCAAGATGATCGAGCAGTTGCTTCAGTGCCAGCTTGTCGATGCAGACCGCTGAGGCTCGCACGCCGCTGCCAACGTAAGCGATGTCGAGCATCTCAAGCAGGCCTTGAATAGTGCCGTCCTCACCGAACGGGCCGTGCAGAACGGGAAAGGCGACATCAGCGTCGAGCAGCCCGTGCCCGGGGCGAAGCTCAAGCTCGTCCGCTCCCCAAAACCAGCAGCCTTCAGCGTCAATCTCAATTTCCCGCAGCTCGTGGCCAGCTCGCCGGAGCCCGTCGGCAACTGCAGCGCCGCTGATCAGCGAAACCTCACGTTCCGAAGATCGGCCGCCTGAGATAACGGCGACGATCATCGAAGCCTGCTCCGCAAGCGAGCGCCCCCGGCAGGCGGCGGTTGATAGCGCCCGACGCCGATTGTCACGGTCGAACCACTCGGCGCCGAACCGCCGGACGGGTTCTGCGAGACGACGGTGCCGTCTTGGCTCTCATCGGAAACGTCGACTCGGTCGACGCTGACCGTGAAACCGGCACTTTGGATATCCGAGATTGCCGAGGCCTCATCTTCACCAACGGTATTGGGCACCTTGGTCGTCGCCTGCTTCTTGGCGACGACGAGTGCGATTGTTGCCCCCTTGGCGGCCTTCGTTCCAGCGCCGGGATCTTGGCGCAAGACGGTTCCTTCCGCGGAGCTCGATTCGTCGGTCGTAACGCTGACGCCAAAACCGGCGCCGCGCAGCGTCGCGCGGGCATCGTCGACGTTCTGTCCAACGACGGCCGGTACTTCAACCGTCTCTTTTCCGCTGGAGACCACGAGTGTCACGGTTGACCCTCGGTCTACCGGCGTGCCTTCCGGTGGCAGAGTTTCGATGCTGTCGCCGCTGGGCACGGTGTCGGATGACTGCTTACGTATTCGCACCGTGAAGCCCGCGTTCTGAAGCTTTCGCTGCGCCTGCGAAGCCGCCAGCCCAGCAACCGACGGCACTGCGACAGAGCCCGGTCCGTCGGAGACCGTCAGCGTGATTGTCGAACCCTTGTCCGCCTGCTCGCCGCCTGGAGGATCTTGGCCGACAACCTGCCCTTTCGGCGAGTCTGACTCTTTGATGACGCTGTCGGTTTTAAAACCAGCTCGGGATAAGACTGCCTGCGCAGTTGACTCTTCACTTCCAACGACACTCGGCACCGTCACTTGGTCGGGCTTAAGCAGCAGCAAAAGCAGCACCAGCAGCCCTACGGCGACGATGGCACCGCCGGCAAAAAGCCACCAGCGACGGCTTGGCCCCTGGTCATCGTCGCTACCGCGATTGCTGTAACCGCCGGCAGCGGCGGCACCGCCGGCGCCGGCGGCAAGCGTCCGGCCGCTCATTCCTATCGCGGTCGATTCGCCAACACCAGCGACGGCCGCAATCGGTGGCGCAGCGGCTGGCATCGTCCCGGCACGAGCCTGCTCGAGCGCGTCCATGAACTCGTCGGCGGTGGCAAAGCGCTGCCCCGGATCTTTCGCCAATGCGCGCATGATCACGGCCTGAAGCTGCGGGCTGATCGCAGCGTTTATCTCGCAAGGCGGGGTTGGAACTTCACTTACGTGCTTGAGCGCAATAGTGACTGCGCTCTCGCCATCAAACGGCACCTGCCCGGTGACCATCTCGTAGAGAATCACTCCGATCGAATAGAGGTCGGACTGTTCGCTAACTGACTGGCCCTGCGCCTGCTCCGGCGAGAGGTATTGGGCTGTTCCCATGATCGAACCGGTCTGCGTCATATCTGAGGCTCCGGCGCGCGCGATGCCAAAATCGGTCACGGTGGCGAGCCCGTCGTCGTCAACAATCACGTTGTGCGGCTTGAAGTCGCGGTGAATAACGTTGCGCCGGTGGGCAAAACGTGCGGCGCGCAGAATCTGCTCCGTCATATCGATCGCCCAGTCGGAATCGAGCGCGCCGTACTCATTGATGATCGCCTTCAGCGTTTGGCCTTGGAGGTACTCCATCGCGATGTAGTAGGTGCCATCCCATTCGCCGCGGTCATAGACCGAGACGACATGCTGGTGCTGAAGGCTGGCGGCGGCCGAAGCCTCACGGCGAAAGCGCTCGACAAACTCAGCGTCCTGCGCGAAGCGGCTGTAGAGCAGCTTGATCGCCACTTCGCGATCGAGCTGAAGGTCGGTGGCGCAGTAGACGTCAGCCATGCCGCCCGAGCCGAGCAGGTATTCGACGCGGTAGCGACCATCGATCATCGTGCCTGGCTCTACACCCGTGCTCATCGCAGCAACGACTCCATCACAGCCTTGGCAATTGGCGCGGCGTCAGTGCCGCCAAAACCGCCGACCGTCTTCTCGATCGTGACGGCGATTGCGACCTGCGGGTCGGATGCGGGGGCAAAGGCGATGAACCAGGGCTGCGAGATGTTGTTGATCACGTCGATCTCGGCGGTGCCGGTCTTACCAGCGACTTCGATTCCCGACAGAGCGGCGGCGGTGCCGGTTCCCTCTTGAACGACGCGCTGCATCATCGCCGTCAACTTCTCGGCGCTCGCCGCCGACATAACGCGCGAGAACCGTTGCGGCGTATTTTCGTAGGCGGTTCGACCCTCCGGATCGATCGTTCGCGTGGCGATACCGGGTCGCATCAGGATTCCGCGATTGGCAACTGCGCTCGCGACCATCGCCATCTGCAGCGGCGTTGCAAGCAGCTTGTCCTGCCCGATCGAAGCGCGGCCGATATCGACGCAGCTATCGGTCGGACTAACGAGCTCCCGGTTTCCATCAGGAGAGCAGTAAAGGCCGCTGGCGAGCCGCTCGCTGGCCGGTAGATCGACCGGCACTAGGCTGCCGAAACCAAAACGCTCCATGTAGCGACTCATTCGACGCTTTCCAACGCGCTCCCCCACCTGCGCCCAAACCGTGTTTACCGATTGCGTCAGCGCCGTCGTCAAATCAACCTCGCCGAAGCTCTGGCCGCCATCGTTGTTGAGCGGAACACCCGAAATCGGGATCGCATTGTCGCCGTTGACGGTCGAGGTCGGCTCGTACAAGCCACTGTCGATCGCGGCGGTGGCCGTCACGACCTTGAAGGTCGAGCCGGGCGGGTAAAGCCCCGCCGTTGTGCGGTTGAGCAGCGGCGCGCCGGGGGCTGAATTGAGCCTCGCTGTCTGCTTTGCGCTGCGCAGCACGTTCGGGTCGTAGCTAGGAATCGAGGCCATAACTTTGACGCGGCCGCTGCGCGGGTCAAGCGCGACGACGGCGCCCGCCCTTCCAGCCAGCTGGTCGAGAGCGATCTGCTGCGATTGCGGATCGAGCGCGGTCTGAAGATCATTCCCCTGTTGGCGCTTACCTTGGAGCTTGCGCAGAGTCCCTTCGAGCCCCGCCGTACGGCCGGTTAGCTGGCCGTTGTAGAAGCGCTCAAGACCTGCGGTGCCAGGGTTCAGGAACGAGTAGCCAACGGTTTGCGCGAAGAGCCCGTTCTCCGGGTACCGGCGTGCGTAAGTGCCGTCGCTACGCCGGACAGAGCGAGCCAGAACGGTTCCCGTGTCGGCGACAATCTGCCCGCGCGCAATTCGCTGCTGGGCGAGCAGTTCGCGCTTGTTCTGGGGGTTCTCCTGCAGCGCGGCGCGGTCGATCACAGTCCAGCGAGTTGTGAAGTACGCGAGCAGCCCGAAAAGCACAAGCAGCACCGCAAAGACGCGGATGATCGGCTTGTTCATCGCCTCGCCTCGCGCCGCGCGCGGTCCGAGATCAACAGCAGCAGCGCGATGATCACAAAGTTGGCGACGATCGACGAGCCTCCGTAAGAGACGAAGGGCAAAGTCACGCCGGTCAGCGGAATCACCTTTGTGACGCCACCAACGATTACGAAGACCTGCAGTGCAACGACCGTCGTAAGGCCGGTTGCCAGCAGCTTCGAGAAAGAGTCGCGGGCCAGAACGGCGATCCGGAAGCCGCGCTCAATCAGCAGCACGTAAACCAGCAGCAGCGCAATTCCGCCGATCAGGCCGAGCTCGTTGACGATTACGGCGTAGATCAGGTCGGTCTGTGCCGCAGGCAAAATCGGGCTATCACCGACGCTTATTAAGGCTTGGCCAAATCCCTCTCCCCAGAGGCCGCCATCGGCCTGAGCGAAGAGCGATTGCGCGATCTGGTAGCTGCCGCCGATCTGCTCGTAGAGCTTTGGGTCAAACGGGTGTTGCCAGGCACTGATGCGGTCGCCAACGTGGCCGACAGTCGTCGCAAAGAACCAAGCGCCGATGCCGAAGAGGCCGAAACCAACAACCGGAAAGATCAGACGATCGGTGGCGACGTAGAGCATTGCGAGAAAGCCGCCGAAGAACATCAGCGATGAGCCAAGGTCGCGGATGAAGACCAGCATCAGCATTGCCAGACCCCAGACCAGCAGCAGCGGGCCGATGTGTTTTAGCCGCGGCAACGTGATCCCGAACCGCTTGCGCGAAACCAGCAGCGCGCGCGTATCGCGCAAGTAGCTGGCAAGGAAGATGATGATGCCGATCTTTGCGAATTCAGCCGGCTGGAACGAGACCGGGCCGATGCTGATTCCAAGATAGGCGCCGTTCACCTGCTGCCCGATTCCCGGAATACGTGGCAGCAGCAGCAGCGCGATGCTGCCGGCAGCAATCAAGTACCGATAGCGCTCGAGAACGCGGTAGTCGCGCAGGAAGATGATCGTCGCCGCGAAGGCGATCAGACCGATCACAAACCACTGAGCTTGGTCGCGCGCAAGCGTTTCGTTGAGGCGATAGATCACTACCAGCCCGATGCTCGCCAAGACGGCGATTATCGGCAGCAGGTATGGATCGGCGTCGGGTAGACGGACGCGGATGATCAGGTGGGCGGCAAAGCAGAGGCCGAGGAAGATCGCGCCATATGTAAGTGAAAGGTTGTCGAGCTGCGTCTGCTCTTGCAGGAAGACGGCACCAAAGCCGGCAACGATCAGCAGTGAGGCTGGCACCAACCCCAGCAGTTCGCGGTTACGCGCGTTCACGGAGCGCCGCTCCCGAGCCGCCCTAGTTCAAGCTGGCGGACGAGATCATCGGCGTCGCTGCGCGAACGCAAGCTGTGCTCGGTGATCGTCGTGCGCTCGCTGATAGGCAGCTGCGAAAGGTTGATGCCGGAGATGTAATCCTCGCGATAGAGATTGATGCCGAGGGGCAGTTCGTAGGGAATGCCTTGGTAGACGCTTACAAAGCCTTCGCGGTCGGCGCCAATGAAATAGATCGCCTGCGAGGCGAAGTAGACCCCCGAAAGCAGCAGCGCGGCAACGACGAGCGCCAGCACGGTCCCAATTCCTGGCTTCCAGCGACGGCGGCGCTTGGCCGCAGGCGCGCGCGGATCGCGCGGCACGCGGCGCTCAACGCTGGCGGCGACTACTGCGTCACTGCCAGTTGCTTTTGCAACGGGGAGCTGGCCTATATCGAGGCCAACCTGAGTCGCCTCGATATCGCTTGCGTCTGGGTCGCCGAGCACCTCGAGGCGCATCAGCACGACCGTAATGTTGTCGCGGCCACCGGCTTCGTTGGCGGCCGCAACCAGTGCGTGCGTGGTCGCCTTGAGCGGCTCGTCACGGGCAAGCACGTTCGCTATCTGCTCGTCGCTAATCATCGTCGATAGGCCGTCGCTGCAAAGCAGCAGCAGGTCACCGTCGCGCGCACCGACCGTCTGCGCGTCGGGCTCAACGACCGACTCCGGTCCCAGTGCGCGCGTGATGATCGAGCGCTGCGGATGATCGAGCGCCTGTTCCTCCGTGAGCTGACCTTGCCTGACCATCTCCTCAACGAGCGAGTGGTCATCGGTGAGGCGCTCGAGCGCGCCGTCACGCCAGCGGTAACAGCGGCTGTCACCGACGTGAACCAGCGTCACGTTGTTTTCACCTATGTAGGCGGCGGTGACGGTGGTTCCCATCCCTGCACGCTCATCATCGGCAACCGAAAGAGCGTGGATCTGCGAGTTGGCCTGGCGGACGCTTTCGCTCAGCCGCTGCTCGACGCTCTCGCCTTCGCCCAAACCGCCGGAGAGCACCTCGATCGCCGTGGCCGAGGCAACCTCACCGGCCTGCGCCCCTCCCATCCCGTCAGCGACCGCGAAGAGCGGCGCGCGGGCCAGGAAGGCATCCTCGTTTGCGCGGCGCTGGCGGCCGGTGTCGGTCAGTTCGGCATGTTCGGCAACGCGCAGCATCAGGAATCAACGAACAGGAACTCGCTGTCACCGATCCGCACGCGGTCGCCTTGATACAGCGGTTGAGGACCACTAACGGTCTCTTCATTAAGGAACGTGCCGTTGGTTGATCCAAGATCCTCAAGCACGACGCGGCCGCCCTGCAGCACCAGCCGGGCGTGAGCGGAGGAGGCGTACGGGTCTTCAAGCCGAATCTCTGCCTGCTCGCCGCGGCCGAGGACGGCGCCGCCAGCAATTTCGTACTCCATTCCCGGTGTGTGGCCGGGCGCGCGTTCGACGACGAGTCGTGGATCCCCAGGTCCCGACGGCGCGGCGCCAGCGGTCACGGCGCTGTGGATTCCAGTGGCGTCGGCCGGCATCGGGCTGGCGGCGCGCTGCTCGTCGGGGCGGCGCAGATCGCGCAGCGTGCTGCGAACGACCCACGCGACAAAGAGAAAGAGGACAAGCAGGAAGGCGCCCTGCAACACGATTGCTGTTGGCTGCAGCATCAGCGCACCTCAAACCGGCCGCTTACGGGCCCCAGCTTTATCTGATCGCCATTGCTCAGCCGCAGCGAACCGTCGACGCGGCCGCCGTTGACGACGACGCCATTTGTCGAACCAAGGTCCTCGACGATCCAGCCCTCAACCTCGTCGCAGAGGATCTGCGCGTGTTGACGCGAGACGTCCGCGTTCTCCAGCACCACGTCGCAGGAGCTGCTGCGGCCGATCACTGCCCCGGCCGGTGGGATCGTGAAACGCGTTCCTTCGGCCTCGAAGATTGCCCGTGCCGGCATCGCAGCCCGCGGTTTTATCGCCTTCGCTGAAGGCTGCGGGGCTACTGGCACCGGCTCCTCGTCTGGGATCTGATCGAGCCTAATAACGCGGGTTTCAATGCCAAATTCGCCAAGTCCAAGCGCTTCATCGACGCCAAATTGAATTACCGGGCGGGAAACAAGCGTCAAGCGCTCCGCGCGGGCATGCTCAAGTAGGTGGCCAGCCAGTTCGTCGGCGACCTCATCCTCGACGCCCTCGTATCGGACGCGGTCCTCGGGCGAAAGCCAGATCACGTAGTCGTTCGGGGCATAGCTGCGTGAGAGAGAAACCTTGACGTTCTGATCCATCTCGCGCGTCAGCCGGCGTGAGATCTCAACCGGGCCGACTTCACTGCGGAAGACGCGGCCGAAAGTGCCCTCGACGAGGCCGCTCAGTCGCTGCTCGAGATTACGTAGAACGCTCATAGTTGGTGGCTCTTTGCCGCGGGACCGTAAGCGCCGATGATACGGCCTTCCCTAATCGCCTGACCATGCTACGGACTGGACCTGCCGCTGCGCCTGAGCGCTATGTGCTCAGCGATTTTCGCGAACAGTCGCCGCCGCCAATGCCAGCAGCGCGGCAAGCGCTCCACCGGCGACGAGAACACCGCTCTGCGGCACCTTAAGCGGCCAGCCCAGCACGCCCGCAAGGGCAACGCTCGCCACGCAGAGCGCGGCGGCCCAGGCGACGGCGGCCGCAAGCTGCAACACAACAAGGCGACTGGCAGTTATTGACGGCAGGATCCAAGCGGCCGCAGCCCACACGAGCGCGATGAGTGGAATGCCATGAACAATGATCGCGATCACTACGTCGCCTCCGGACGCAGCCGACCCAGCCCAACCGGCCTCAAGTGGAAGATCACCGAAGAGCAGACGGCTCTTCGCAATCGGCTCGGCCAGCGCCAACCACCAGAAGCCAAGGCCAGCGAGAGCAGCACGCTGTTTGGCGCTGGCACTAAAGCCGGCGAGCGCAGGGAAGGCGAGCGCCAAACTGACAAGTCCCAGTAGCGGCGCTAGAAATGGAACTAGCCAGCTGCTCGGATCGCGCGGCATCAGTAGTACCGTTGGCAGCAGCGCTGCCCAGAGCAAGACAGCCCAGCCTGGCAGGCCGGAGGCAATGAAGAATGCAGTCAGCGCGCCGGCAACAAGCAACGCGCCGACGCGTGGCAGTAAAGCCGCGGCCAGCACTGCGCAGAGAGCCGTCCACAGCAGCGGCAGCTTTGGAGCGGCGGCGACCGGCTCAAGCGCGAGCAGTGACGCGACAACCAATGCCGCAGCTGCCACCGCGCCGATCAGCCTTTGTGGGACTGAAACCGACCGATCGAACGCTGTTTGCTCCGGATCTTCGAGCAGATCCTCGTGCTCATAGCCCTCAATCACCGCCGCGTCGACAGCGCCGGCCGTTGTGTCGGTCTGCGGAAGTCCGTCGATCAGAGCCTCGCGTAGCTCCGCCAAACTGCCCCTATCGAGCTCCTCCGGCTGTACGGCCCAGTCGATCGCATCACAGATCTGCTCCGCCAGCTCCGGCCGCAGCTGGCTCAGCGGCGGCAATCTCGTTCCAACCCGGCGCGCGGTCGCCGCAGCGCCAGGGGCGCGGACTGGGTTGACGCCGCTAAAGGCTTCGTAGAGAACAAGCGCCAACGAATAAAGGTCGCTCTGGCCGCTGACCGGGCTGCCATCGGCCTGCTCGGGCGCCATGTAGGCGAGCGTGCCAACAACGTCGCCGGTGCGCGTCAGCGCATCATCCCCGGCGATCAATGCGATCCCGAAGTCGGTCAGCTTGACAATCCCAGCCTCGCCATCAGGGTTATCGGGAATGATCACGTTTGCCGGTTTGATGTCGCGGTGGATGACCCCGCGCGCGTGAGCGTGGCTGAGCGCGTCGCAAAGCGCGATGCCTATCCGCGCAACGTCACGGTCAGAGAGCTCGCCCGCTACAAGCCGCTCCCGCAGCGTCTTGCCGCGGACCAGCTCGGAGACAAGGTAGACCGCTTCGGCGTCGCGGCCAGCTTCGTGGAGGGCGACGATCCCAGGGTGGTTGAGACGAGCAGCGGCGATCGCCTCACGCTCGGCGCGAGCCGCCATTTCCGGATCGTGAGCTTCTATCCGTTTAACGGCGACGACGCGGTCTAATCTTTCATCAAGCGCCAGCCAGACGACGCCGAAAGCACCGGCGCCAAGGCGCCGCATCAAGCGGTAGCGCTCAAGCACAACCGTCGCCGTGGCCTCGCTCTGAGGTGGCGGCTCAAAATGGATGATCGTTCTGTCGGCGGTACTCACTAGCTCCTACATTCTGCGCTATTGGCGAGCTGCCTGCCGCATTAGTGAAGCGATGAATTTGCGAGCAAACTTGCACTGCGGCCGATTTTCGGGTTACGTCGTCATACTTTGCACCTGCGGCTTTCCAATGTCGCCTTTCAAACGTGTCTTTTTTCGACGACGATCCAACTCAAGTCAGTTCCGCCCCTCGGCGTCCGGCCGAGCCGCGCCGTCCTGCCACGCCCGCAGGCGACACCCCTCCAGGCGACCGCCAGAGGCTGCGCACGCGCCAAGCGATCGCGATCGGCGTAGGCGTAATCCTGCTGCTGATCATCATCTTTGGCGTCAAGGGCTGCCTCGACAGCGCCAGCGAGAGCGCGCTCAAGGACTACAACCGCAACGTTGCCGCGATCGTCGCCGACTCCGACAACCAAGTGATGGCCCCTTTCTTCAAGCTGCTCGGTGGCGGCACCACCGCTGGCGCCTCCGGTGATCTGCAGGTTCAGATCAACCAGATCCGCCTTGCTGCCGAGGAGGACGGCAAGCGCGCAGACGAACTTAGCGTGCCAAGTGAAATGCGTGACGCCCAGCAGAACCTTGTCCTGACGCTCAACCTACGCTCTGGCGCACTAACGAAGATCGCTGAGCTGCTGCCGAAGGCGCAAGGAACTGGCCAGGGCGCTGAGACGGCAACGGACGAGATCGCCGGTCAGATGCAGGCCTTCCTCGCCTCCGACGTCGTTTATTCGCAGCGCACCGCACCGCTGATCAAGCAGGCGCTCGACAGCGCTGGCATCACCGGCCAGACGATCGAGCAGAGTCAGTCGCTGCCTGGCTACACATGGCTTGCACCGAGCACAATCGCAGCAGCGATCGGCGGCCAAGCCGGCGCCGGAACTACAGATGGCGCCGTCGCGCCAGGCCTCCACGGCCACGCGATCACCAGCACGACGATCGCCGGCACCGAGCTTCAGCCTTCACCGGCAGCCAATAAGGTTTCAGCAACTGCGCCAGTCGCCGTGACCGTCAAGCTGCTCAACGGCGGCGAAAGCGACGAGAAGAACGTCACAGTGACGGTCACGCTGACGGCGCCAGGCGCCAAGCCGGTAACCGCGAAGAAGGTCGTTAATCAGACCACCGCCGGTTCCGAGACCGATGTGGCGATCGCACTTCCTTCAGTTCCTGCCGGTGGCACAGCGGCCACACTGACGGTCAAGGTCGACGCGGTTCCGGGTGAGACCGGCACCGACAACAACGAAGCGACCTACACGGTTCTCTTCGCCGGCGGTTGATAGCCCCTCGCGGGACTATCCTCTGCGCAGCGTGAATTCACTAGACAGCAGCGCGGGAGCAATTGCAGTAATCGCCGCCGTCATCGCAGTGGTTGCCTTGGTCGCTGTGATCATCGCACTCAGCAAGCTGCGCAGCTTGCGCCGCGACCAGAAGCTCGTGATCGGCGGGAGTGAGCGCGACATCACGGCCCACGCCGCCGACCTCGAGCGTCAGTTTGTGATCCTCCACGACCACCTGCTCGATATAGCGACGAGGCTGGACCAGCGAGTTGCCACTGCTGAAAACAGGCTCGATGGCGCGATTAGCCACCGAGCCGTAGTTCGCTACGACGCCTACAACGAACTATCGGGCCACCAGTCGGTCTCAATCGCATTGCTCGATGCTCTCCGCTCGGGAGTTGTTATCTCGTCAATTCAGCACCGCGACCAGACACGCTTCTACGTGCGGCAGGTCGAGCGCGGCAAGGGCACCGTCGAACTCTCCCCCGAGGAGCAGCAGGCCGTTGACGGCGCGATCGCCGGTGAGCTCCTCGACATAGCCGAAGGCGTCTGATGCGCGTCGGCTACCTCGGACCCGCGGGAACCTTCAGCCAGCAGGCGCTGAACGAATCACTCCAGCTCGCCGGCATCGGCGAGGACGCCGAGATAGTTCCCTTGACAACCGCGCACGATGTCGTAAGCGCAGTGCAAGACGGACTCGTCGATCGCGCGATTGCACCGATCGAAAACTCCGTAGAAGGCGGCGTCAACGAGGTAATTGACGCGCTCCTCCATGATGCCCCCGATGTAGCGATCATCGGTGAGTACGTGCTCGCGATCAATCCCTGTCTGATTGTTCGAGAGGGCACGGCTCTGAGCGAAATAACGACTGTCTATTCGCACCCGCAGCCTCTAGCGCAGTGCGCATCGTACCTGCGCCGTGAGCTCCCTGACGCTTCGCTGCAACCGAGCAACTCAACGGCGGCGGCGGTTGCGCAGGTTCTTGCCAGCGATCAGCCAGTCGCTGCACTTGCCAGCCCAGCGGCGGCGGAACAGAACGGCGCGGTTGTGATTGCCGAGTCGGTCGCCGATCATGAGCTACTCGCAACCCGCTTCATCTGGCTCGCACGAGAACGGTTCGAGGCGACGGCTCAGGAGCAGGCGGGCAAGAGCGCAATTGTTTTCTCCGGCGCTGGGGACGGAACACCCGGGTGGCTGCTTGATTGCCTCTCCGAGTTCGCCAACCGCTCGGTCAACCTGACGCGGATTGAATCACGACCGGCGCGACTTGAGCTCGGCCAATACATCTTCTTGATCGACATCGACGGTCGCGTCGACGCACCCGGGCCAGCGGCTGACGCTCTTGCTGGACTTGCCGCTCATTGCGAGCAGGTTCGAGTTCTCGGCAGCTACGCGGTGTAGCAGCAGCGCGCCAAACAGCGGCGGGCCGTCGGCTGCGCGGTTAGACTCGCGATCGAGCGAGATGAAGACGCTGAACGCATCAGCCCCTCTGGAGTTGGCGCCGCCGATCGCGCGTCAGAGGCCGCTGCGCGATGTTGGCCGCGTCCTTGTTCTAAATGCGACCTACGAGCCGATCAACGTCTGTTCTGTGCGCCGCGCAGCCGTGTTGCTGCTGAAGGAGAAGGCCGACATGGTCGAACGCAGTGGCAGTGCACTGCGCTCTGAGCGCCGTGTGCTCGAACGGCCAATCGTGATCAAGCTGCGCGTCTACGCCAACGTGCCGCGCGACAGCTCAAAGCGAAAGATCACGCGCCGCGCCGTCTTCGCTCGTGATGGCTGGGCTTGCCAGTACTGCGGCACTCGCTCCAACCTGACCGTCGACCATGTGATCCCGCGCTCTAAGGGTGGCCTCTCAACGTGGGAGAACATCGTCGCTTCCTGCGCTCCCTGCAACAGGCGCAAAGCCGACCGTCTGCCAGCGCAGATCAACATGCACCCGCGCAAGACGCCGCGCGTTCCCAGCCCGCACATCTTCATCACCGTGGCGGCTCAGAAGATCCCGCCAGCGTGGCTCCCGTGGCTCCCAGCTGAAGCCGCTTAACCCCCGTCCCGTAGTCGTGATAACTTTCGCGCTACCAGAGAAAGGGGGTGGTCCAAATCGACAAACCAATGTTTTTCGGGACCCTGGAGGTGACCGGCCGCTAGCGCGGTTGGCTGGACCCGCTAAGCGGAAATCCAATCCGGGACACCGTTGACCGATTCGCCGGAGCTGGTCCCCCCGGCCGCCCGCCAAAGTGGCGCGTGAAGACCGATCGGCCAATTTAAATTCAGTCAGTTATTGGGAAGGGCGTCGGGTCTTAGATCCGGCGCCCTTCTTTTTTGCGGCCAACTACTCGTCTTCTTCGTCTGCCGCTTCAGCCTCGCCGCCGGCCTCTTGTCCGGGTTCTTCTTCGACGATTGCGGCATCCTCGCTCAGCGCTTCGGACGTGGTGGCCTCGAGCGCCTCTGTGGCCGCAAGCTCGTCGCCCTCGACCTCTGCCTCGGCAGTACTGCCTTCGGCGTCTTCTACGACCATCGCCACGGCGCTGACGACGTCGCCGTCGCGCACGTTCATTGTCTTGACGCCCTGGGCGCTGCGTCCGTAGCGGTTGATGCCACTGACCGCGGTGCGCTGAACCATTCCCTCTCGCGAGATGAAGATCAAATCCTGATGCTCTTTCACCACTAGCGCGCCCGCGAGGCCACCCTTGGCTTCGGTCAGCGCGATCGTCTTGACGCCCTTGGCGCCTCGCTTCGTCTTGCGGTACTCGCGCACCTGCGTGCGCTTGCCGTAACCGTTGTCGGTGATCACGAGCAGGTCCATGTCGTCGCGAGCGATGTCCATCGCGATTACCTCACTCTTGTCGCCAACGTCCATTCCCTTGACGCCGCTCGTGCTTCGCCCCATTGAGCGGGCATCGGATTCTGCGAAGCGCACAGTTAGGCCGGCGCGGGAGGTGATCAGCACCTCATCGTCCTTGTCGACGCCGCGAACGACGATCAGCTCATCGTCGTCGCGAATCTTGATCGCGATGATGCCGTCGGCCTTAATCGGAGTGTTGTACTCCTGCAGCTCGGTTTTCTTAACTGTGCCCTTCTTCGTTGCGAAGACGAGGTATTGCGTCTCGGTGAAGTCTCGCGTCGCGAGCACCGATTCGATCCGCTCGCCCTCGCGCAGCGGCAGAACGTTGACGAGCGCGCGGCCTTTCGCCGTGCGCGATGCCTCGGGCAGCTCGTAAACCTTCGAGCGGTAAACCTTTCCACGGTTTGAGAAGAAGAGCAGGAAGTCGTGCGATGAGCAGACGAAGAGATGCTCAATGAAGTCGCCGTCCTTCATATCCATGCCCGTCACGCCACGGCCACCGCGCTGCTGCTGGCGGTAGGTGCCGAGCGGCAACGACTTGATGTAGCCGGTCTGCGTGATCGTGATCACCATCTGCTGGTCGGCGATCAAGTCCTCAATGTCGATCTCGTCTTCACTCTGCGAGATCAGCGTGCGCCGCTCGTCGGCGAAGCGCTCGTTGATCTCGCTGAGCTCTTCCTTGATCAGATCAAGCACTGCCTGCTCGCTCCCCAGCAGTTCACGTAGCTCACGAATCCGTTCCATCACGTCGTCGTGTTCGCTCTTGATTGCGTCCGATTCGAGCGCAGTCAGCTGCGCGAGCCGGAGCTCAAGGATCGCGCTGGCCTGAATTGCCGAGAGCTTGAAGTCCTTGACCAGCTTCTCGCGCGCAACGTCGCGGTCTGGAGCGGCGCGGATCAGCTTGATCACGGCGTCGAGGTTGTCGAGCGCGATCAGCAGGCCGAGAAGGATGTGAGCGCGAGCCTCCTTGATGCCGAGCTCATGCTTGGCGCGGCGCACGACGACTTGGCGCTGATGGGCGACGTAGGCCGTCAGCACCTCGCGCAGCGAAAGCGTCCGCGGCACGCCGTCAACGAGCGCGACCGTGTTGACGCCGAATGTCGACTGCATCGAGGTGTGCTTGTAAAGCTGGTTTAGAACAACCTTTGGAATTACGTCGCGCTTGAGCTCGATCACGAGCCGCATTCCGTTGCGGTCTGACTCGTCGCGCAGGTCGGTGATGTCGGGAATCTTCTTCTCGTGCACGAGCGCTGCGATCTTCTGGATCAGGCCGCCCTCACCGCCCTTCTTGACCATGTACGGCAGTTCGGTCACGACGATCGCTTCTTTGCCCTGCGTGAGCGGCTCAATGTGCGCCTTGGCCTGTACGCGGACGCGGCCGCGGCCGGTCTCGTAAGCGTCGCGGATCCCCTGGACGCCTAAGATCGTGCCTCCAGTCGGGAAATCGGGGCCCTTCACGTGCTTCATCAAGCCGTCGAGCGAGATATCTGGGTCGTCGATCAGTGCGATCGTTGCGGCAATTACTTCACCGAGGTTATGCGGCGGAATGTTTGTCGCCATGCCGACCGCGATCCCGGATGATCCGTTGACGAGCAGATTCGGGTAGCGCGCCGGCATAACCGTTGGCTCCTGCGTGCGACCGTCGTAGTTGGGTACAAAATCGACGGTATCCATGTCGAGGTCGCGCAGCATCTCGGTCGCCAGGCGCGTCATTCGCGCCTCCGTGTACCTCATCGCTGCAGCCGGGTCGTCGTCGACCGAACCGAAGTTACCTTGGCCGTCGACGAGCGGATAACGCATCGAGAAGTCCTGCGCCATGCGCACCAACGCGTCGTAGATCGCCGAATCGCCGTGAGGGTGGAAGTTGCCCATCACCTCGCCGACGATGCGGGCGCACTTTGAGTAGCCGCGGGTTGGCCCTAGGCCCAGCTCTGACATCCCATAGAGGACGCGGCGGTGGACGGGCTTGAGGCCGTCGCGCACGTCAGGCAGCGCGCGGCCGACGATCACCGACATCGCGTAGTCGAGGTAGGCGGTCTTCATCTCGTCTTCGAGCGCGCGTGGCTCGAAGCGGTCACTCAGTACATCTGCGGAAGCCATCTAGTTTTCCTCTCCGGCCCGAGCGGTCATTAGACGTCGAGGTTTACGACGTCGCGGGCGTTGTCTTCAATGAAGTTTCTGCGCGGCTCAACGACGTCGCCCATCAGCATCGAGAAGATCTCGTCGGCGGCGACAGCGTCAGCGATCGAAACCTTTTGCAGCGTGCGCGTCGCGGGGTCCATCGTCGTCTGGCGAAGCTGCTCCGCGTTCATTTCGCCGAGGCCCTTGAAACGGCTCAGCTGTACACCCTTCTGAGCCACAGACATAACCGCTGTGCCGAGCGATTCGAAGGTCTGCGCGATCTCCTCACGGTCGCCAAGGCGGACGATGAAAGGCCCGTTGCCAGTCATCTTTACGATCTCAGCGTGGAGCTTGAGCAGTCCGAGGTATTCGGCGCTGTCGAAAAGTTCGATCGGCATCCGGTGAGTGCGGGCGAGGCCGCTGCCCTTCTCAACTGAGCGGATCAGCAGGATCCCATTGTCACTCGACTCGAGTTCGGTCGTTAGGGCGCCAAGCTCAGCATCCTTCGCGCTAAGCAGCTTGATCGCGTCCTTTGAGCTTTCAATCCCATCGCCAAGCAGCGCCGACTCTTCGAG
The DNA here is from genome assembly GCA_030725785.1 of Solirubrobacteraceae bacterium. Lineage (GTDB taxonomy): Bacteria > Actinomycetota > Thermoleophilia > Solirubrobacterales > Solirubrobacteraceae > F1-60-MAGs163. The sequence continues at coordinate 62,166 of JANRFB010000073.1, forward strand.
GAAGCGAACCATGTCCTCGCCGTGGCGAGCCCTCAGCGCGGCCGAAAGCTGCTCGTAGCGCCGCATGCTGCGACGGTACGACTGCCACTTGGCCTCGGTCAGCTTGACCTTCTTCGCGTCACGATCGGTGATCTCAAACTTCTCGTAGGTGTCGGCGAGCAGGACCTCTTCGAGCTCAGCGTCGTTCTCGATGTAGCGCTCCTGCGAGCCCTTCTTGATCTTGTAGAGCGGCGGCTTAGCGATGTAGACAAAGCCTGCATCGATCAGCGGCTGCATCTCGCGGAATAGCAACGTCAGAATCAAGGTTCGAATGTGAGCGCCGTCAACATCAGCATCGGTCATCAAAATAACCTTGTGGTAGCGGGCATTTTCGAGGTCAAACTCGCCTGCGATCCCGGTTCCGATCGCCGTGATTAATGCCTGAACTTCGGTGTTCTGTAGAACCTTGTCGATCCGTGCCTTCTCGACGTTGAGAATCTTGCCACGCAGCGGCAGCACAGCCTGCGTGTTGCGATCGCGGCCCTGTTTTGCGGAGCCACCAGCGGAGTCACCCTCGACTACGAAGATTTCAGCCAACGACGGATCCTTGACCGAGCAGTCGGCGAGCTTGCCTGGCAGGCGTGAGTTTTCAAGCGCGCTCTTGCGGCGCGTCAGGTCACGTGCCTTGCGCGCTGCGCTGCGCGCTTGGGCGGCCTGCACAGCCTTGCGGATGATCGCCCGCGCGTCGGCGGGGTTCTCTTCGAGAAACTCGGCCAGCTTGGTGTTGACGATCCCCTCGACAAAACCCTGCATTCCCG
>JANRFB010000074.1:0-42851 GCA_030725785.1 Solirubrobacteraceae bacterium
AGAACTCCATCTCCATCTGCTCGAACTCGCGCGTGCGGAAGATGAAGTTGCCGGGCGTGATCTCGTTGCGGAACGACTTTCCTACCTGGGCAATTCCGAACGGCGGCTTCTTGCGCGAGAACTGCAGCACGTTTTTGAAGTTAATGAAGATGCCCTGCGCGGTCTCCGGGCGCAGATAGGCGATCGAGCCGGAATCCTTCAGCGGGCCGACCGTCGTCTCAAACATCAAGTTGAATTCACGCGCCTCTGTCAGCTCGCAGTCGGGCCCCTCACCAGGCGGCTTGGAAGGCTTATTTGGGCAGGCCAGCTGGTCGAGGTGATCGGCGCGGAAGCGTTGGCCGCAGTGCTTGCAGTCGACCATCGGATCGCTGAAGCCGCCGACGTGGCCGCTCGCCTCCCAGACGCGCGGGTGCTGCAAAATCGCCGAGTCGAGTGCGACCACATCATCGCGCTGCTGCAGCAGCGAACGCCACCATTCGCCCTTGACGTTGGTCTTCAGCAGCACGCCGTAGTGGCCGAAGTCGTAGGTCGAGCCGAGGCCGCCGTAAATCTCTGAGGAGGGGAAGATGAAGCCGCGTCTCTTGCAGAGCGCGACGATCTTGTCCATTGTCACTGTGTCTTCGGCCATGGCCCCATGCTACGGGGGCGGCGCGTGGCAATGCTCTGAGCCGCTCCTATACTTCGGCCTCGATGCCAACTTACGAGTACAGACGCCCAGACGGGACGACCTTCGAGATCGTGCAGAAGATGGCCGACGACGCGCTCAAGGTTGACCCCGAGACCGGCGTTCCGGTCGAGCGCGTATTCCACCCCGTCGCGATCCACTTCAAGGGCAAGGGCTTCCACAACACCGACTACGGCACTAAGCGGCGCAACCGCGAGCTCGAAGCTTCCGCCAAAGAGGGAGCCGACAAGCACGATGCGAAGACCGCCGAGAAGGCCAAGGCGAAGTCGGAATCCTCGTCCGGCGATGCGCCCAAGAGCGACCTGAAGCCAAAGGCCAAGAGCGAAGAGAAGAAGCCGAAGCCGCCGCCGCCCAGCTCGAAGGACTGAGCGCCCTAGCCGTCCAAGAACTTCTGTACTTGGCGCTCGCGAGAGGCTGGGCTTACCGTTAGGCCGGCGCCACCGTCTGGCAGCGTCACCGCTCCGTCAGGCTTGAGCACTGCGGGCGAGCCGCCGCCGGAGACGCCGATAGTCGCCGCTAGACCCAGCAGCCCTGCCGCGCCCATGTCGGAGGAGATCGTCTGTGGCGCACTCCAAGCGATAAATGGCCATCGGATGAAACCGAACGGCGAATGGAGCCGCGAGCGCATCGCGCTGATGATCTTCTGCTGGTTGACGACGCGCGTGAGATCGTTGTAGGAGGAGTTGCACTCGTTCTTTCGCGTCCGCGCCAGCGCCAGCGCCTGCTTGCCGTCGATGTGGTTCGTCCCCGCTTTTAGTCGCAGCGTGTAGCCACCGTTGGCAAAGCCGCCGTTGATCTTCGAGATCACGCAGCCGCCGGTGAAGTCGATTCCGCCCATCGAGTCGATCAGGTTGGGGAACTGGTCGAAGTTGACGACGATCACGTGGTTGATCTCGATTCCGAGATAGGAGCGCAGCGTGCGGATCGAGAGCTCGGCGCCGCCGAAGGCGAAGGCCGCGTTGACCTTGTTCAGCCCGTAGCCAGGAATGTCGACAACGGTGTCACGAGGAATCGAGAGCTTCGATCCGTCGCCGCCACCGACGCGCATTAGCTGAATCGAGTCGGAGCGGCTCGGGCCCGAGGTCGCGGCGCCTGGCTCCTTCGTTCCTTTGGCGCGCAGGTCGGAGCCGAGAATCAGAACATTGGTCGGTGAGATGATCGGCAGACCTGGTTGGTTGAGCGCCGCTTTCGCCTTGCTGTCAACTTGGTCTTGGAGGAACTGGGCGCTGAAGAGGAAGATCACGAAGCTCAGCAGGACCCAGCCGATCACGGCAAGGACGACGGTCTTGATAATCCGCCGCAGAGTCCACTTCTTGCGCTGGCGCTTGGGCCGCGGCTGGCGTGGCTGGCGTGGCTGGCGTCGCTGGCGTGGCTGGCGTGGCTGGCGTGGCTCCTTCCCCGGTGGCTCCGGCGGCTCGGTCGGTCGTGCACGCGGGCGCGAGCGGTACACGTTGTAAGTGGCGGTTGGGTCGCGCTCAGGCGGCTCGTTCGGCTTTCGTGGGTCAGGTGACACTGCCGGTATGGTGGCGGCTGTGGCGGCTAACTGCGCAATTGGCGTTGATCTTGGGGGTACAAAGATGCTCGTCGGCGTTGTCGACGAGTCGCTCGGTGTGCTTCACCGGGTTCAGCAGTCGACCGATGTCGACGACGCTGGTGAGCTCCTCGATCGGCTCGCCGAGATGGTCGATGAGGCGCTCGAGGCCGCGCCAGGTGAGGTTTGCGGTGTCGGTTTCGGGGTCGCCGGCATCCTCGACTCCAAGACCGGGATGATCGCGGCCTCGCCGCACCTGCCGCTGACCGGCGTGCCGTTTGAAGCTTTGATGGGAGAGCGGCTCGGTGTGCCGGTCGCGGTCGATAACGACGGCAACACCTCGATGCTGGCCGAGTGGCTCCACGGCGCCGCTAAGGGTGCGAGCGACGCGGTGATGCTGACCGTTGGCACTGGGATCGGCGGCGGCATCGTTGCCAACGGCGGCCTTGTTCGCGGCAGCAGCGGTGGCGGAGCTGAGTTCGGCCACATGGTGGTTGAGCAGGATGGCGAGCAATGCAGCTGCGGCGGCCGCGGCCACTTCGAGTGGTACGCATCCGGTGATGCGATTGGCCGTGCCGGTCAGCGGGCGGTGGATGCGAGCCCCGACTCGGCGCTCGCGGCGGCCGCGGCCGAAGGACGCGAGGTAACCGGAGCGCTGGTCACCGAACTCGCTCACGACGGCGATGCGACGTCGATCGCAGCGATCGTTGAAGTCGGCAGGCGGCTGGGGCAGGGGATGGTTTCGGTCGCAAATATCTTCAACCCGCAGCTGATCGTCGTAGGTGGCGGCGCAATCGCCGCCGGTGAACTGCTGCTGGCCCCGGCTCGCGAAGTGGTCGCGCGCGAGGCGCTCGCTTCGCTCGGTGCGAACGTCGCCATTGTGCCCGCCGAGTTTGGCGCCGACGCCGGCGTAATCGGCGGCGCCGTATTGGCCTTCGAGCAGTTTGCGCGAGCGTGAGCGCCGCCGCAAACGGGCGACTGATTGTCTGCCCAACGCCGATCGGCAACCTTGAGGACATCACGCTGCGCGCGATCGAAGCGCTCCGTGGCGCCGACGTGATCGCCTGCGAGGACACGCGCACGACGAAGGTGCTGCTCGACCGCTACGAAATCACGACGCCGCGCGTTCGGTACGACGAGCATGCCGAGAAGCGCGCGACGCCGGCGCTGATTGGGCGGATCGCCGGCGGCGAAACGGTAGCGCTGGTCAGCGACGCCGGCACGCCGCTGGTGAGCGATCCGGGCTTCGTGCTGCTGCAGGCGGCGCTGGCGGCGGGGCTGACGGTAGAGGTGCTACCGGGGCCAAGCTCGGTCCTGACTGCGCTGGTTGCTTCCGGCCTGCCCGCAGAGCATTGGCGCTTCGTCGGCTTCCTGCCGCGCAAGCGCGGCGAGATGCTCGAGCTGCTTGAGAACTCTGAGACGGTCGTTGCTTTCGAGTCGCCCCGCCGCGCCGGGGCGACTCTGGCTCTGCTTGCTGAGCTCGACGCCGAGCGGCCGGTCGCTCTATGCCGCGAGATGACGAAGCGTTTCGAGGAGATCGTCCGCGGCAGCGCCGCCGAACTCGCGGAGCGCTATGCGGCGACCGCACCTAAGGGCGAGGTGGTGCTGGTGATCGGAGCAGCGCAGGCCGGCAGCGGCGACCGCGCAAGCGCCGAGCAGGCCGTTCGTGAACTTGTTGCAGCCGGCGCCAAACCGCGCCCCGCAGCAACGGTGATCGCCGGGCTGACGGGGCTAAGCGCAAACGAGCTTTACCGCGCTGTCGCTGCCTCCGGCGACTGAATCGCGTTAGGCAGCTGGAAAGAGCTGCGCCAGCGCCGCGCTGCGAAGTTGCGGCGCCATGAAGTGGAAGGTGACGCCGACATTGAGGTCTTGCGGTGTGGAGGGCAGCGCAGCGAAGTCGCTTGCCGGCTCGAAAATCTGGCTGACAACAAACTCGGCGCGGATCAGCGGATCGATGAACGAGAAGAGCGAGCGGTAGAGCGTGTCGTCATCGGGGCGCTCAGCGGTGGAAAGAGGGATTGCCAGTGGCGGCAGTTCGGTCGCCCCGAGCAGGTCGCCGTCGTCGAGTCGAGGCGTCATTAGGAAGGCTGAAACCCCAGGCCGCCCGCGCACCATCAAGGACCACAGCAGAACGTCTGCGCCGCGCACGTCAGGGAGGAAACCGGTGTGAACGTGGATCACGCGCAGCCCCGGAAGCTCGAGGATCTCGGCCGGCATGATGCCGCCACCGCTGAATAGCAGCAGCTCGGCTCCGCTGGCTGCGATCGCCTCGCGTAGCGCTGGATCGCGGTAGCCGCTGACGGCAACGCGCTCGACCGGTGCTCCGAAGTCGTCGTAAGAGAAGGAGTCGAACATCTCGCTGATCAAGCCGGCAGGGTCGTCCAGCTGGCCCGCGAGCCCCGCCGTGATCGCCGCCATCAGCTCGCGGTTTCCGGCGCGGGTGCGGTGCGGGTGAAAGTTGTGAGCCCGCTCCTGGGCCTTCTCGGCCTTTGCAAGGCCGCGGCCGGTGACCTTCGCAAACGGTCCGCTGCGCGGGTCCTTGATCATCAAAATAATCCGCTCTGGGATCATTCCGGCGCGCTTCATTCGTGCGAGGTAGGCGCGCGCCTGCGGACCTTCCCATGCCAGCACCGTTAGTGGAATCTGGCGGCTCATTTTGCGCCTGCGCTATTGGCGACGGCGGCGCTGAAGCTGCGCTGCGCCCAGCCGCTGAGTTCGGCTCGCAGCGGCATCTGCTCGTTCTGATCGATTACCTTCAGCGCGCTATTGAGGCACTTCAGCGACCAGCCGTCGTCATCGGTTCCGGCTGCGGCAGGCTCAGCGTTGATCAGCAGCACGCAGGCTGCGCCAGCTACAACCTCGGGCGCTGCCAGCGGCGCCTCCTTATCTGGTTTCCAGTCGGCGCTGTAATCGGCCTGGAGCCGCTTGAAGACGTCGATCTGGCGGCAGAGCTCGTTGATCTCGGTGCGCTCCTCACCTGGCGCTGCGATGCCAGCGGCGAGCCGCGAGGCAACAACTGCGGCGCTGCTGATCTGCCCTTGCGCCGTCGCAGATGCGGCCGGCTGAAGCGCGGCTATCTGGGCGGTGATTTCGTCGTGCTCAGTCGTCATTGGGAAGCTCAGCGCTGAAGATAACGGTCGGCCTTCTCCGCGATCACGTCGGCGGCAACGGCGCCGCTGCGCCCGACGTTGTAGATGTTGGCTTCGCGCGCAGAGCGGATCGAGCTGATCCAGCGATCGCGGTCGCCGACCAGCTCAGCTACTGCGGCGCCGATCTGCTCCGGGCTGTCAGGGCCGACTACCTTGCCGATCTGCTCGCGCACTGTCGCTTCAAAGGGCTCGATCCCAAGCTCCTCGTAGCCGGGGTTGTTGACCTTGCGCGGCACGTCGATGAAGAGCACCGGCCGCTCGGTTCCAAAGGCAAACTCGAGCGCCGCCCCAGACCAGTCGCTGACCATCAGGTCGGCTCGCTGGAGCGAATCCTGTGAGGCGACGTTCTCTTCGAGTGAAAAGCTTGGATCACCAGCAAAGCGCTCGGCAAGCCGATCGATCGCGGCCGGGGTGTGCTTGCGCGTCATCGGATGGGGCCGCGCGATCACGGCAGCGCCGGTCGCCAGCAGCGCTTCGATCACATCGTCGCCGCAGCTTTCAAAGAGGCAGTTTGGTCCCCACGACGGCGCGACGACGATTAGCGGCTGCTCGTTCGGCGCGCGCTGCTCGTCGGTCAGCCCGGCGCGCCGCTCGATGATTCTGTCGAGCCTCCCGTAGCCATGTTCAATGAGCTCCTTCTCTGGCAGCCCGTGGAGCTCCTCGCGGCGGCGGGTCTCGGCGACCATGTAGGGGCCGACGCAGAGAATCGCTTCGTAGAAGTCAAAGCCATCGGGCTCGTAGATCATGTGCGTGCTGGCCATCGAGTGGTGGACGTAGAGATGCTGGGTGCCGAGCGAATCGGTCAGGCGGCTCTTCGGCAGCAGCTTCGTACCTAGCTGCGGCACGGTCGCGACGACGACGCCGGCCTCCATTGTCTGGAAGGTGAACGCGCGCTTGGCTCCCTCGCCGATGTTGAAGACGTGCATTCCCTCAGGGGTGTCGCTTAGCAGTGGGTCGGAGTCGCTCGAAGTGAGGTAGGCCAGCTCGCGGCCGTGGCGGCCGAGCAGCTCACCAACGATCGGCTCGTAGTGTGGCCACGAGCCGCCGTCCTCGGCGTAAAATGTGATCGCCCTCTGCGCCTTCGTCAGCTTCCCGTACTTCGGCTTGCCGCCGTCTTTTTTGAACAGGCCCATCCTTCGCTCAGTCGCGCAGCGGGTCGAAGCGGGTGTCTAGCAGGCCGCGGGTGTGGAGCTCTTCGAAGCGGTCGAGGTCGTCAACCGTGTCAACTTCGAGCCAGCCGCCTTCGACCGGCACGGCGTGGACGGCGATTCCGGAATCGATCAGGTGCTGGAGCAGGTCGGTCATGTACATCGCGTCCGGCGTGCGGCCGCCAAAGCGGGTCTCCGGGTCGATCGCGTCGATCGCCGCGACGATCTGCTGCGCGCCGCGTGCGGACACGCGAATCAGGCCCATGTACTGACCCTCAATTTCGTCAAGGCTTTTCGGCGGGTTGCCCAGTTCGATCACGTTGCCGTCGCCGTCGAGACGCAGCGTTTCGGCGTCCTCGAGCGGGTCTTCCATCCGCATCGCCCAAAGGCTCTGCCAGCCAAGGTCGATCGTGATTGAAACGTCGGCCTCGTCTGCCAGCAGCGCTTTGACGATGTTCGGCTGGTAGATGATGTCGCCGTAGGCGATCAGCAGGTCTTCGCCGCTGAGCAGCTGCTCGCGCGCGGCGATCAGACTGACGACCATGTTGGTCGAATCAAAGCGCGGGTTGTGGACGCGGCGCGTGCCGTAGCTCTCAAGCTGGTCGGCGCGGTAGCCAGTGGCGATCGTGATGTCGCTAACGCCAACCCGCGTGAGCACTTCGAGCTGCCACTCCAGCAGCGGCTTGCCAGCCAACGGCACCAGCGCCTTGGGGCGGTCTTCGGTGTACGGCCGCAGGCGGTTGCCTTCTCCGGCGGCGAGGATAATTGCGCGGGTCATTTAGCTCTGTCCAATCAGTTGTTCGATTAGGGCAATGTCGTCGGCGTCCGTTTCGCCACGCTCGGGATGCCACATCAGCGCGACCTGGGGGAGCGTCGAGTGAAAGATCGCTTCGACGGTGCCGTCGGGGGCAGTCGCCGCCAGCTCCCAGCCAGCGGGAACTGCGCTCTGCTCGGCGCCCCAGTTGTGGAACGAGTTGACGCTTCGCCCGTCGCGGATAGGCCAATTGGTGGCCGCGGGATGCACCGTGATCGCGTGATCCTGCGCGACGTGGCCTTCGACAGGAACGAGACTGCCGCCGCCGCTGTCAACGATCAGCTGAAGGCCGCGGCAGACCGCCAGAAGCGGGATCGCCCGCTCGCTCGCCTGCGCCAGCAGCAGCGCTTCGGTGCGGTCTCGCTCCGGCGCTGCGTCCGGCCCATCGACGAGGTGGGCGAGGTCGTTTCCGCCGGTTAAGACGATCAAAGCCGGGTCGGCCGCGACGAGCCATGCGGCAGGGTCGGCGAGAGTGTTCGGCATCGGCAAGGCGGTGAGGCCAAGCGATTCCAGCAGCGCAGCCCAACGCTGGTCGAGCGCGTCACGGCGCTCATCGCGATCGGCAAAAACTTCTACCCGTTGGCTGATTACGGCCCGTTTAGCGGCGCCGCTCATCCGAGAATCTCGATCGTTCGGCTCGAGCAGTCAAGGCTGACGACCGTTGCCGAAGCGAGCGCATTGAAGCGCGTCTCGCCGACGCCGATGGCTGCCGGTAGGCCAAGCTCGGCGGCGCGGACCGCCATGTGCGAGTTGGCGCCGCCGTACATCGTGATCAGGCCAGCGATGTTGCGCGCCAGCATCCAGTCATAGCCGGGGTCGGCAGTTGGGATCAGCACCAGCTTGCCGGCAACGTCGACCGTCGGGCTTTCGGGAGCCACGACTACCTCGGCTTGGACCGCGCCGCTGGTCACGAAGTTGGGCTCCGCGTCATCCTGCTCAAAACAGCTGACGTCGCTGCCGGCGCTGAGCTGGCCAGGCAGGCATACGGCTTGGCTGAGCAGATGCAGTTCAACCCCCTCGTCGGAGCGGCTGAGCAGGAAGTCGCGCGGGTCGGCCAGCACTTCACGGCATCGTAAGAGATCCTCGACCGCGACGTGAGCGAGCTCGCCGCGAGTCACGCCGAGGCTTTCGCCGTAGTCAGCGATCGCTTCCAGAGCTAGGCTGAGCGCTCGCGTAAAGACGAACTTGCCTTCTTCGCGCCCGGAGATCGCGGCCCGCGCGAAGTGATCAAATCCCTCTGCGTCAACGGGCAATCCCAACTCTTCGAGCGCTGATGTAATTGCCGCCGCACTCTGCGGCTGCCATTCGAACTTCGTAGCTGCCGGCGGCTCGCTTGCGCGCTCGACGATCGGGCCGAGATACTCGTCAGCGGCGCCGGCATACCAAGGCGAAGTTATGTCGTAGGTGCCGGGGCGCAAGTGGCCGTAACGGGCGATCAGCTCTTCCCAGCTAAGGCTTCCCTGCTTGACGGCCCAAGCATCGTTTCGCAAGCGCCCAAGCACGGTTTCTACCGAGGCCAGGAAGCGGTCGGCCTCATCTGCCGGCAGGGCGCCGCCCGCTACCAGCGATCGCAGCAGGCTCGTGGCGACGAAGCCGGCACGGGCGAGGTGGGCGAAGACCGGCGTGCCGGTCCGCCGTGCCGCGTCGAGCTGCGCAGCAGCGCGCTCGAGCGGCGGCAGCCCCGAGGCTTCAATCTCGTCGATCGCCGCCGCTAGCCCCGGCAGCACGGCGAGGTCATCGTCGATGCGCGCAATGCCGGCGGCTGTGATCTCACGCAGAGCATTCTCTAGCGCCTCAACGTCCTCGCCGCTGAGCCCTGAATCCAGTAGCCGCTGGGAGCTCGGCGCAAAGTCCGGAGTGAGGCAGGTGAACAGAATGTCGAACTCAACCTTGTCGTGGAGCTCGGGCTTTGCTGCCAGCTGAGCGAGATAGGCGTCAACCAATCGCTCGGCAAGCTCGTCGGGCAGCGAGGCCGGAATGAAAGAGTTGAAGCTGGCGCGCACATCTACATAGGGGTGGCCGGCAACGTCGAAGAGCAGCGCGCACGGGCGCACGTCGCGGTAGCCGTACTCGGCACGCTGCTGGGCCCAGACCTCGTCGGTGACGAGGTAGCGGTAGAGGCTGGCGGCGAGCTGCTTTGGCGTCGTGCCGATGATCTCGGCTGGGTTCCAGTCGCTCATCACGCTGAAGTGCGCGCTGGCGCCGAGGATCGTCGGGCCCGGCGCGCTGCGAGCACTAAGCGACTCGCGCGTCTGCACAATCACCTCGTCAACGTCGGTGTCGGCGACCGCCGCCGGGCTGTGCGCCATCACGATCGGGCGCGCCTGCAGGATGTGCGTCTGCTCGCCGCAGACGGCAAATTCGATGTCGAGAGCGTCGTGGCCGATCAAGCGCTCAATCCTGCGCACCGTGTCGAGCACGCCGGCCAGTGCGGCGGGAACGCTGGCCGGAGTGGTGCTGCTGCGGTGAACTACCAGCGTTCGCACGTCGCGGCCGGCTGTGACGGCGTCGGTCTCCTGCGAATCGTCGTCGTAGTTGATCACGTAGTAGGGAGCGCCGGTGGCGTGCGTGCGCGTCATCACGACGCCGCTCATCACAACGCCGGTCAGCATTTCCTGAACCAGGACTTGATCATCCTCGGCGGCCGTACCGTAGGAGGCGAGAACCTCGCTGATTGCTTCCGTCAAAGCCTGATCGGTTGGCGCGACGTCGAGGATGCTGGTGTAGCGGCCAGCGCCGGACTCAAGCCAGCCGTCCTCAGAGCGGGCGCTGCTGCGCACGATCAGCGTCTCGCCCGGAAGTTCGGCCAGAATCTGCTCGGTGATCGCCGCCGGCTCGCTCGCCCACCGTGCGGCCGTAAATGAGACCTGCGCGCCGATCACGCCGCCGTGATTCATCGGCCGCAGCCGCTCGAGCGATTCGGCCTTGGTGCCAAGAATGAAGCGGGCTAGATCCTGCTTGGCGTCGAGCTCGGCCCAGTCACCTTCTAGGTCAACTGCGCCTACCTCGAGCCCGGCACCGAGGCAGAGCGCGACGATGTCAGGGAGCGTGGCCTTCTCGGTCAGGCGACCATCGGCCAGTGCCGCGGTTACGAGCTGCACGGCCTCGGGATCGAAGCGGACTATTCCGGCGAGCTCTGCATTTGCCGCGGCGGTCGTCAGCTCACGGCCGATTCCCTGGACTGCGGCGCCGTCAAAGAGGACCTTCTCGGCGTGGTCGAGGTCGGCCGGTGAGCGGTCGCTGTAGCGGCTGCGCCAGTGCGAATCGACTGCAACGGCAAGCTGGCCTGGCGCGTCACGCAGCGCGGCAACCGACTGCGGGCGAAGGATCACGTCTGAATAAACGACATAGGTTTGCCTCTCGGCGTCGAGCCCGGCGAGGCTGAGCGAACCTGCCGGGCCGCTGTGCTGCCAGTCCGGGTTGAGCACGATCTGCACCTCCGGGTAGCGCTGGAGTACCTCCTCGGCTCGGTAACCCCCTACGAAACGGACCTCAACCTCGTCGAGTGCTGCGAGTGCGGCAAGCGTCCAGTCGAGAACGCGCCCGTGTTCGGGAATATCAACGACTGCTGATGGAAGACCGCCCCAGACTGCGCGACCAGCGCCGAGGATCACCGCGAGCGGCGGTTTATTCGCGCTAGACACGCCGGAATCGTAGCGGCCGCGCGCCATGGCGCTGGGCACCCGCTCCCGGCCCTGGCAACGCCGCTCGCGCAATTTGTTGCCGATTTGGAACAAGCTCCAATCGGCACTTGCGCGATCGCCGCAAAGTCGACCTACCGAACTTAATCTCGGCGCCGATGCCAGCTTTGATTATTCGATCGGTCGCGCTTTCGGCGGTTGCTTTGATCGCCGGCCCGATCGCGGCCGAGGCGGCGCCGTGGCAATGGCCGCTTGAGCAGGGTCGCGTGGCGCAGCGCTTTGATTTCACGCGTGGCGATCGCTTTCGCGCCGGTGCGCATCGAACCCTCACGCTAAGAGGCGCCCCTGGCGCCAAGGTGCGGGCCGTCTGCAGCGGCGTCGTCAGCTTCGCCGGAAGGCTGCCTGACGGGCGCCGCGGTGTCACGCTGCGCTGCGGCAATCTGGCTGCAACTCAGCTTGGCCTGCTGCGCTTCGACGTCAGGCGGGGCGAGGCAGTAGTCGCGGGCCGCCAGCTTGGCTCGCTTGGTCCGGGTCGGCTGCTCAGTGTTGGTGCCCGCCGCTGGAGCGACCGCGATGGCTATCGCGACCCGCTGGCACTCTTCGGGGCACCGCCTGACGGCTTGGCGCCCGCACCACTGGCGCCGCGCGGGCGCCAAGCCCCGCCGCCGCGAGCGACCCGTCGCGCATCCTCGCGCGCTGGAGACGGGGCCCAGCCGGCTGCCCCTTGGCTGCTGGGCGCGGCCTGGCTAGGGCTTGGCATCAGCGGCGCGGCGATCGGCGCTGGGATTGCGCTGAGCGGGCGCCGCGCGCGCCTCAAAGCTTCAGCGCCGGCGGCGCCTCTGGCTCAGCGCCTGCGCTGATCTGGCTGCGACCTCGCCGCGTGCCTGTGCGCCCGCTAGCGTTCAGCGCGATGGCTCGGCCCGCTTTCTACGTAACCACTCCGATCTACTACGTCAACGCTGCCCCGCACCTAGGGCATGCCTATACGTCGATCGCGGCCGACGTGTTAGCCCGCCATCACCGCCAGCGTGGCGATGAGGTCTTCTTTCTGACCGGCACCGACGAGCACGGTGAGCCGGTCGCGCTGGCCGCCGCCGCAGAGGGGGTTGAGCCGCAAGCGCTGGCCGACCAGAATGCCGAGCGTTTCCGCGCGCTGATGCCGCAACTTGAGGCAAGCAACGACTTCTTCATCCGCACCAGCGACGAGCAGCACGTAGCGGCCGTGCAAGAGATCCTCGAACGGGTGAAGGCGAATGGCTACGTCTTTGAAGGAACTTACGAGGGCTGGTACTGCCCGCGATGCGCCGACTTCAAGACGGCGCAGGAAGTCGCCGAAGGGAACACCTGCCCGATTCACAACATCGAGCTCACTCGTGAGAACGAACAGAACTGGTTCTTCCAGCTGTCGGCTTTTCAGGAGCGGCTCGAAGAGCTGTTCGATGGGCAGCCGGATTTTGTTCAACCGAAGACGCGCTACAACGAGGCCCGCTCATTCCTCGCCGGCGGACTTCAGGACGTCTCGCTATCTCGCCGCGGAATCGATTGGGGTATTCCCGTGCCATGGGACACCGACCAGACCATCTACGTCTGGTGGGACGCGCTTCTTAACTACTACACAGCATTGACCTACGCCAAGCCGGGCGAGGATTTGGCTGCGCGTTTCTGGCCAGCCAACTACCAATTGATCGGCAAAGACATCCTCAAGTTCCACGCGATCTACTGGCCGGCGCTGCTGATGGCCGCCGACCTTCCGGTTCCCCGCCATCTCTTCGTCCACGGCTTCCTGCTGATGGACGGCGAGAAGATGAGCAAGTCGTTGGGCAACGTGCTCGACCCGTTCGCGGTGATCGAGCGCTACGGCGCTGACGCGCTCCGCTTCTACCTGCTGCGCGACGTGCCGTTCGGCTCCGACGGTTCGGTCTCAGCCGCAGCCTTTGAGGCTCGCTACGAGAACGAGCTAGCCAACGAGTACGGCAACCTGGCGGCGCGGACGATCGCGATGGTCCACCGCTACCGCGATGGCATCGTCCCGGCGGCGCCGCTCGACGCCAAACTGGCGAGCGACTTTGAAGGTTTGCCGGAGCAGGTAGCGGAGCTGATCGACAAGGCCGAAGTGACGCAGGCTCTCGAGACGATTTGGGAGCGCGTCCGTCGCTGCAACCAGTACGTCGAGGAGCGCGCGCCTTGGACGCTTGCCAAGGATGACGCCACCAGCGACGAGCTTGACGTTGTGCTGGCGACTCTCTGCGAGGCGCTGCGCACACTGACCGTGCTGCTGGCGCCATGGCTTCCGGCCAGCGCCGCGAAGCTGCTCGCCGCGCTGGGCGCAGGCGACGATAGCTACGCCGCCGCCGCCTTTGGCAGTGGTTCGCTGGCGGCGATTGAGAAGATTGAGCCAATGTTCCCGAAAGACCCAGATCATGCGAGCTAAACGGCAGCGATGATCGACAGTCATACCCATCTCGATTTGTGCGAGGCCCCGAACGCCGAGCTCGTCGCCGAGGCGCTGGAAGTCGGCGTGACGAAGATCCTCACTGTCGGCACCGATGCGGCCAGCTCGCGCGGCGCCCTGGCCGCCGCAGCTGAGTTTGATTCCGTCTTTGCTGCCGTCGGCCACCACCCAAACAATGCGACCGGTTTTTCCGGCGCAGATCGCGCCGAGCTGCGCGAGCTGGCCGCCGACCCACTCTGCCACGCCGTCGGTGAAACCGGCTTCGACCAGTACCGCGAAGGAGCGCCACTCGAGGATCAGCGGCTCGCCTTCGAAGCGCAGATTGAGATCGCTGGCGAGCTTGGCAAGCCGCTGATCATCCACACCCGTGACGCCGACGATCTATCGATCGAGATGCTGCGCCAGCGCGCTAAAGGTGTCCGCGTGATTCTGCACTGCTTCACGATGCCGACGCGGCTTCAGGAGTGTGTTGCTGAAGGTTGGTGGATCTCATTCGCAGGCAACGTCACCTACCCAAAGGCGAGCGAACTTGCCGCCGCCGCCGCGCTTGTGCCAGACGATCGCTTACTGGTTGAGACCGACGCGCCTTACCTGACGCCGCAACTGCACCGCCGCGAACGCAATACGCCCGCGCGCGTTGTTCACACGGCCGAGTTTGTAGCTGAGCAGCGAGGCGTAGATTACGCCAGCCTCGATCGCTTGGTTGAGCGCAACGCGGCCGATCTGTTCGGTTGGTGAGTGCCGTGGTCGCCGAGACAGACGGTGAGCTGCCGGTTCAGCCGAGTCTGCGCAGGATCCGCGAATTCAACGTTCGCCCCAAGCACGACCTTGGCCAGAACTTCCTGATTGACTCCAACATTCTTGGCGTGATCGACCGCCTCGCTGAGCTCGGGCCGGATGATGTCGTGCTCGAGATCGGCGGAGGGCTTGGCGTGTTGAGCGAGCACCTCGCGCCGCTCTGCGGCCATCTCCATGTGATCGAGCTCGACCGAGCGCTGGTGCCGGCGCTTGAGGATGCACTTTCTTCGCGCCCCAATACGACGCTTCACATCGGCGACGCGATGGTCTTCGATCTAGTCGAGCTGAGTCCGTCGCCTACAAAAATCGTCGCCAACCTGCCTTATGGAATTGCGGCGACGGTGATTCTGCGCAGTGTCGAGCTGCTGCCGCAGGTGACGCGCTGGGTTGCAATGGTTCAGCGCGAGGTTGGCGAACGTTTCGCTGCCAGCCCGGGCGAGAAGGCTTACGGCGCGCCATCGGTGATCGCGCAGCTCAGCTGCGAGGTGCGTGTCGCGCGGGCGATCTCGCGCAACGTATTCCACCCGGTTCCAAACGTCGATTCGGTTTTGATCACGCTCGATCGAACCGGCCCGCCGCCGGCAGATGAGCTGCGCAAGCTCGTCCGAGCTGCTTTCGCGCACCGCCGCAAGGCGCTGCCGCGTTCTCTGGCAACGGCTGGCTTCGGCGGCAACGACATCCGTGAGCGCGCCCGCGCTGCGCTTGGGGAGCTCGGGCTTGCGCTCGACGTGCGCGCTGAGCGGCTCTCCCCCGACCAGTTCCGCGCGCTGCTGGAAGAGCTTCAGCGATGAGTGCGCTGCGCGAGCTCGCACCGGCCAAGATCAATCTCGGGTTGACGCTCGGTCCGCTGCGCGAGGACGGCCGCCACCGGCTCGTGACGGTGATGCAGCCGGTTGCGCTCTGCGACTCGCTCGAACTGCTTCCGGCCGAGATTGGCAGCAGCGCCGATCGGACGCTCTGCCCCGGCGTTGAGGGTGAGAATCTTGTCGACAAGGCTATCGCTGGGTTTCGAGCGGCCAGCGGCTGGAGCGGCGCTGCAGTCCAAATTGAGATCGAGAAGAAAATTCCCGTCGCTGCAGGGATGGCCGGTGGTTCTGCTGACGCTGGAGCTGCGCTGCGCCTGCTCTCGCGCGTTTCGGGGATCGCCGACGAAGAGATTCTTATGGCCGTCGCGCGGGAGCTTGGCGCCGACGTTCCGGGGCAGCTGCAACCGCGCCGTTATCTCGCTAGCGGCGCCGGGGAGGAGCTGCGCGCGCTGCCTGAAGCTGCTCCGTTCGGAATTCTCGTCGTGCCGTCAGATCACGGCCTCTCGACAGCCGACGTCTTCGCTGAGGCCGACCGCTTGGCGCTGCCGCGCAGCGTCGCTGAGCTCGAATCGCGCCAAGCAGAGCTAGTTGGAGCGCTAGCGGCGGGCGCCGCCTTTGCGCCGCCCGAGCTGATGGTCAACGACCTTGAGCCGGCTGCCGTGTCGCTCGCGCCGGAGCTCGCTTGGACGCTCGACGAGGTTCGCAGTGCTGGAGCCGAGCAGGCGCTTGTCTGCGGTTCAGGCCCAACCGTGATCGGTCTGTTCGGCGAGCTTGGCGGCGCCCGCGGCGCGGCGCTCGCGCTCTCCGGCCGCTCTCCGGCGCCGTTCGCCGTTGAGCCGTGGTATCCCACCGTGATGCCCAATGCCAACAGCGATGGAGCGACAGCGTGAAGGTCTTACCGCTGCTCGGCGCCGCCGCACTGGCCTTCTTTCTGATCAACAGGCGAAAGAAGCTCGAGCTGCCACTGATTATCGGCGGCATCATCGCGATCATCGGCCTCTGCGTCTACGGCAGCGGCCTCGTCGTGCTGCCAAACCTCGAAGAGCTGTTGACCAGCGTTGGCTCAACGCTCGGGGGCTGGACGTATCTGCTCGTAGGCGTTCTCGCGTTCCTTGAAACGGGAGCGTTCGTTGGGCTGATTGCTCCGGGCGAGACGGCGATGGTCGTCGGCGGCGTTGTTGCCGGCCAAGGCGTGATCTCGCTCGTCACGCTGATCGGGGTCGCATGGTTCGCGGCCGCGATGGGTGATCTCGTCAGCTACGAACTTGGGCGGCGACTGGGGCGCGAGTTCATCGTCAAGCATGGTCCACGCTTTGGCATGAACGCCGAGCGGCTGGAGATGGTTGAGAAGTTTTTCGACAAGCACGGCGGCAAGGCGATCTTTATCGGCCGCTTTGTCGGCATTGTCCGCGCCGTCGCACCCTTCCTAGCTGGATCGAGCGGAATGCCGATGCGCAGGTTCCTGCCCTACGACATCCTCGGCGCCGGGCTCTGGGCGACGACCTTCATCATGCTTGGCTACATCTTCTGGCAAAGCTTTTCAACCGTTCTGAAGGTTGCGAAGGAGGGTGCGCTGGGGCTCGGGATCGTGATCAGCGTCATCGTCGCCGTGGTCTGGGTCGTGCGCCACCTGAGCAAGGAAGAGAACCGCCACGCGCTCGAACAGAAGATGCTTGCCGCGCTCGATCGCCCAGGGCTGCGCTTCCTGCAGCCGCTCGTGCGCTGGGCGCAGGGGCCGCTGCGTTTCTTCATCGCGCGGATTACTCCCGGCACGACCGGCCTTGACCTGACGACGCTGCTGACCTTCGTTGCCGTCGGCACATTCGCTTATTTCGGCTACTGGATTGTGATCGCGGAGCGCGGCTATGGAGCGATCGACGAGCAGGTTCAAGGCTGGGCAGTTGATCTCTACAACCCTGCTGTCGCGACTGCGGCGGAAGTCTTGACGACGCTCGGCGCCCCGCTTCTGATGTTCACGCTAGTCGCGGTGGTCACGGTCGCGCTGCTGATCCGCCGCCACTGGCTTGAAGCGTTTGTGCTCGGCGCCGGGATGATTATGACCATCGGCTCGGTTCAGCTTGGCAAACATCTGCTCGATCGCCCGCGCCCTCCGGGAGCGCTAGTCGATGCAGTCGGTTCCTCGTACCCATCAGGCCACACTGCCTACGCCGTCGCTTGGGTTGTGTTGGCAGCTATCGCAGTCCGCTTGATTCCAGAGCTGAAAGGGAAGTGGTGGCTCGTCGGTGTCGCCGTCATCATTCCCGTTCTAGTTGGCGCGACCCGCGTCTATCTTCAAGTTCACTGGCTCTCGGACACGCTCGGCGGCGGCGGCGGGGCGATGGCCTGCTTCGCGCTGATGGCGATTATTGCGCTGTTCGTCAAGGTCGTGCGCGATACTGCGCCGAAGGCAACAAATGGATAACGAAACAATCATTCTGCTGGTCGGCGGCTTCAGTGCCGTCTTTGGCACCGCCGCGTGGGTTGGTCTGATGGCTGCGCCCGCTTGGCAGTCCTACAGCACGCTCTGGCAGAGGCTGGCTGGCGTCTTTCTTTCGCTCTACGCGCTAGCTGCGTTCATCGTTGTGGGCATTGCACTTGGCGCGGTTGTGATCTGGTTCTGGGACCGTGTCTCAACCTGATTACCCAGCGCGCGTAGAATCGTTCCATGTCCACGTCGGCCCGCGGCAGCTCTGCTTCGCTCGATCTTGAAGCGCTTGAGGCGATCACCGACGCCGTCGAGTCCGGCGCCGGACTGCCTGAGGTCGTTCGCGCCGCCGCGCGGGCGCTTGAGGCGAGCCTCGCCGTGAGCGATCGTGCTGGCCATGTGCTGGCCGTGGCGGCGCGCTCGACTGCCGATGAAGCTTCGCTGCTGGCGGATGGGAGCGGCGTCAGATTGATTGAGCTGCGTGTAAGCGACGCACCGGTTGGAGTGCTGCGCCTGCGCCCCCGCGGTGAGCTTGACGGTTCGCTGCTGCGCCTTGTAACGACGTTGATCAGCTCTGAAGTTGAGCGCGTGCGCGCTCCCTCGCGCGCCTCGGCCGAAGCCGCCGAGCTGTTCCTGCTCGCCCTCTTGGCGAGGGAGATTGAGGATGGCGCCGCGGTCGCGGCGGCTGCCGCCGAGCTGGGAACGAGCCTCGATGGTGGCGCCAGCATGATCGTCGTCCGCGCCCACGCCCACGTTGCCGCCGGTGAGGGCCGCCGCGCACGCGTTCATTCGCTCGTCGATCGCGCTGCTCGCGGCGTTGCGGCCGATTCATTGAGTGCACTGACGCCGCCGCGCGACCTGCCCGGCGATGACGTCGCCGTGTTGTTGGCCAGCGGCGACGATGCCGTGGCCGCTCGCGCAGGGGAAGCGATTCGCAGCGAGCTGCTCTCAGGTCTTCCTGGTCACACGGTCACGATCGGCCGCAGTCGCCCTTGCGAGGACCCGGCGCAGCTCCACCGTGCGGCGGCCGAGGCGCTGCTAGCCGTAAATGTGGCTGAAGGCGACGACGAGCACACGGTTTTGGCTTTCGAGCAGACCGGCGCCTACCGGCTGCTGCTCTCGGCGATGGCCGACAACCCCGACGAGCTGCGTCGCTTCTACGCGGAGACGGTCGAGCCGCTGGTCGCCTACGACGAGCAGTATGAGACCGACTTACTGCTCACGGTCGAAACCTTCCTTGAGGCCGACGGCAACGTCGCCGGCACCGCGCAGCGGCTCTTCACTCATCGCCATACGGTCCGCTACCGACTGGAGCGGGTTCGCGATCTTTGCGGCCACGACGTAGGTTCAAGCGACGGCCGCGAAAAACTGAGCCTCGGGCTGAAGGCGATGCGGGTACTTGGAATCCCACGCCGGGGCGGCCCTGCCGGTGAGCCCGGCCTCAGCGCCGGCCGAGTTTCGAAGCCGCGCTGAAAGGTTCGCTCGCCGTCGCCGGCGGCCAGTGCTTATCATCAGGGGAGCCCAGTGGGGGGTGGTGTAACGGCAGCACAACGGCCTTTGGCGCCGTTAGTCGGGGTTCGAATCCCTGCCCCCCAGCTAGAAGGCCTGCAGGTGTTCGCCCGCAGGTGCGATTTCGGCGCCTGCGCTCTACGATGTGAACGTGTCCGCTCACACTGCCGTCATTTTGGCCGCCGGCCAGGGGACACGAATGCGTTCACGCACGCCGAAGGTTCTCCATGATCTCTGCGGCCGTCCGCTGATCGAGTGGGTGCTCGTAGCCGCGCGCGAAGCAGACTGCACGAAGTTGATCGTTGTCGACGCGCCTGCCCGCCCTCTCGAGGGTCTACTCGGTGACGATGTTGAGCTCGTCGTCCAACCTCAGGCCGACGGCACCGCGGGGGCGGTCGCGGCCGCGATCGAGTCGCTCCCTGGAGGCCGCCCAGTTGTGGTTCTAAGTGGCGACGTTCCGATGATCAGCTCCGAAACAATCCGTGAGCTGATCGCAGTTCACGAGCAGAGCGCCGCCGCCGTCACGGTTGCAACCGCATTGCTGGACGACCCGAGCGGTTATGGGCGCGTTGTTCGCAGCGCCGACGGTCGGCTCGAGAAGATCGTTGAGACTAAGACCGACGGTGACGCGACGGCCGAAGAGCTCTTGATCACCGAGGTCAACAGTGGCATCTATGTGTTCGACCCTGCCGCGCTCGCCAGCGCGCTTCCTAGCGTTGGCAGCGACAACAGCCAAGGTGAGCGCTACCTGCCCGCTGTACTGCCGCTAATCGCGGCCGCCGGTGGCACCGTAATCGCACACGTGGTCGATGATCCTTCGATGCTGCTCGGCGTCAACGATCGGGTTGATCTCGCGGAGCTGCGCGATCTCGCTCAGATGCAGATCATCGAAGCTCACTTGCTCGGCGGCGTCGACATCATCGCCCCGGCCTCAACTCAGATCGACGTCACCGTTGAGATCGGGGCCGACAGTGTGATCGAACCGTTCACCGCGCTATCTGGCGCGACCAAGGTCGGCGAGCGCTCGACGATCGGCCCCGATTCAACATTGACCGACGCGCTGATTGGTGACGAGGTGACCGTGCTGCGCAGCCACTTGACCGATTGCGAGGTCCGCAGCCAGGCCAGCATCGGCCCGTTCGCGCACCTTCGCCCCGGTTCACTGGTGCGCGAAGGCGCCAAAGTCGGTGCCTTTGTTGAACTTAAGAACGCCGACATCGGCGAGGGCGCGAAAGTTCCCCACCTCTCGTACGTTGGCGATGCTGAGGTCGGCGCGGCCGCCAATCTTGGGGCTGGGACGATTACAGCCAACTACGACGGCGTTAACAAGCACCGCACCGTTTTCGGAGAGCGCGTCCATGGCGGAGTCCACGTCTCTTACATCGCACCGGTTGAGGTTGGCGATGACTCTTGGACTGCGGCCGGCAGTGTCATCACTGAAGCGGTGCCGCCGGGCTCTCTTGCGATCGGCCGAGGGCGCCAGGAGAACAAGGATGGCTACGATGCGCGCCGCAAGAGTGACGGGGCGGATAAGAAATGACCGATCTCGCGCCTAGACTCCCGATCGAAATGGTGACGACGCAGAGCGGACTGCAGCCAGCTACCAGCATCCCGATCGATTACGACAAGCGGATGATGGTCGTCTCAGGCCGCGCCCATCCCGAGCTGGCGGCGAAGATCGCCGACCGCCTCGGCGTCGAACTCGGCCCGGTGACGCTTAAAACCTTCTCCAACGGCGAGGTCTACTGCCGTTTCGACGAGTCGATTCGAGGCGCCGACGTCTTCATCGTCCAGCCAACCTGCGGCAACCCGGCAACTGGAGTGACGGCCAACGACGCGCTGATGGAGCTGATGGTGATGATCGACGCCGCCGTCGGCGCCTCGGCCCATCGCGTGATCGCCGTAACGCCGTGGTACGGCTACTCACGTCAGGACAAGAAGTCGGCCCCGCGCGAGCCGATCAGCGCGCGGCTAGTGGCTCGGATGCTTGAGTCGGCCGGCGCCGACCGCGTGCTGACGATGGATCTCCACGCCGGCCAGGTCCAAGGTTTCTTCCAGATCCCGGTAGACCACATGACGGCGATGTTCATGCTGACGCAGTACTTCGAAGATCTCGGCCTCGATGATCTCGTCGTCGTCTCGCCTGATGCCGGCCGCGTCAAGCTGAATAAGAAGTTTGCTTCCAAGATTGGCGCCGAGCTGGCGATTCTCGATAAGGAACGCCCCGACCATCAGGTAGCAGAGGTTGGCTACGTGATCGGTGACGTCGCCGGCAAGACTGCCGTGCTCGTTGACGACATGATCGACACCGCTGGCACGCTCGCCGTCGCAGGCCAAGCCGTGCTCGAAGCCGGCGCGACGAGCGTCTATGCCGCCGCCACGCACGGAATCTTCAGCGGCGCCGCCTGGGAAAACCTCGCCAGCGCGAGCTTCGAGCAGATCGTCGTAACCGACACCGTTCCGCTGCGGCCAGGCGCGCCAGAGAACGTCCGCGTTCTGACTTGCGCCGACGTGCTGACCGATTCAATCCGCCGGATCTTTACCGACGACTCCGTCAGCGAAGTCTTCGGCGGCGAGAACCAGCTCTTCTAGCTTCCGCCGCCGATCACAAAGCCGCGCTCGACGAGCGTCACGACAGCACTCTCAAAGGCAGCGAAGTCACGCGCCAATAGGTGCTCTATCGGGCGGCCGCTCGGCCCGTCAGTTCGGAGCCAAAGTTTCAGCACTTCGGGGCCCACGCAGGCCTGTGCCTCTTCGCTTAGCTGCAGCAGGATCGGCAGTTCTGGCCGGTGGTCGAGGCTGTCGGAGATGATCTCTATCGGGTTGCTGTCGAGCGTCGCGCAGAGCTCCTCGTCGCTCAGACCAAGCCGCCCCATCAGCAGTACGGCTGCGCTATCCACGGCTCGGCTCTTCAGTCGCCGCGGGCTTGAAGCCGTGCGGCCGGCTCGCGCCTCTGCTCGCCGGGCCAGAAACCAGTGATGTAACGGAAGCCGGTTGCTCCGGCGCGAGTGAAGGTGGCTGTCGTGACGGCAATGATTGAGCCTTTTATCGCGGCGGCGGCGATCACCTCGGGCCAGCTTGCAAGTTCGGTCGTCGCTGTTGGAGGTTCGCTGCCGCGCGTCCGCTCCCAGCCGTCGATGAAGGTCGTTTGACCGACGCGCTTGGCCAGCACGGTTCCAAGCAGCAGGCCAACCGGCATGAAAAGAATCTTCGCAATCACGCTGCCAGAATACCGCCAGAGCGAAGCCAGGCGCGGCGACCGGCGCCGGCCGCCCATCCGGGCTTTACCCTTCGGGGTCGTGATTCTTCCGCGAATCTGGGTAATCGTTTTGCTCGTAATTCTCTTTCTCGCCGCTTCGTTCTTCGTTGCGCGCTGGCTGACGGCCGAAAATCGCGAGCGCAATGCGGTTGTTGAGCTGCTTCAGCTCCAGAGCGAGGGCGATGCGGCGGGGATGATTGCCGCGATTGACGGCTGCGCGCAGGAACCAGCATGCCGGGCCGAAGTGCAATCCAACGCGCGCCGGCTCAGCGTCGGCGGATCGCTAAAGATCTTGCGCTTCGACTCCGCCGGCGCCTATTCGATCGGGGACTCAAGCGGCCAGTCGCGGATCGCATGGAACCGCGGCGGTACGAGCCCGGCTGTCGTTCAGTGCATCGAGGTTGAGCGCCGTGGGCTGGCATTCTTCGGGGGGAGCATCACGCTCCGCTCGCTCAGTCGCCCAATTGGTAGAGAAGCTTCATGCCCAAGCTAGCCCGCCTCTGCGTCGCGCTGCTCGCGGTCGCTGCCCTACCGGCCGCAGCCCCACAGGCCGCGGAGAGCTCGGGCGGCGCCGTGCCGAGAGCAAAGACGCTCTACAGCGACGGCCCCTCCGGCCGCTATCTCGTCGATGGGAGCTGGCTCAGGCGGCTCGATCCAAACAACGTTGGCCTTGCTCAAGGCTGGCAGAAGCAGGGCGGCGGCGCCGAGTGGACGCCGACGAAGGTGCCGAACGCATGGAATGCCGGCGACGACAGCTTGACTTCCTACCTCGGCTCGGTTGGCTGGTACCGAAACGATCTCCGTCTGCCCGCCGGCGCTCCTGACCGCTCTTGGGTGATCCGCTTCGAGCAGGTCAACTATTCGGCAACGGTCTGGCTCAACGGAGTTCAGATCGGCTCGCACTCCGGCGCCCACGAGCCTTTTGAACTGCGACTGCCAAAGGCGATCGTCAAGACCGGTGCGGCGAACAGCCTCGTCCTAAGGATCGACAGTCGACGCACGGTCAACGATCTGCCTCCATCTCGCAATAACGAATTTGGCGAGCCGCAAGGTGGTTGGTGGAACTACGCCGGCATCTTGCGCGAGGTTTACCTGCGCGCAGTCGATCAGATCGACATCACCTCGGTCAACGTGCGCCCCGATCTGCCTTGCCCAAGCTGTGCTGCCGTCGTCAACTGGCAAGTGAAGCTCAGCAACCTCGGCACGCGGACGCAGAGCGTCACCGTCGCCGGTCGCTTCGGACCGCAGCGCTTGACTATCGGGAAGGCAAGGCTGCGCCCCGGCGCTTCGACGACTCTGACCAAGAAGCTCACCGTCGCCAAGCCGAAGCTGTGGTCGCCGGCGCGCCCCTACCTGTATGACGCTTCGCTCGTCGCAGCGGTCGGCGCACGCACGTTGCAGCGCTACACGCGCCACGTCGGCGTTCGCTCTATTGAGGTCGACAGCTTCGGACGCCTGACACTCAACGGTCAGCGGCTCGATCTGCGCGGCGTCGGCATGCACGAGGACGCCCCGGGCCGCGGCTTCGCGATCGACAACGCTTTTCGCGACAAACAGATCGGCTACGCCCGCGATCTCGGTGGGTTGATGTTGCGCTCTCACTATCCGCTCCATCCCTACACGCTGCAGCGAGCCGACCAACTGGGGATGCTCGTCTGGTCGGAGGTTCCGGTCTACCAGATCCCCAACCCGCAGTTGGCGGTCGCTGCCAACCGCGCGCGCTACGTCGCAGCGGTCGCTTCGATGGTCGAAGTAAACCGCGACCACGCTTCGATCGCCGTCTGGTCGATTGGCAATGAGATGGCAACGAGCGCCGATGCCTCGCAGGCCAGCTACATCGCCGCCGCGACCGCGAAGGCCAAGGCGCTCGACCCGGGCCGGCCGGTAGGGATCGCCGCTGGCGGCCCGACCAGCGCCTGCCAGAGCGCCTATGACCCGCTCGACCTCATCGGTCTCAACGATTACTTCGGTTGGTATGTCGGAGAGAGCGGTTCGATTGCCGACCGCGACCTGCTCTCTGACGCTCTCGACGCGGCTCGCAAGTGCTACCCAACAAAGGCGATGATGATCACCGAATACGGCGCCGAAGCCTCCACAGCCGGGCAGCCGGAAGATCGCGGTACTTGGGCCTTCGCCAACGAGCTGATCAAGTTCCACCTCGACGTCTATGCGACGAAGCCGTGGCTTTCCGGCTCGCTCTACTGGGCGCTCCAAGAGTTCTGGGTTCGTCCGGGCTGGGACGGCGGCAATCCTTTCCCCGCCCCACCGCTGCATCAGAAAGGGTTGGTCAGCTTCGCTGGCGCCAAGAAGCCGATCTTCGCTCCGGTTCAGAAGGCTTTTAAGGCCGTGAAGCAGGTTGGCTCGACGCGTTAGCAACCCGGCTCTGCGACCTGCCAGAGCGCCGGCGCACCGCGATCCCGCTACCATCGAGCGCCGCTGATGGCTCAATCTACGAACTCAACACTCAATGCCGCTCCACGCGAAGCAAACGGCTCTCGCGCAAACCGCAGGCTGCGCCGCGAAGGCCAAGTGCCTGGCGTTCTCTACGGTGGAGAGGGCGAGGCGGTCTCGTTCTCGGTTGACGGCCGTGAGCTGCGCGCCGCGCTTCACGCCTCAGGCGCCGTCGTCGACCTCGTAGTCGGAGGAACCAGCGAGCCGGCCGTTCTGAAGGATGCCCAGCGCCATCCGGTGCGCGGCGAGATGACGCATGTCGATTTTGTTCGCGTCAACCTGAATGTCGCGATTGAGGCCGTCGTACCGCTGATCGTCATCGGCGCCGAGGAATCGCCCGGCGTCGTTGAAGGAGGCGTCGTCGACCAGCCGATCCGCGAAGTCCGCGTTGAGGCGCTGCCGAACGAGATCCCCGAGTCGATTGAGATTTCTGTTGCCAGCCTGAGTATCGGCGAGACCGCCCATCTCTCTACCGCTGTCGTCCCAGCCGGCGTAACGCTGCTCGACGAAGATGATCTTGTCGTTGTTTCGATGCTCGCTCCGCGACTCGAAGTTGAAGAGACGATTGAGGAAGAGACCGAGCTAATCGGCGAGGACGGCGAAGCGGTCGAGAGCACCGGCGAAGAGGGCGAAGGCGACGGCGAGTCGGGCGGCGAGTCCGGCGACGAGTCCGGCGACGACGCTGGCTAGTCCGCCTCTCGCGCCGTAGCATCAAATCAGTGGGCCGCTTTTTCTCTCGTTCTGAACCTGTCGACTGGCTGATCGTTGGGCTTGGAAATCCCGGCGCTGGCTACGAATGGACGCCGCACAACGTCGGTTTCCAGGTGATCTCCGAGCTGTCAAGGCGCTGGGATCTCGGTCGACCGAAGAAGAGTTTCAACGGCTTGATTGTCAGTGGCCGCGTTGGCCCGGTAGGCGGCCCTGCTGTTCGCGTGGCGCTGCTTGAACCGCTGACCTACATGAACGAGTCGGGAACATCGGCCGGGCCGGCACGAGGCTCACTCAAGCTCGAGCTCGACCGCGTGCTCGTAATTCACGATGAGATCGACCTTCCGTTCGGCCAGCTTCAGGCACGCATCGGCGGCGGTCTCGCCGGCCACAACGGGCTCAAGTCTTTGCGCAAAGGCTTCGGTTCCGAAGATTTCGGCAGGCTTCGAATCGGCGTTGGTCGGCCTGCCGCAACCGATTCGGCGAGCGTTTCCGAATACGTTCTCGGCCAATGGCGCCAGCCCGAAGCCGAGGTCAACGCTCTGGTTTCCGGAGCCAGCGACCTAGCTGAGCAGATCGTGCTGGGCCAGGCCGCGCTGAGCGGCTCGGCTTAGGGCAGGTCGCGATGCCGCTGAGAGCTCTGCTCGGGGCACTTGCAAACGACCCCGAGGGCGCGAAGCTCCTTCGCGATGGTGGTGACGCTTTCGTTTCGCGCTCGCTGCGCCCGTACGCAATCGCCGCGCTGCTCGACAACGATGTCGCCAAGTCGGCCGTTGTCGTGGCTGGCGACGACAACGAAGCGCAGGCGCTCGCGGCAGACCTAGGCATCTGGCTGGCGCCCCGGCCGGTCCGCTTCTATCCCAGCCGCGGCGTCACCTACGAATCGCACCTTGCGCCGCCACCGCACCTCGTTGGCCTGCGGGTAGCGGCGCTCGACGCACTGCTCGACCCGGCTGAGGGTGAGCCGCCGGTCGTCGTCGTCTCAGCGGTCGCGCTTTCGGAGAAGGTGCCTGACCCGGCGCTTCGGCCGCGCGGTTTCACGCTACGCAAAGGCGACCTGATTGATCTCGACGAGGCTGCCCTGCAGCTCGTTGCGGCCGGCTATGAGAGGGTCTCTGAGGTCTCTGAGCGTGGCCAATTTGCGATCCGCGGCGGCATCCTCGACTGCTTTCCGGCGACCGAGGATCATGCAGTGCGAGTCGACTGCTTCGACATCGAAATCGAATCGCTGCGGCACTTCTCAACGTTTACTCAGCGCTCACTTGGTGAGATTGAGCTGGTCGAGATTGCGCCGGCCGCCGAGCTCGCCGCTGAACACCGTGAGCTGGCTGAGATCGCCGCGCTCAGCGATGCCGACGAGCGCCCGGACATCACCGATCTGCTGCCGCTCGACCGCTTCCAAGCATTGCTTGAGCTGGTACCGCCCGACGCGCTCGTGATCGTCGGCGCCGCGGAGGAGATCGCGCCGGCGCTTGGCGACCACTGGCAGGACGTCTGCGCTGCCTTTCACGACGCCGACGCCCATCATCTTTACGTCGCACCGGACGCTGTCCAGGCGGCGCTGGCAGAGCGTTCGAAGGCGCGGATCTCGTCGCTGCTCGCAGATCAACCGATCGAGCTTCACGCGCAGGCGGCCGACTTTTCGGCGCAGTCGCTGGCCGAGGCTGAGCCGGAGCTGGAGAGCCTTGTGCGTAGCGGCTACAAGACGGTTGTCGCCTTCTCTCGTCGCGGTGAGGGCGAGCGCGTTGCGCACAATCTTGCACGGCTTTCGGCCGATTGGATCGACGAGACCGAACCTTTCGCCGATTCCGACGGGCGGCTGCTGTTCTCGCTCGCTGCGCTGCGCAGTGGCTTCGTTGCCGCCGGCGCAAAGCTCGCCGTCATCCCCGAGCGCAGGCTCTTCCGCAGGCGCCGAGCAGCGCGCAGCGATGATCAGCCTGAGCGGCTTGGCCGCTTCGCTTCTCTTTTTGAGCTGCGCACCGGCGACACCGTCGTCCACGAAGATCACGGCGTAGCGCGCTTCTCGGGCTTTGAGACAAAGACCGTCAGCGAGATAACGCGCGACTATCTCGAGCTCGAGTACGCCGACGGTGACCGCGTCTTCATGCCGGTCGATCAGCTCGCGAAAATAACGCGCTACATCGGCGCCGGCGAGCTCTCTCCAAAGCTTTCAAAGCTTGGCGGCAAGGGCTGGGAGACGCTCAAGGCACGAGCTCGCAAGGCTGCTGAAGGGCTCGCTGGCGAGCTGCTCAATCTTTATGCCGAGCGGCGCCGGCGCGAGGGCCGGGCCTTCTCGGAAGATTCCGAGTGGCAGCTCGACTTTGAATCACGCTTTCCGTGGCAGGAGACGGCCGATCAAGCCTCGGCAATCGAGGCTGTCAAGCAGGACATGGAGCGGCCCCGTCCGATGGACCGCCTGATCTGCGGCGATGTCGGTTACGGCAAGACCGAGGTGGCGCTGCGGGCGGCTTTTAAAGCGGCCGGTGACGGCGCTCAGGTGCTCGTGCTGGCGCCGACAACGATCCTCGCTCAGCAGCACTACGGCACCTTCAGCGAGCGGCTTGAGGATTTTCCATTCACCGTTGATGTCGTCAGCCGCTTGCGAAGCGCCGCTGAGCAACGCGCCTCGGTGGCCAACTTCAATGAGGGCAAGACCGACATTTTGATCGGCACACACCGCCTGCTGGGCCGCGACATGAGGCCTAACGACCTCGGGCTACTCGTCGTCGATGAGGAGCAGCGTTTCGGCGTCAAGCAGAAAGAGCTTCTGAGGCAGATGAAATTGAAGGTTGATGTGATCGCGATGAGCGCGACGCCGATCCCACGCACCTTGCAGATGTCGCTGGCAGGGATGCGTGACATCAGCGTGATTGAAACCCCACCCGAGGGCCGCAGGCCGGTCAAGACCTTTGTAGGCGAGTACGACGAGGAGCTGGTCCGGCTCGCGTTGGAGCGCGAGCATGAGCGCGGCGGGCAGTCCTTCTTCCTCCACAATCGCGTTGAGACGATCGATGAGACAGCCGAACGGCTGAGAGGTCTCTGCCCGAAACTAACCTTCGACGTTGCCCACGGCCAGCTCGATGAGCATGAGCTTGAGGAGCGGATGATGCGCTTTCTCCGCGGTGACAGCGACGTGCTCGTCTCAACAAGCATTATCGAGTCGGGGATCGACATTCCCCAAGCCAATACGCTAATCGTCGAGCGCGCCGACCGCTTTGGCCTGTCGCAGCTCTACCAGATCCGTGGCCGGGTCGGCCGTAGCCGCGAGCGTGCCTATGCCTACCTGCTTTACCCGAGCGCCGCGGCCTTGACCGAAGAAGCGACGCGACGGCTAAGTGCGCTCTCCGACTACACCGAGCTTGGCGCCGGTTTCAAAATCGCAATGCGCGACCTCGAGATCCGTGGCGCGGGCAATCTACTTGGGGACGAGCAGTCCGGCCACGTCGCGGCGCTTGGCTTTGAGCTCTATCTCTCAATGCTCGACGAGGCGGTTCGCGCAGCCGGGCCGCCGTCAGCCGGCGATGACGACTACGAGCCGGTCCGCTTCGATGTTGACGTTGACGCATACATCCCAACTGATTACATCCCTTACGAGCAGGCAAAGATCGACGTTCACCGCCGGATCGCCGCAAGCCGCGAGATTGCCGATCTGGCACTTTTGGGCGAGGAGCTGGCTGACCGCTTTGGCCCACTGCCTCAGGAGCTCGAGAACCTGATCGCGCTGCAGCAGGCGCGCGTTCGTCTGGGGCAGGCCGGCGCTGGAGTAGTGACGATTCGTGGCGAGCGAATGACGGTTACGCCACTCGATTTCGGCGACCAGCAGCAGCAGGCGCTGTCGAGCGAGCTGCCCGAAGCGAAGTACGAGCCGGGTCGCGCTCAGCTCTCAATTCCGCTGCCCGCTGACGGCGCCGAGCGGCTCATGATGATCGCGTCAGTCGCTACTGTTCTTTTGGCTGTCAGTCGTCAGACTGCTTAGCGCGGCGCGTAGTAACCACCCAATGCCTATTATCGAGGAACTTATGAACCATTCGAATCGTTTTCTGGCGCTTGCCGCCGCAGCCATTTCAGCCGTAGCCTTTGCTTCCTGCGGTGGCGTATCCGACAGCGATGTCGCCTCGATCGACGGAACGACGATCTCTAAGACAACTTTTGACCGCTGGGTCACGGTGGCCGCCAGCGCCTCACAGGACCCAGCAGCCAAGGGCGCAGGCGCTCCCGACCCACCCAACTACGTCAAGTGCATCGCCGCTAAAAAGGCCGCCGCGCCGGAGCCGGTGAAGGGCCAGCCCGACCCGACCGACGCTGAGTTCAAGAAGCAGTGCGCCGATCAGTTCACGCAGCTCAAAGATCAGGTCATGACCTTCCTGATCCGTTCGACTTGGCTTGAGCTACAGGCCAACGAAGCTGGCATCGAAATCTCCGACGCCAAGGTTAAGGCTGAGTTTGACAAGGCGCGCAAGCAAGCCTTCCCGACCGCCAAGCAGTACTCAGACTTCCTCAAGAGCTCAGGCCAGACCGAGGCCGACCTGCTCTTCCGCCAGCGCTCGCAGATGCTCGAGAAGGCGATCACCGATCAGGTTCAGAAGGCCTCGAAGACGGTCACGCCGGATGAGATCTCGGCCTACTACAAGAAGAACCAAGCTCAGTTCACGCAGCCGGCAACGCGTGATTTGAACGTGATCCTGACCAAGACCGAAGCCGAAGCAAACAAGGCTAAGGCTGCTCTCGAGGGCGGCGAGTCATTCGCTTCGGTAGCCAACCAGTACTCGATTGACTCCACGTCGAAGAAGGATGGCGGCAAGCTTCCAGCCGTCGCTCAGGGATCGCAGGAAGGCGCGTTCGACAAGGCAATCTTCAGTGCGCCGCTGGACAAGGTCGCTGGCCCCGTCAAGACGAGCCTCGGTTACTACGTCTTCGAAGTCACGAAGGACACACCGAAGAAGATCCAGACCGAAGCCCAGGCTCAGAAGGCGATCAAGCAGATCGTCATCTCTGAGAAGGCTCAGACGTCGCTGGCCGCCTTCGGCAAGTCGTACCAGACGCGTTGGAAGGAGCTGACCGACTGTCAGACCGGCTACATCGTCGCCGACTGCAACAACTACAAGGCGCCGAAGACTCCGGCAGCCACACCGGGCCAGCCAGCTGCGCCTACCGCTCCGCCATCCGGCGGCTGATCGCAGAGCGCCGGCAGGCTCCGTGGCGTTAGCGTTGGCTCTGTGAGTCGCGACCAAATCGAAGCTTCGCTCGGCCGTCTCGATCAGCTGACGCGACAGCTACGGCTCGAATGCCCGTGGGATCGTGAACAGACCGAGCGAACAATCGTCCCGCACACCGTCGAGGAGGCGTATGAGCTCGCCGACGCGGCCAACTCGGGCGATGACGCAGCGATCGTCGACGAGCTCGGCGATGTTCTCTTTCAGGTCTACTTCCTTTCCTTGCTGCTGGAAGAGCGCGGCGTAAGCAACCTCGGCGAGGTAGCCGATCACTGCCGCGAGAAGCTGATCCGGCGCCACCCGCACATCTTTGGCGAGGTTGAGGTCGAGGACAGCGGCGAGGTTCTGCGCAACTGGGACCAGATCAAACGCAGCGAGCCCGGGCGCGGTGAGACGATCTTCGGCTCGCTGCCGGAGAATCTGCCAGCTCCGCTTGACGCCCGCCGCGTTCAGCGCCGCGCAGCCTCAAGTGGCTTCGACCCGTTGGATACCGGCGAGGCGATAGCGGCCCTGGGAGATCAGCTTGAGGCGCTCGGCCAGCTCGGTCAGCCAGACGCCGGCGACGAACAAAGCTTCGAACAGGTTGGCGACCTCTTGTTTGCTGCCGTCAACGTGGCGAGGCGACTGAAAGTCGACCCTGAGCTCTCGCTGAGGGCATCAACTGCGCGCTTCCGCGGCCGCCTCGAAGCGGCTGAAGAGATCGCCCGCAGCGCAGAGCTCAGCTGGAACGATTTAGATATAGACGAACAGCTCGAGCTTTACGCGCGGGCGCGAATGGCAGAGGACTCATGACAAAGATCAGCAGCGTTCACGCCCGCCAAGTTCTCGACAGCCGCGGAAATCCAACCGTTGAAGTCGATGTCACGCTCGAGAGCGGCGCGAGCGGTCGGGCGGCCGTCCCCTCGGGCGCCTCCACCGGCGAGTTCGAAGCCACGGAGCTTCGTGATGGCGGTACCCAATGGGGAGGGAAGGGTGTCACGCAGGCCGTCGCCAACGTCAACGGCGAGCTCGCCGCGGCTGCGATTGGGCTTGACGCTTCCGATCAGCGCGCGCTCGATGATGCGCTGATCGCACTCGACGGAACCGCGAATAAGTCACGGCTTGGCGCCAACGCGATCCTCGGCATCTCACTCGCCTGCGCCCACGCCGCTGCCGCCGACGCCGGGCAACCGCTGTGGCGTTACCTCGGAGGCGCCGACGCAAACGTTCTCCCGGTTCCGATGATGAACGTACTCAACGGCGGCGCCCACGCAGACAACCGAGTCGATTTCCAAGAGTTCATGATTGTTCCTTGCGGCGCAGCCTCGTTTGGCGAGGCGCTCCGAGTCGGAGCCGAGGTTTTCCACGCGCTGAAGGCAACATTGAAGGGGCGCGGGCTGAACACGGCAGGTGGCGATGAGGGTGGCTTTGCTCCTGACCTTGGCTCCAACGAAGAGGCTCTCCAAGTATTGGTCGAAGGCATTGAAGCTGCCGGCTATCGCCCCGGCGAGGACGTCGGCATTGCGCTCGACCCGGCAACCAGCGAGATCTTCGAGGGTGGCAGTTACGCGCTCGCTCACGAGGACCGCGTACTCAGCTCAGCCGAGATGGCCGACTACTGGGCCCAGATGGCGTCTCGCTATCCGATCCTCTCGATCGAAGATGGCATGGACGAGGAGGACTGGGAGGGCTGGAAGCGGCTCACCGAAAAGATCGGGACAAGCGTTCAGCTCGTTGGCGACGACCTTTTCGTCACCAACACCGAGCGGCTCGGCCGAGGGATCGAGCTGGGGGTTGGAAATTCAATCCTGATCAAGGTCAACCAGATTGGAACCTTGACCGAAACGCTCGATGCAATCACGATGGCGCGTGAAGCTGGCTATAGCGCCGTAATGTCGCACCGCTCTGGTGAGACCGAAGACACAACGATCGCCGACCTCGCCGTAGCAACCGGATGCGGCCAGATCAAGACCGGTGCACCTTCGAGGTCCGATCGGGTCGCGAAGTACAACCAGCTGCTGCGAATCGAAGAGGCTCTCGGGGATAGAGCCCTTTATCCCGGCCGCTCGGTCTTCCGCAGCTAGCGGCAGCGCACGGTTTTAGCCGAGCGAAATTGCTGGGAAGGAGTTCCGTTGGTAACCGCGAACGTGCGCTTATGACTACTCGCAGCGCCACCGTCCGCCAGCGCCCTCATAAGCGCCAGCTGCTGCCGCGGCCTCGGCTTATTGAAGGCCGGCCGGCGGGCGCCAGTGGCATTCGTTGGGATCGGGTTGGTCGTTTTGTCGTCCTCGGCGTCTGTCTGCTGGTCGTATTGCTTTACGTGCGGCCGCTGGCAGCGATCTGGTCTGCGCGGGGCGAGGCGGCCACTCGCAAGACCGAGCTAACCAAGCTTCAGCGCGAGAACGCCGCGCTGACAGGGCGAGTTGAAGCGCTAAAGAATCCTGCTGCGCTCGAGCGCGAAGCAAGAAGCCTTGGGATGGTCAAGCCGGGCGAGAAGGCTTACGTAATCAAGGGCCTGCCGGGCAGTCCTTAGGGCGCCAACGCTACGCTGCGGCGCGTGTCATTCGAAACAGCGATCGAGCAGTGGCGAGAAGGCGAGCGGGTCTTAGCCGCTGCGCCCGAGCAGGAACAGCCTGCTCTGCTGCGCGTAGAGGAGGCACTCGTCGCTGAACTGCGGCGCAGACTGGGCGGCGCCTTCACCGTCGATGAACTTGTCGAGTTCTATGAGCAGGACAGCTCTTGGTGCATGGAGCTTGCGCTGCGTCTCGAGCCCGAGCTGCCGAGCGCCTGGGATGCGCGGATCGCGGACGCGGCCTACGCCCGCTACGTGCGCGGTGCAGTTGATTTTGCTGGTGGCCGGCGCCTCGAGCAGAAGCCTTAGCGCTCGCGTTCGATCAGTCGTCGTCGGCGCGGCGGATCACAATCCGGTCGGCCTCAACGGTCACCGTGACTGCCCGCTTGCCGGCCCAATGTTCCGCGTATACAGCGTTTTCTGCGATTGCTGGGTCGAGCCAGAGGCCGTACCCCTCTTCGCCGTGATCAAAGCTTCCCTCAAGCGCCTTCGCTCCACCGCGGCGCCCACGGCCACCGCGGCGCCCACGGCGCGAGCGCGCCGCCCCGTCACCGTTCGCGCCGCCGCCTTCATCTTCGTCTGAATCGGCGTCTTCGGGATCCTCCTCGCCGGCGGCGATCCGTTCGGCGCGCAGGCGCGCCTCCTCTTCGGCAGCCTTTGCCTGCTGCGCCTCTTCGATCTCGAGCGCTGCGGCGACCTGAGCATCATCGGCGGCGCGCAGATCTACTACCTCATCGAAGCCGGCGACAGCCGCCTCGGAGCTCGTTAGTTCGAACTCCTGCTTAAAGGTTTCGAGCTGCGCGACGGGGACCTCAAGTTGGTGAGCAATCCAAGCATCTGTGCGGCCTTGGCCAACCCATACGCGGATTTGGTTCAGTTGTGGTTTCAAAGATTTTCTAGCCATTAGGAGGCTGAGCCTATCGGAGCGGCGAGGCTGTGCGTCGCCCGGCGTCGCCGGTCTCGAGCCGAAACTCGCACTTGCGGCGGGGCAGGCGGCGCTGGTAGGTTCGCGAAACGGCGAGAAGGATTACTTGAGGAGAGCTGGCGATGTTGGTCTTGTCGAGAAAAACGAATCAGAGCATCATGATCGGCGACGAGATCGAGATCACCGTGTTGTCGGTCTCCGGCGAGAAGGTACGCCTCGGAATCAAGGCGCCGCGCGAAGTGCCGGTCTACCGCGACGAGGTTTACAACGAGATCAGCGCGCAGCAGCGCGAAGCTGGCCCCGCTCGCCTTATCCCATAACGATGTAAAGCGTTTCAAACATCGCCACCGTGACGACAACGGCGGTTGCGATCAGCAGCAGCACGAGCATCGCGAAGCGCAGCGTGCCGTGGCGGTGCTGGCGGTCGAGCCGCCGCACTCTGATGCGGGTCTCGGCGCGGTGGTTAATCTCGTGACGACGGACGCGGTCGGCGTGGATTTCGGCACGAAACTTGGCCTCAAAGTCGCGCAGACTCTGACGGAGGTGAGTAGCCATCAAGGCCGATATTAGCGGCAGCGCTGCCAGAGACCGAGCTCTGCGCGGCGAGCGCGAGTGCGTAATTCTGCGAATTCGCCCGCATGGCGTGTGTTTGGCGGGAAAACGATCGTGTCAGCGAATCCGCGCCGCACTAGGTCAGCGTTCACGAACAGCTCTTGCCCAGCTTGATCTTTGCGGTAGACGTAAGCCAGCAGACGCCCGTAGCGGTCCCGCGGCTCAGCGCCGACGACGACGCGGATCGGGCTGCCGCTTGGCAGCAGCCGCTCGTTCTCTTTGCTGGCCTCGGGGCCGAAGCAGTCAACCTTTGCGTTCGGTTTGACGCTCTCAGGGGTATCGATCCCGATGTAGCGCACGCGCTCTTCGCGGCTGCCGAGGTTGGCGACGATTGTGTCGCCGTCAACGACCCGTGAAACCGTGCCATCAATCTCATCTCCAGGGCCGGCGCCGCCGCTGCCGCAGCCGCTGGCGGCCAGGAGCAGCGCTGCCGCGAGAGCCGCGCAGACGACACCACTACGTTTGGCACCGGTTGGCATTGCTACGCAAAGCTAGAGCCACCGAGTGGGAAGTCGTGGTGGCGTATTGCTTTCAGTTCACTCCTGCGGCAATGCTGCGCGCGTCCGCGCCAGCGCCGCGACTTTAAGCGATCGTGACGTCGTCTGAGAGGTAAACGTCTTGAACGGCGTTGAGAATTTCAACTCCTTCGTTCATCGGACGCTGGAAGGCCTTGCGGCCCGTAATCAGGCCGGTACCGCCGGCGCGCTTATTGATTACCGCAGTCGTTACGGCTTCGGCCTTATCGCTGTCGCCGCCGGAAGCTCCGCCGGAGTTGATCAGCCCTGAGCGGCCCATGTAGCAGTTGGCCACCTGGTAGCGGGTCAGGTCAATTGGGTTGTCGGTCGTCAGCTTCTCGTACACCAGCGGGCTGGTCTTGCCATAAGAGACGCCGCCCTCGTTGAGCGCCAGATAGCCGCCATTGTTTTCGGGCAGCTTCTGCTTGATGATGTCGGCCTCGATCGTCGTTCCGATGTGGTTGGCCTGACCGGTGAGGTCGGCCGAGACGTGATAATCGGTTCCGTCAACGACGAAGGCGCTGTTGCGCAGGTAGCACCAGAGCACGGTGAACATGCCGAGCCGGTGAGCCTCCTCGAAGGCTGCCGCGACGTCGACGATCTGGTGGTGCGACTCCTCCGAGCCGAAGTAGATCGTCGCGCCGACGCCGGCGGCGCCGATGTCGAAGGCGCGCTGAACCGAAGAGAACATGATCTGGTCGTAGGCGTTCGGGTAGGTCAGAAACTCGTTGTGGTTGAGCTTGACGATGAAGGGAATCCGGTGCGCGTACTTACGCGATACTGCGCCTAGCACTCCAACCGTTGAAGCGACCGCGTTGCAGCCGCCTTCTACTGCCAGCTCGACGATCTTGCCGGGGTCGAAGTACTCAGGGTTCGGCGCGAAACTGGCGCCGGCGGAATGCTCGATTCCTTGGTCGACGGGAAGGATTGAGAGGTAGCCTGTTCCACCAAGGCGACCGTGGTCCCACATCTGCTGGAGGTTGCGCATCACCTGAGCGCTGCGGTCGCTCTCGGCAACGATCCGCTCGTTGAAATCTGGGCCCGGCAGGTGCAACATCGAAGCGTCGATGGTTGTGCACTTGTGATCGAGCAGCGTTTTGGCGTTATCGCCGAGTAGTTCCTCTATCTGGGAAGAGGTCATCGATTCAGTGGCCACGTCAATTATCTCCGTATCGGGTAGCGGGAAAGAAGCTCGCTGAAGCGTACCTGCGATTCGTGCTGGCTGCCGGGAGCACAGGCGGGCTAAGATCGCAGCCCCGATGTCCGATGCCCCTGATCTGTTCGTTGTCTGCCGTTCCTGCGGGGCTGAGGTCTCGAAGTACGTGACCGAATGCCCGTACTGCGGTGCACGAATGCAGCAGCGCGCACCGAAGATTGCGCGTGGCCAGATTGCCGCCAGCGGCACTGAGCCAAAGCGGCAACGCAAACGTCGCGAGCGCTCGCGGCGCACGGTTCAAGCGCCTGGCAAGCCGTTCGTTTCGTTAACGCTCGCTGCGTCCTGCGCTATTGGCGCCGTTCTGATCGTGCCGGGAGTGGTGTTGGCCAGCGAGGTAGGGATCGTCGGGCAGATCGACGGCCAATGGTGGCGTCTGGTCACAGCGTCGTTTTTTGCAGACAACCTCTGGTACACGGCAGCGAGCGTTGTTGCCATAGCCCTGTTTGGAGGGCTGATCGAACGCCGCCACGGCGCAGTTGTCGCTGGTGCCTGCTTTGCGATCTGTGCCGTCGGTGGAATGGCGGCGGCCGCCGGGCTGGAGACCATCCCACTGGCGCTTGGGGCAAATGCCGCCGCGCTCGGGCTAATCGGCGCCTGGGTCATAGCTCCGGTGCTTGAGACGCGCCGCGGCGAGCAGCCATCGGTCGATCTGATCGGCACTGCGATCTATGCCGCAGTACTGCTGCTGATGCCGCTCGCTGCCGTTGAAGCGAGCTCTACTGCGGGCGCCGCAGGGCTCATTCTTGGCCTGCTCGCCGGCTCGATTCTCGCGCGTCGGTAGGCTCTGCAGCGATGGCTGAGCACCGTTACAGCGCTGAACAAGTTGACGCAGCGGTCGCAGCGATCGCCGACGGCGATCGTTTCGCCGACGCTCAGGAGCTGGTTACTCACGCTGCGCCTGGTCTTCAGCAGATTCTCGGGGCCGCGCTCGATGCCGGTGGTTTCTTTGATTCAGCCCATCAAGGCGAGATCAGTCGCGTCGCAGAGATAGTTGACGACGAGCCGCGCCGCATTGCAATGGCAGAGCTGGTTGCTGAGGAATCGCGACTGGCGATGCTCGTTGGCGTTGCCGTCGGGCTGGCGTTGGCTGACGAGCTCCGAACAGCAAACGGTGGCGAGGGGAGCGACGGATGAGCAGCGTTAAGGTCAATTATCTCGGCCACTCGGCCTTCTCAATCGAACACGACGGGACGACGGTGCTGATCGACCCTTTCCTGACGGGTAATCCGAAGGCCAGCGCCGATGCAGCCGACATCAAAGCCGACGCGATCCTCGTGACGCACGGCCACCAAGATCACCTCGGCGACACTGCCGCGATCGCGCTGCGCACCGGCGCCCCGATAGCGACCGTGGTTGAGATCGCCGCCGAGCTGGCAGATGAGCTCGGCACTGAACACCCCATTTACGATCCCAACATCGGTGGGACTATCGATTTTGACTGGGGATGGGCGCAGTGGGTCCCGGCTTGGCACACCTCAACGACGCCACGTGGAACGGTCAATACGCCGGCCGGGATCGTGATCAACATCGGCGGCAAGACGATCTACCACTTGGGCGACACGGCGCTCTTTAGTGATCTGGCGTTGCCCGGGCAACGCCACTCGCTCGACTTGGCGCTGATTCCAATTGGCGGCCATTACACGATGGACCGCCATGACGCCGTCCGCGCCGCAACGCTGGTCGGCGCGCCGCTGGTAGTGCCGACTCACTACAACACTTTCCCGCCGATTGAGACCGACGCGTCAGCTTTTGCCGACGCCGTCGCCGCAGAAGGCAACGCGACAGTCACGGTGCTCGACCCTGGGCAGAGTTTGGAGCTTCAATGATTACGGCCTTCATCCTTGTTGAATCGGAGCGCACGGCGCTGGCCAAGCTCGGCGGGAAGCTGCAGCAGATCGACGGTGTCGCCGAGGTTTACTCGGTGACTGGTGCTTGGGACTTTGTAGCGATTGTGCGGGTAGAGCGCCACGAGGAGCTTGCCGAAGCATTGGCTGAAAATGTTGCCGCTCTCGAAGGCGTGAGCCGCTCGCAGACGATGGTCGCTTTCGGTTCCTTCACCGACCTCGACCTCGATCAGTTCTTTGCTGACGGATCTTGAGCGGCAGCTACGCTGAGCTGCGATGAGCTCGATTGTCCGCCCAGAGTTCGGCGAATCACTGCCGACGAAGCTCGGCCCCAAGTGGCGCGCACTTGGGCGCCTGCCGCGGGCGCTGATCATCACCGCTGCGGTCGCCGTCGCTCTGGTTATTCTCGCTCTACTGCTCGGTGCTGGTTCGCCGACGAAGAAGGTTGAGGTCGGCGCTCCAGTCCCGTTCCAGCTCGATTACAACGGTGATCTGCTCCAGCAGCGCGTAACCGTTGGTCGCGAATCGCTGCGCCTCGAGACGCCGGCCAGCGTCGCTGCAAAGCGGAGCTTCACAATCGAGCCGGTCTTGCTCCCTGCTTATGAAGGCTCGATTCAAGGAGCGCTGCCGCTGCGGGCTGAGAAGATCACGGCTGCGGCAGGCGCCAGCGATCCGAGCTTTGCGACGATCGCGGAAGGCCCCTTGCTGCTAGGGAATCAGCCTGGCTACGAAATCCTTTACCGCTTCGTTCGCGGCGGGCGCAGCTTCTACGGGAGGCGCGTGCTGCTCTTCGCGGCCGATCCTGGCACGCGCACCGGGCTCGACGTGACGATGACAGCGATCCGCGGCGACGGTGCGTTGACGGCGCCCTCGCTCGCTCTGCAGGCTCCGCTGCGTGAACCGTTTGAATCGCTCGTAGTCGGTAACTGAGGGCTAGCGAGCTGAAGGAATCGAGACCGGCGCCTCGTCAGCGGCTGTCTCGACGCTCTGCGGGGTAACCGGCTCTGCCGGTGGCGCCGGCAGCGTGTCGACGACCGGTGGTGCTGGTGGCGTGTCGACGACCGGTGGTGCTGGTGGCGTGTCGACGACCGGTGGTGCTGGTGGCGTGTCGACGACCGGTGGTGCGAGCGTCACGTCATCGTGGTGCTCCTCAGGGACGACAGGCACGGCGACGACGGTTGGATCAACCGCTACAGGCAGCGGCTCTGGGTCGACGACCGGCGCGACCAGAGCGGCGACCGTAGGGGCAGCAGCGATGAGGGCCTCGGGCTTCGCCGGTGCTTCGTTCTTCGTCGGTGGCGCGATTGGCGCTACTGCGACCGGGGTGCTCTGCATTATTGCGGCGGCAGACTCGCGCTTGGGTTCGGCGGTCGTTGCCTTATTAACCTCGACAGCGCCGGTCGTGACGATCGCGGCGGCGGCCATAGTTGCGGCGGCCTTCGTAGCCACCGAGCCAACGGCGCCGGAGAGCAGCCCGCCGCTAGCGGCCGCCGTCGAGCCGGCACTGGCAGTCGTGCCGATGTGAGCGAGAACGACCTTCTTCAGCACTAGCAGCGGCCCGATCGGGAGCAGCATCGCGAGCGCCTTGTTGTTCTGCTTCAGGGTGGCTTGGAAGCCTTTGCAGCGTTCGCATTCGCGCGTATGGCGGCGGACCGGGGGAGAGAGCTTGGTGAGCCCCTCGGCTACTTCGGCAAGTTCGATCCGCACCTCTTCGCAGGAGATTTGGCGAGCCTCGGCTGCCTCGGCGAGGCCACCGCGGGCTCGAACGAGCAGCGACTTGATGCTCGGCACGGTCGTTTCCATCGCCTCAGCGATCTGGTCATAGGAGAGCGCGTCGATCTCACGCAGCAGCAGCGCTGTGCGCTGCGACTCGGGCAGCTCGCGCACGTCCGTCATCAGCTGCCGCAGGTCTTCCCGCTGGCTGACTTCATCCTCGGTCGTGCGGCCGTAGTTGGCGACATGGTGGTCGAAGTCGTCAACGCCGATCGCGGTTTGCCGACGCAGGTGGTTGAGCGAACGGTTACGGGCGATGCGGTAGAGCCAAGGCTTGACGTTAATCGCGCGTTCGTCGGCCATCATCGCGCTGTAGGCGGCGGCGAAACTCTCCTGGGTAACGTCCTCGGCATCTTCCTTTGAAGCCAGCATGTGGCGCGTGAAGCCGAGGATCCGGGCGTGGTAACGGCCGACCAGCGCTTCATAGGCCGACTGGTTGCCGCGGCGCGTCAGCGTGACCAATTTCTCGTCGGACTGGAGACGCAAGAAGGCGCTTGGAGCGCGCAGACCTACAAGGTCGGATTGTGTGATTGCTGAGGCTTCCATTGATTCTTCAGACATACCAACACCGCTGGAGGCAAAAGGTTTCGTTTTTTTTCGCTCCCTCGAGCTGCGTTTAGTCACAGTTACAGGCTAGTCTTCAGCGCCCGCCCGGGTGGCGGAACCGGTAGACGCGGCTGGCTTAAAACCGGCTGTCCCGCAAGGGACGTGGGGGTTCGAGCCCCTCCCCGGGCATCAAGCTCTGCAAACTCTCCTAGTTGAGTTTGTCGAGCCGCTTCATCAACGGAAGCGAATCGTATGGTTTTCCGCCTTTGTACCAACCCGGCGCGGTCCAAAGTTCGATGTGCAGGTGGCAGCCGCTAGCACGGCCGCTGTCGCTGACGCGGCCGAGCCGCTGGCCGGCGAAGACCTTCGTTCCGACTTTGGCTGGCGAGCGCTCACGCATGTGCATGTAGGCATACGACTCACCGTTGGCGCGCTGGACGACAATGTAGTTGCCCGCTGCCCCTTGGTTGGCATTGAACTGCACGACGCCGCTGGTCCATGCTGCCAGCGGCGTGCCGCAGGCGGCGAAGTGGTCGCTGCCTTGGTGGCCACGGCCGCCGCCAAACATCTGCATCGCCGTGCTCGAGAGCTTGTGAGCCCCGCGGATTGGGAAGAAGCCCTCTGCAAGTTCGAACTGGCTGTCGCTGCCGACCTTGGTCT
This sequence comes from Solirubrobacteraceae bacterium, assembly GCA_030725785.1. Taxonomy (GTDB): domain Bacteria; phylum Actinomycetota; class Thermoleophilia; order Solirubrobacterales; family Solirubrobacteraceae; genus F1-60-MAGs163. The sequence goes on from JANRFB010000074.1 coordinate 41,232, forward strand.
TCGCGCTGTTGCTGGCCAGTTCGTTTAGCCGCAGCACATAGGCGCCGCTCTTCGCCGGTTGATTGCCAACGAAACCATCCCAGTTGACGGAACCTTCACCGGATTTGACCAGCGGCCACGTGCGCACGACCTTGCCGGTAACTCCACTAACCGCTTCGACGCGCGCGCCGGCCGCCACGCTCCCGCTTACGTGATAGCTGAAGCGAGCCTCGCGCTTGCCGCCGGCGATCAGCTTCTTCGAACCGCTTGCGTCGTCGGTCGCGGGCAGTCCGGCAACGATCTTCACTGGCTGCGGCGCGGTCACGGCGCTGCCGATCGTGCCGCTGATGCGCACGGCGCCGCTCTTCGCGCCCCTTGGGACCGTGACAGTTATCGCGGTCGGCTGAGCGGCGCGAGCTGAAAGCTTGACGACGACGTTGTCGCGGCTGCCAGTGGAGCCGACGAAGGTCACCTGCTGCGCGCTCTGTAGCTCGCTGCCGCGAACAGTCATCTGTTGACCGGTGGCGCAGCTGCTCGCGGGCTGAAGCGGGCACGAGACCGAGGTGACCAGAGGTCGGCCCGGAACCTCAGTGCCGCCGGGGCCGCTTGCCGCGAGCGCCACAGGAGCACCGAAGGCGAGCAAAGCCAACGAGGCCGGGAGGCCTCTGCGAAGCAGGGGGGAAGTTGATTCTCTAAAACCTGACATGAACCGCTGACCACTCTTATCTCTGCCTACGAGGTGAGCTGACGGGCGCGCGCTTTAAGAGTCTGCGCGGCGCTCCGAACTGCGAGCGCTTAGCCCCAACAACCTGGTTCCCCCGCTCGCGGCCGCACAGGGCGGCAGCGACTCGGCTGGTCTCTAACTCGGGAGAGGTTAGCGATACGAGCTGTCGGAGGCGCAGGTGGGGGGCGCAGGTGCGCGCGGCTACGGCGGTAGGGTTGCGCGATGGAAACTGACGCTGGCTCGACGACAATGTTTCACGGTGGGCGCCTCGTAGCGCGACGGCTGAAGCAGTACGGGGTTTCGAAACTCTTCACGCTCTCCGGTGGCCACCTCTTCTCGATCTATGACGGCTGCCGCGACGAGGGGATTGAGATCGTCGACACGCGCCACGAACAGGCCGCGACATTCGCTGCCGAAGGCTGGGCCAAAGTCACGCGTCAGCCCGGCGTCGCCGCCCTGACGGCCGGCCCGGGCGTTACCAACGGACTCAGCGCAATCGGTTCAGCGCTGCAGAACCAATCTCCAATCATGGTTCTCGGCGGCCGCGCGCCGGCGCTGCGCTGGGGGATGGGCTCGCTGCAGGAGATCGACCACATTCCTTTTGTCGCGCCGCTGACGAAGTTCGCCGCCACGGCAGAAAGCCCAGAGGCAATCCCCGGGCTCATTGACGAAGCGCTGACGACGGCGCTGGCTCCGCACTCCGGCCCGACCTTCATCGACTTCCCGCTCGACGTCGTCTTCTCCGAGGGCGAAGAGTCGCCGCCCGCGCCGCAGCTCCCCGACCCCGAGGCCGAACCTGCCGCCACTAGTGGAATTGACGAAGCGATCGCTCTGCTCGCTGCAGCTGAGCGCCCGGTGATCATGGCCGGCACCAACCTCTGGTGGGGGCATGGCGAGAAGGCGTTGCTGGAGCTAGT
>JANRFB010000074.1:42951-44731 GCA_030725785.1 Solirubrobacteraceae bacterium
ATGCGGATCTACCACGAGCTAAACCAGTTCCTTGACCGCGACGCGATCGTGATTGGCGACGGCGGCGACTTCGTCTCGTTCGCCGGCAAGATGATCAACTCTTTTGAACCGGGCTGTTGGCTCGACCCTGGCCCGTTCGGCTGCCTCGGCTCGGGCACCGGCTACGCGCTGGCCGCGAAGCTCGCCTTCCCTGACCGTCAGGTAGTCCTGATCGTTGGCGACGGCGCCTTCGGATTTGGCGGCATGGAGTTCGACACGCTCGCGCGCCACGGCGTCAACGTCGTCGCCGTGATGGGGAACAACGGCATCTGGGCGCTCGAGAAGCACCCGATGGAGTTCCTCTATGGCTACTCCGTTGCCGCTGAGTTGCGGCCTGGCACGCGTTACGACGAGATCGTCACGACGCTCGGCGGCTACGGCGAACTGGTTGAGAAGCCAGCAGACCTGCGCCCCGCGCTGGAGCGAGCCTTCGCCTCCGGCCTGCCAGCGCTCGTCAATGTGCTCCAGGACCCTGACGTGATCTACCCACGCAAAGCGAACCTCGCTTAATCGGCGCGGCTAAGAGTTAAAGGCGGCGTCGAGCGCGACGCCGTAGAGGATGTCGTGCTCGGAAACTTCGACCTCGTCAAGCCCGAAGGCCTCGATCACGCGGACGAGTATTTGGGTACCGGCAAGGATCGTCGGCGCGCGGTCAGGGTGGAGCCCGGCAACTTCGCGTCGCTCAGCTTCGGGCATCGACGCCATCCGTGCCGCGATCTCGCGGCAGCGCTCCAGTGAGACGCGGTAGCCATGGACTGCCTCGGGGTCATAAGGCTCTAGCTCAAGGTCGATCGCGGCCATCGAAGTCGCCGTGCCGGCGACGGCGATGATTGTCGTGACCTGCGCCCGCTCGTCTTGCGGAACCGCGGCGGTCAGAACCTCGTCGACTTCGGAGCCGAGCTGCTGTAGCTCATCAGCGGTCGGTGGGTCGTGGGCAATGTGGCGTTCGCTCTGCCTTACTACGCCCAGCTGCGTCGAGACATGGAAGCCAACTGTGCGGCCGTGGCCGATGATCAGTTCGGTCGAGCCACCACCGATGTCGACGACGACGATTTGCTCTCCGTCGCCAGGGTCGCGGCCGCTGGTAGCGCCGAGGAACGAGAGCTGCGCCTCCTGCTCGCCGGCGATTGCGCGCGCATCGAGCTGGTAGCGCTCAGCGACCTGGCGCGTGAACTCGGGTCCGTTGGCGGCGTCACGGGTCGCGCTAGTAAGCACGGCGCGTCGCTTGTCGGCGCCGCCAAGCTCTTCGATCATCGCTGAATAATCGTCTAGAGCCACAAAGACTCGCTTCATAGCTTCATCGGCGAGAACCCCACTGGAGTCGACGCCGACGCCAAGCCGCGTCACCTCACTGCGCCGCGCCAGCTCGGTGATCGAGCCGTCGGCGGCTACGTCGGCCAGAAGCAGCCGCGTCGAGTTCGTTCCGATGTCAACGACGGCGATTCTCACCGCAACGAGATTACGCTGATGGCGGAGCGGGCGCCGGCGTCGGCATTGGCTCGCCAGCCAGCGCGGCGAGCAGGTTGTCGGCCGCGCAGTTGCCCATCGCGGCGCGAGTGGTTGCCGTTGCTGAGCCGATGTGCGGCACGATCAGGCAGTTTGGAGCGTCGTAGATTGGGTCATCGGCAGCTGGTGGCTCAGGGTCGGTGACGTCGAGCGCGGCGCTTCCGATCGTGCCAGCGTGGAGAGCCTCGATCAGGGCGGCTTGATCAACGACACCGCCGCGCGTCGTGTTGATCAG
>JANRFB010000074.1:44831-48933 GCA_030725785.1 Solirubrobacteraceae bacterium
TCGATGTTGTCGCAGCCGACGGCGAAGTTGGCTACCGCTTTTAGCTGCGGAGCGCTGTTGAGCAGCTCGCCGTCAACGCGGTCGGTTAATAGCGAGAGCAACCCATCGGCATTGGCAACGCCGGCCAGCAGCTCCTCACGCGTCGGCGGCATCGAGCCGCCGTGCACGGTCACCTCGTGGCCTGCGCCGCGCAGTCGCTCGATCGCATCTCCCGGCAGTGCCCGGGCTACAAAGATCTTCGCCATCGCGCGGCACGATACCTAGCGCAGGTGAGAAGGCAACCGCGACAGCGCGGACGGGCTCCGTGTAACATGCCGTTCTATGGAGATTAAGAGAGTGTTTCTGTTGGGATTCGCTACTGCTGCCGTGCTCGCAGCCGCCGCCCCCGCTGGCGCCGTCGCTGGCGCCGTCAACTTCGGCTCAACGCCAGAGCAGCAGCGCGCCGCAGGCGTAGCGATGGGCAAAGAGGCCTACCTCTACGGCTTCCCGCTCAACGAGTTCAACCTGATCCGAAAAGCGGACCTCAAGCTCAGCGCACCTCTGAACGTGCTGGCCAACGCGCAGCAACTGGCCACGCCGGCAGCGCAGGGCGTCGTTGCTCCCAACACAGACACGCTCTACTCGCTTGCCCAGATTGATCTTGGAAAGGGACCGGTCGTGCTGAAGGTCCCGAAAATGGATCACGGCCTCTTCGATCCGCGTTATTGGACCTTTGAGTTTGTTGAGCCCTACACCAATGTTGTCGGCTATGTCGGAAGCCGCCTCAACGGCTCTGCCGGCGGCACATGGGCGCTGGAGTGGAGCGGCGCAAAGTCGAAGAAGGCGCTGCCAAAGGGCGTCAAGCGCTTCAAGTCGTCTGCCCGCCGTCTCTGGGTGATCGGTCGCACGCTGGTCAGGGGTAATAAGGACCAGGCGAAGGCAAAGAAGCTGATGGCGCAGTACCGGCTCGGCACTCTCGCCTCCCTCACAGCAGGAAAGGGCCTTTCCAAGCCGCGCAATCTGACTCCTGGACGGCCAAAGACGGTCGAACCGACGGGGCTCGGGTTCCTTGACCTACTGAGCGCCGGAATGACCGAGGATCCGCCGCCGACGCGCGACGCCGACATCGTTGCTCGGATGCGGAATTTCGGTATTGGCGCGGGGCTAAAGCCGAGCACCGCCGGGTTGCCGGCGCCAGTGCTCGAAGGGCTGGCTGCCGGCGTTGACGCCGCTGCCGCATCGCTTCCAATCGAGGCGAGGCTGCCGATCCTGACCGAGGCGAAGGAAAACGGCGGCTGGTACGACCCTTCACCAAAGGTCGGCCGTTTTGGGACGGACTATCAGATGCGGGCCCGCGTCGCTCTGGTGGGCATCGGCATCAACACGGTCGAAGAGTCGACCTACCCAACCGCTCTAACCGATTCCGCCGGCGAGATGCTCAATGGTGCCAACAGGTACCGCATGGTCTTCAAGCGCGGCAAGCTTCCGCCGGTCAAGGGTTTCTGGTCGGTGACGATGTACGACTCAAATGGCTATCTCGTTCCCAACGCAGCGAAGGTTTACGCCGTCGGCCCCGACCACCCGGGCATGATCACGCGCAAAGATGGCTCGGTCGTGATCGTCGTCCAGAAGAGCAAGCCGACCGAAAAGGACGTCAACTGGCTGCCCTCGCCAGAGGCCGGTTTCCGCCTCAACATGCGCCTTTACGTTCCTTCGAAGTCGATCCTTAACGGCACTTGGAAGCCGCCGGGGATCGAGAAGGTCGGCTGACCGCGACGCACCTTGCCAGCAGGCTCTAATAGCCTCGCTGGCCGATGACCGATCAAGCGCAGATTCCTGTTGACGAAGTAGGCCAGTACTGGCCAACGCCTTGGAGTAGCGAGGACGGCGGCTCGCTGCGCTGGTGCTGCGCCGGTGGGCAGGCTGGGCTGGGCATCCAGCCCGGCGAGCGGCTCGAAGTCACAGCAGTGAAGGACGCCTATGCCAGCGACATGGTTATTCGCCGCAACGAAGGTGAGCTCTACGCGCTGCGCCACGAGATGCCTTGGACCGGCGGTGCGCAGTCGGCGCCGGTGCGCGGCTGGACTGAGAAGCTCGATCCGGTGACGCTTGAAGTGACCGCCTCAACGCCGAAGCTGCCAGGTGGCCCTTATTGGCCAGGTGGAATTGGCTGCCACGCTAACGGCGACATCTACATGGTCTTTGGTGGTTGGGCACACCGGCTGACCGCCGATCTTGAAGTGCTCGCCTCGCACAAGCTGCCGGTTGCGCGACCGCACAACTCGTTCGTGATCCTGAACGGCGGCGAGCTGGTGACGAAGGACTGCGACGCCCCGGCCGGGCTTGCGCCATCGACCGTTTCAATCCTCGATCCGCTGACTCTGCTGCCTGTCGCCGAGCCGCTGACGCTGCCAGAACCATCGATCGGCAGGCTTTGCAGTGATGGCGAGAACGTTTTTGTGATCGGTACAACCAAAGTCTTCCGCCTCCATCTCGATCGCGAGGCAGGCAAGATCGTCGTTGACGAAGACTGGCAGCCGTCTTACGGCCCAGCGCCCGGGCGTAGCTTCGGCTGGGATCCAGTGATCACCGACGAGCACCTGCTCTGGATGGACAACGGCCAGAACGACACCGACGTAACGATGCGCGACTGCGGCACCGCACCCGACCCTGTGCGGCTCTGGTGGGCGCGGCGCGACGATGCTTCAAAGATTGATTCGGCTGAGATCAGCGGCTTGCCTTACGGGACTGAATCGAACCCACCGGCTTGGGATCCGGTCGGCGGCGTTGTGATCGCCTACGACGCCGGCAACGCCGTGCTGCGCGCTTGGCGGCTCGTCGGCGACCAGATGGAAGAGCTCTGGCGGCGCGACGGTTTCGCCCACGCCGGCCATCTGATCCTGTACCCCGACACGCGTGAGCTTGTAGTGCAGGACTGGAATCAGCCGAAGTTGATGCGCCGCCCTCTAGTGCGGCGCCTCACGCGGCCGGTGCTGCAGGCGCTGGGCAAGTTCGCGCTGGTGCGAAAAAGTGGCGTTGCACTCGGCAACGACCAGCTTGTTGTTCTCGACCTCGACAGCGGAGTCGACAAGGCGCGCGTTGACGTGCCGTCGCCCTGTCAGGGTTTCCTCTTCCCAGCGCCGGGCTTCGGCCGCGACATTTATTACCAGTCGGCAACGACAATCGCGCGCGTTGCGGTCGTCTGATTTCACTGCCTGCGCCGCGTTCACTTCGGTGCTAGCCTTAGCAACACGTCGCGGGGTGGAGCAGTCTGGTAGCTCGTCGGGCTCATAACCCGAAGGTCGCGGGTTCGAATCCCGCCCCCGCTATTTAGGAAAGCTGGCGGATTGTTGGCTTGTCCTGTTCCGCAGAGACCGTCAGCGACCAGTTAAGAAGAGGTTCTAATGCGCGTCACCGTGATTGTGCCGGCCTACAACGAGGCCCGGACCATAGAGCAGGTTCTGCGCCGCCTGACGGAGCTTGACTTCGATCTTGAGATCCTCGTTGTTGATGACGGGTCGATCGACGAAACGGTCGAGGTCGTCGGTGGGCTCGAGTCAGAAATCCCTGGGCTGCGCCTGATCGTCCACGAGCGCAACCAAGGCAAGGGCGCCGCTGTGCGCACAGGCATCAACGCCTCGACCGGCGACTTCGTGATGATTCAAGACGCCGACCTGGAGTACGACCCGGCGGATATTCCGAAGCTGCTGGGGCCACTTTTCGACGGTGTTGCCGACGTCGTTTACGGCACGCGCTTCCGCGGCGGCGAGACGCAGCGCGCTCACCTCTTCTGGCATTACGCCGGCAACCGCTTCCTTTCATTGCTGACGAACATTCTTTACAACACGACGATCAGCGACATGGAGGTCGGCTATAAGGCCTTCGACGGCAAGCTGATTCGCTCGATCAAGCTCGTCTCGAACGACTTCGCCTTCGAGCCCGAAGTTACGGCCAAGGTTCTGCGGCACAAGAACATCCGCCTGTTCGAAGTAGCGATTTCGTACTACGGTCGCACCTACGAAGAGGGCAAGAAGATCACGTGGCGCGATGGCTTCAGTGCCGTGGCAGCGCTAATTCGATTCCGATTTGGGGGCTGAGACGAAGATGGCCAAAGATAAGAAGA